>NZ_CM001024.1:3079214-3079740 GCF_000160775.2 Aeromicrobium marinum DSM 15272 | reverse complement strand
CGCCGCGGTCGCCCGCACGACGCGGCACCCAGGCCAGTCGGGCACCGGTGCCGTCGGCCAGACCGGCGGCGGCCGTGAGCGCACCGGGCGCGAGGGCCAGGCGCTCCCCCACCAGCACGACATCGGCGGCGGTGAGTCCGAGGTCGGCGATGTCCTGTCCGGACAGGACGGCGGCCTCGTGCCCCGGCACCGCGGCCACGAGGGTCGCGCCGAGCTTGTCGAGGCCGCGGGTGAGGTGACTGCCGACGGCCACGACCCGCAGGCCGCGCTGCTGCACAGCCTTGCGCAGCCGCAGGAAGATCGTGCCCGCCTCGTCCTCGGGCTCCAGCCCGGCCAGCACCACGGTGCCGGCCCGCTCGAGGTCGACGTAGGTGACACCCAGCCCGGTGCCCGCGACGCGCGCCGCGAGGAACGCGGTCTCCTCGTCGCTGTGGGCCCGGCTGCGGAAGTCGATGTCGTCGGTGCCCAGCGCCACGCGCGCGAAGACCCCGTAGGCGTGGGCGTCCTCGAGGCTCAGCCGGCCGCC
>NZ_CM001024.1:3013195-3079114 GCF_000160775.2 Aeromicrobium marinum DSM 15272 | reverse complement strand
CGCAGCGGGCCACGACGCGGCGACCAGGTCACCGTCGGCGTTGCGGACCAGAGGGGTGCGCAACCGGTCGGTGCCGGCGACGGAGGTGAAGCAGAAGCGGTCCTTGTCGGTGATCCACTCCTCGTTGACCTCCGGGTCGTCGCCGGCGAGGCGGCGCATCACCCGCCCGCGGCGGTGGTCGACCCGGATCGCGGCGCCGCACGCGTCGTGCTCGGCGACCGCCGGGGTGGAGACGAGGTCGAACGGCCGCGACCGGAACCGGTAGTCGGCGCTGGTGAGCGCACCGACCGGGCAGATCTGGATCGTGTTGCCCGAGAAGTAGGAGTGGAACGGCTGGCCGTCGGCCGTGCCGATCTGCTGCTGGGCGCCGCGCTCGACCAGGGCGATGAACGGGTCGCCGGCGATCTGCTCGGAGAACCGGGTGCACCGGGCACACAGCACGCAACGTTCGCGGTCGAGCAGCACCTGCCGGCTGACCTCGATCGGCTTGGGGAAGGTCCGCTTGGTCTCGACGAACCGGGAGTCCCCCCGGCCGTGGCTCATGGCCTGGTTCTGCAGGGGGCACTCGCCACCCTTGTCGCAGACCGGGCAGTCCAGCGGGTGGTTGATGAGCAGGAACTCCATGGTGCCGCGCTGGGCCTTCGCCGCGACCTCGGAGGTGTCCTGGGTCCGGACGACCATGCCGGCTGCCACCGCGATGGTGCAGGAGGCCTGCGGCTTGGGGAACCCGCGACCGTTCCCGGCGTCGGGGATGTCGACGAGGCACTGGCGGCACGCGCCGACCGGCTCGAGCAGGGGGTGGTCGCAGAATCGTGGGATCTCGGTGCCGATGAGCTCGGCGGCCCGGATGACCAGGGTGCCCTTGGGCACGCTGACCTCGACGTCGTCGATGGTCAGGGTGACCAGCTCGACGGGCGTGTCGGTGGAGCCCGTCCCGGTGGCGTCGACGGTCATGCGGGGACCTCCTGGCCGAACAGGGTGGAGGCGGCCGGTGGGAACAGCTCGGCCGACGGGGTGTGCATGCCGGCGTCGAACTCGGAGCGGAAGTACTGGATGGCCGACGTGATCGGGCTGGTGGCGCCGTCACCGAGGGCGCAGAACGAGCGCCCGAGGATGTTGTCGCACAGGTCGAGCAGCAGCTCGATGTCACCGGCCTGGCCCTGCCCGGAGTCGAGGCGGCGCAGGGTCTGCACCAGCCACCACGTCCCCTCCCGGCACGGCGTGCACTTGCCGCAGGACTCGTGCTTGTAGAACTCGGTCCAGCGCAGCACGCACCGCACCACCGAGGTGGTCTGGTCGAAGACCTGCAGCGCCTTGGTGCCCAGCATCGAGCCGGCGGCTCCCACGCCCTCGTAGTCCAACGGGACGTCGAGGTGCTCCGCGGTGAGGATCGGGGTCGAGGACCCTCCGGGCGTCCAGAACTTCAGCTCCGAGCCGTCACGCATCCCGCCCCCGAGCTCGAGGATCTCGCGCAGCGTGATCCCCAGGGGGGCCTCGTACTGTCCGGGGCGCTTGACGTGGCCCGAGAGCGAGTAGAGCGTGAAGCCCTTGCTCTTCTCGGTGCCCATGGAGCCGAACCAGTCCACGCCGTGGGCCAGGATCGCCGGCACCGAGGCGATCGACTCGACGTTGTTGATCACCGTGGGGCTCGCGTACAGACCCGCGACGGCGGGGAACGGCGGGCGGAGCCGCGGCTGACCGCGGCGCCCCTCCAGGGAGTCCAGCAACGCCGTCTCCTCGCCACAGATGTAGGCCCCGGCACCGGCGTGGACCACGACGTCCAGGCGGGTCCCGGACCCGGCCACGTCGGCACCGAGGTAGCCGGCCTCGTAGGCCTCGCGCACCGCGGCCTGCAGCCGGCGCACGACGTGCAGGACCTCGCCGCGCACGTAGATGAACGCCGTCTCGGCGCCGATCGCCCGGGAGGCGATGATGACGCCCTCGACGAGCGTGTGCGGGCTCGCCATCATGAGCGGGATGTCCTTGCAGGTGCCCGGCTCGGACTCGTCGGCGTTGACCACCAGGTAGCGCGGGTTGGGGTTGTCGGCCGGGATGAAGCTCCACTTCATGCCGGTGGGGAACCCGGCACCACCACGACCGCGCAGCCCGGAGTCCTTGACCAGCTCGATGATCTCGCCCGGCTCCATCGTGACGGCCCGGCGGAGCCCGTCGTAGCCGCCCTGCGCCTCGTAGGCGGCCAGCGTCCAGGCACGGTCGTCGGCCCAGTTGCGACTGAGGACGGGGGTCAGCACGTCAGTCATCTGCGCCTCCTCGGGCGTCGGCGTCGGACGTCTCGACGACGGTCTCGGACTCCGCGCGGCTCGTGTCGGCGGCGTCGGCCGCCTCGGTGGCGCTGTCGTCGGGCACCGCGGCGGACCGGTCGCCCGCCGGGGCGTCGTCGGTGGCCGGTGCGCTCCACCCGCGTTCGCCGGCGATCTGCAGCCCGGCCAGCGAGGGCCCGGCCGCAGCGGGTCCCTCGTCGACCCGGCCGTCCTCGAACCCGGCGAGCACCCGCTCGGCGTCACGCCATGACGTGATGGTGGCGCCGCGGGTGGCCTGCACGACCTCCCCGGCGCGCAGCCGGTCGACCAGGTCGACGGCCGACTCGGGGGTCTGGTGGTCGAAGAACTCCCAGTTGACCATCATGACCGGCGCGAAGTCGCAGGCCGCGTTGCACTCCAGATGCTCCAGGGTGACCGCGCCGTCGGCGGTGGTCTCGTCGTTGGCTACGTCGAGGTGCTCCTGGAGCCGCTCCAGGATCGCGTCGCCACCCATCACCGCGCACAAGGTGTTGGTGCAGACGCCGACGTGGTGCGTGCCCATGGGGCGCCGCTTGTACATCGTGTAGAAGGTCGCGACGCCGGACACCTCGGCGGGTGAGAGGCCGAGGATCTCGGCGCAGGTCTCGATGCCCTCGGTGGTCACGTGGCCCTGAACCGACTGCACCAGGTGCAGCATCGGCAGCAGACCCGACCGCGCCTCGGGGTACCGGCCAGCGATCTCCCGCAGCTCCCCCACCGTCTGGTCGTCGAGCGTGCTCATCGGTCAACACCCCCCATCACCGGGTCGATGCTGGCGACCGCGACGATGACGTCGGAGATCATGCCGCCCTCGCTCATGACCGAGGTGGCCTGCAGGTTGACGAACGACGGGTCCCGGAAGTGCACCCGGTACGGGCGGGTGCCGCCGTCGGACACCGCGTGGCAGCCGATCTCGCCACGGGGCGCCTCGATGGCCATGTAGGTCTGGCCCGTCGGCACCCGGAAGCCCTCGGTGACCAGCTTGAAGTGGTGGATCAGCGCCTCCATCGACTCGCCCATGATGCGGCGGATGTGCTCGGCGGAGTTGCCCTGGCCGTCGGCGCCCACGCTCAGCTGCGCCGGCCAGGCGATCTTGGCGTCGCCGATCATGACGGGGTCGCCCGCGCTGGCCTCGAGGCGGTCGATCGCCTGCTCGACGATGCGCATGGACTCCCACATCTCGTCGAGACGGACCCGGAACCGGCCGTAGGCGTCGGGTTCGTCCCGGGTCACGACGTCGAAGTCGTAGGTCTCGTAGCCCCAGTAGGGGTCGGTGCGCCGCAGGTCCCAGTCGTAGCCGGTGGCGCGCAGCGGCGGTCCGGAGATGCCCAGGGCCAGGCAACCGGCGAGGTCGAGGTGGCCGACGCCCTGGAGTCGACCCTTGAAGATCGGGTTGGCGTTGCAGAGCGCCGCGTACTCGGGCAGCCGCTTCTTGAGCAGGGCCACCTTGTCGCGCAGCAGGGCGATCGCACCGTCGGGCAGGTCCTGCGCGACGCCGCCCGGCCGGAAGTACGCGTGGTTCATGCGCAGCCCGCTGATGGCCTCGAACAGGTCGAGGATCAGCTCGCGGTCACGGAAGCCGCAGGTCATGACGGTGAGCGCACCGATCTCCATGCCGCCCGTGGCGATGCAGACCAGGTGCGAGCTGATGCGGTTCAGCTCCAGCATGAGGACACGGATGTCGAGGGCACGCTGCGGCACGATCGCGTCGATGCCCAGCAGCTTCTCGACCGCCCCGACGTACGCCGCCTCGTTCGAGAACGGCGCCACGTAGTCCATGCGGGTGCAGAAGGTGACGCCCTGGGTCCAGGTGCGGTACTCCATGTTCTTCTCGATGCCGGTGTGCAGGTAGCCGATGCCGGCCCGCGCGTCGGTGACGGTCTCGCCGTCGATCTCGAGGATCAGCCGGAGCACGCCGTGGGTCGACGGGTGCTGCGGACCCATGTTGACCACGATGCGGTCGCCGTCGGCCAACGAGGGGTCGATGGTGTCCCAGTCCTGGCCGGTGACGGTGAAGACCGGGCCCGACGTCGACTCGGTGGTGCCGGCGTACGGATCGGTCGTCCCGGTGTCGGTGGGGTGGGGGTCGGGGCTCATGAGTAGCTCCTCCGCTCGTCCGGTGGGGGCACCGTGGCGCCCTTGTACTCGACCGGGATGCCGCCGAGCGGGTAGTCCTTGCGCTGGGGATGACCGGGCCAGTCGTCGGGCATCAGGATGCGCGTGAGCGCCGGATGTCCGTCGAAGACCAGGCCGAACATGTCCCAGGCCTCCCGCTCGTGCCAGTCCGCGGTGGGGTAGATCGACACCACGCTGGGCACGTGCGGGTCGGTGTCCGGGGCAGTGGCCTCGACGCGGATGCGCCGCCGGTGCGTCATCGACAGCAGGTGCAGCACCACGTGCAGCTCGCGACCGGTCTCGGCGGGGTAGTGCACCGCCGAGAGCGACGAGCAGAACTCGAAGCGCAGCCCCGGGTCGTTGCGTAGGTGGGTGACGACCTCCAGCAGGGCCTGACGCGTGACGTGGAAGGTGATCTCGCCGCGGTCGACCACGACCTTCTCGACGGCGCCGGTGTGGCCGGCCTCGGTCAGGCGGGCCTCGAGCAGGTCGGCCACCTCGTCGAACCAGCCCCCGAACGGGCGGGCGCTGGCGGGAGGCATCGCGATGACCCGGTTGAGGCCACCGAAGCCGCTCGTGTCGCCGGTGTCGCCCGTGCCGAACGAGCCGCGGCGGACGTCGATGACCTCCAGCTGGGCGGCGTCGGCGGGCACGACAGGGGCGGGGGTACCGGCCTCGTCGGGGGTCGGCTCGTCGCTCATCGCATGAGCCCCTTCATCGCCGAGGTCGGCTCGGCCAGCAGGGCGGCACGCTCGATCTCGGCGATCTCGGTGGCGCGGTGGGCGCCGAGCTTGCCGGTCTGGATCTTGTCGTGCAGCTTCAGGATCGCGTCGATCAGCATCTCGGGCCGCGGCGGACAGCCGGGCAGGTACATGTCGACCGGGACCACGTGGTCGACGCCCTGGACGATCGCGTAGTTGTTGAACATGCCGCCGGAGCTGGCACAGACGCCCATGGCGAGCACGTACTTGGGCTCGGCCATCTGGTCGTAGATCTGGCGCAGGACCGGGGCCATCTTGTTGCTGACCCGGCCGGCGACGATCATCAGGTCGGCCTGGCGGGGGCTGGGACGGAACACCTCCATGCCGAACCGCGACGAGTCGTAGCGGGGCGCCCCGAAGGTCATCATCTCGATGGCGCAGCAGGCCAGACCGAACGTGGCCGGCCAGAACGACGCCTTGCGGAAGTAGCCCGCCAGGTCCTCGACGGTCGACAGCAGGACGCCACTGGGGAGTTTCTCCTCGAGGCCCATCAGGTCCACTCCATTCCGCCGCGGCGCCACTCGTACGCGTAGGCGATCGTGATGTTGACGAGGAAGAGCATCACCGCGAACACCGCGAACCACGTCATCTGGTCGAAGGCCACCGCGAAGGGGTAGAGGAACACGATCTCGATGTCGAAGACGATGAACATCATCGCGGTGAAGAAGTACTTGATGCTGACCTTGCCGCCGCCGTCGGGCAGGGGGCTCGGCGAGATGCCGGACTCGTACCGGTCCAGCTTGGCCCGGTTGTACCGGCGGGGGCCGGTGAGCGGGGCGATGGCCACACTGCCGACGGCGAAGGCAGCGGCGAGCGCGCCGAGCACCAGAATCGGGACGTAGGCGTCCACGTCACCTCCCGAACCACGAGCGGATGGTCTGCGGAGACTTTGTGACTTGATTCACAAGGTCACCGTGTCGCCACCTTATGCCCGTTCGGGACCACGCCCGTTACTTAGGTCACACTAAGTTGGTGACGTCGGTCACCCGTGGGGCTTGAACGACTGGTGGAGCGCCACGATGCCGCCGCTGAGGTTGTGCCACTCGACCCGTCCCCACCCCGCCTCGACCATGCGCAGTGCGAGGCCTCGTTGGTCGGGCCAGGCGCGGATCGACTCCGCCAGGTAGACGTACGACTCGGGGTTCGACGACACCCGACGGGCCACGGGCGGGAGCGCGCGCATGAGGTAGTTCGTGTACACGGTGCGGAACGGCGCCCAGGTCGGGGTGCTGAACTCGCAGACGACGATCCGTCCGCCCGGCCTGGTGACCCGCAGCATCTCGCGCAGTCCGGCGATGGGGTCGACGATGTTGCGCAGCCCGAACGAGATCGTGACGGTGTCGAACACCTCGTCGGCGAACGGCAGCCGCATCCCGTCACCGGCGGTGAACGGCAGACCCGGGAACTGTGCCTTGCCGACCGTCAGCATGCCGAGCGAGAAGTCGCAGGGGACGACGGTGGCGCCCGCCTCGGCGAACGGCTCGCTGGAGGTTCCGGTGCCGGCCGCCAGGTCGAGGATCAGGTCACCCGGCTGGGGAGCCACGAGGTCCACCACATGGGTGCGCCACCGACGGTCCTGGCCCAGCGACAGCACGTCGTTGGTCAGGTCGTACCGCTTGGCCACCTGGTCGAACATCCGGGCGACGTCGTGCGGCTCCTTGTCCAGTCCGGCTCGAGTCACCGGATCACTCTCCCACGGGTAGTCTCAGGAGGCATGAGCAACCCTGCGGCGTCGGAGACGTCAGCCGCGCACGCTCTGTTGCTCGTCCGCACCGTCGAGGTCCCCGATCCCGGTGCACTGCTGGACCTGCTGCCCCCCGGACCGGAGTCGCTGGCCTGGGTCCACGGTCAGGACGGCATCGTGGGCTGGGGCCGGGCCGCCGGGCTGGAGGTGTCCGGCCGGTGGCGCTTCGACGAGGCCCGCCGCTGGTGGGAGCAGACCGTCGAGCATGCCGTCGTCCGCGACGAGATCGGCCGTCCGGGTTCGGGCCTGGTGGCATTCGGCAGCTTCGACTTCGCGGCCGACGGTTCCGGCGCCCTGCACGTGCCGGCCGTCGTGGTCGGACGCCGCGACGGGGTCTGCTGGCTGAGCGTCATCGGTCCCACGATCACCGCCGTCCCCGAGCTGGCACCGGCCGAACCGCCGCACGCACCCCAGGGCACGGACCTGCAGGACGGTCCGGTGGACGCCGAGCAGTGGATGGCGGTCGTCGCCGAGGCCATCGCGCGCATCGGTGCCGACCGGCTCGACAAGGTCGTGCTCGCCCGCGAGCGGCTGGCGCGGTTCGAGCGGCCCCTCGACGTGCGGTGGCCGTTGCGCCGGCTGGCCCGCGAGTACCCCGCGTGCTGGACGTTCCACGTCGACGGGTTCTTCGGGTCGACCCCCGAGATGCTGGTGCGGCTCGAACGCGGACTGGTCACCTCGCGGGTGCTGGCCGGCACGATCCGCCGCACCGGCGACGACGCGCACGACGCCGCCCTGGCCGGGTCGCTCGCCCGGTCCAGCAAGGACCTGGAGGAGCACGAGTACGCCGTGCGCTCGGTGACCGACGCGCTCGCGCCGCACTGCACGGCGATGTCGGTGCCCGACGCGCCGTTCGTGCTGCACCTGCCCAACGTGATGCACCTGGCCACCGACGTGACCGGCGTGGTGCGCTCGCACACCAGCGCCCTGACCCTGGCCGCTGCGCTGCACCCCTCGGCCGCCGTGGGCGGCACCCCCACCCCGGACGCCGTGCGGCTGATCGCCGAGATCGAACGGCTCGACCGGGGCCGGTACGCCGGACCCGTCGGCTGGATCGGCGCGGGCGGCGACGGCGAGTGGGGCATCGGGCTGCGGTCGGCCGAGATCACCGACGACGGCCTCACGGCCCGACTCTTCGCCGGCTGCGGCATCGTGGCGGACTCGGTGCCGGCCGACGAGCTGGCCGAGTCCGACGCCAAGTTCGTCCCCGTCCGCGACGCCCTCTCCTGACCCCCGCGGGGCGGTGGATTCGCGACCGAAAGCGGGCCGCGGTGGATTCGCGACCGAATGAGGCCTCATTCGGTCGCGAAATCACCGCCAGGGCGGGAGGTAGAGGGGTCAGCGGGTGAGGGTGGGCCAGCGGGGGGAGAGCCCGTCGCCGGACGAGGTGCCTCGCAGGCGGCGACCCACCCACGGGGCCGCATGCTCGCGGGCCCAGACCAGGTGGGCCCGCACCTGGTCAGCCGTCGGCAGAGGTTCCCGCTCGGTGAGCGGCAGGGGCTGCAGCTCGTGCGCGACCTCCAACGCGTCGAGCACGGCGATCGCCATCCGCTGGTGCCCGGCGGCCGAGAGGTGCATCCGGTCGACGTCCCACAGGCGAGGATCGCGGTAGTCGCGCATCCGCCAGAGGTCGACCACGGTGGCCCCTCGCCGGTCGGCGACCTCGCGCACCAGCTCGTTGAAGAGCGCGAACCTGCCCCGCAGCGTGCGCAGGACCGCCGCCGGGCCGGGATCGGGCGCCGTGAACATCACCACGTGGGCCCCGCCGGCGACGAGCCGGCCGATCGCCACGTCGTAGTCGGCCACCAGCCCGTCGAGGTCGACCCGCGGCCTCAGCACGTCGTTGGCGCCCGCGTGGATCGTCACGAGGTCCGGCCTCAGGGCCAGCGCGGGCTCGATCTGCTCGGCCAGGATCGGCCGCAGCTTGCGCCCACGGATCGCCAGGTTGGCGTAGCCGAACCCCGGGTGCTCCAGCACCTCGGCGACCCGGTCGGCCCATCCGCGCACGCCGTGGGGGCGCGTCGGGTCGGGGTCACCGACCCCCTCGGTGAACGAGTCCCCCAGGGCCACGTAGCGGTCGAACGTCACCGCGTCACCCTAGCCCGCCCCTTCGCCCGCCCGGCCCCGCGATTCGTCACGAATCTCGGGGAGGTGGGCGGGGAGGAGGACGGTGAGGGGGTCAGCGGATGGTCTTCTTGCCGCCGTAGAGCAGGTTGATGAGGGTCGCGGCGTTCTTGTCGGTCTTCTCGTCGCGGTCGAACGTCGTGAGCGCGAGGACCGGCTTGAAGCGCTGGCGGGTGATCGCCTTGGAGTAGGTGAACTCCTTGAGGCCGTCGGCGCCGTGGATGCGGCCGAAGCCGGACTGGCCGACCCCGCCGAACGGCAGCGACGGCACGCCGGCGAAGGCGATGACGGCGTTGACCGACGTCATGCCCGAGCGGATGCGCTCGGCGATGCTGACCCCGTTGCGCTTGGAGAACACCGCGCCGGCGAGACCGTACTCGGTCGCGTTGGTGAGCCGGATCGCCTCGTCCATGTCGTCGACCGGGTTGACCACGAGGGTCGGGCCGAAGGTCTCCTCGGTGACGGCGGTGGAGTCCTCGGGGACGTGGGTGATGATCGTGGGCTGCACGAAGCGCTCGCCCACGGCGTCGACGCCGCCGAGGACGACGCGACCGCCCCGCTCGACCGCGTCCGCGACGTGACGACGGATGATGTCGATCTGGGACGGCATCGTGATGGGGCCGATCTTGGCGCCGTCGGTGCCCGCCGAGAGGTCAGCGGCACGCTGGGTCAGCTCGGCCATGAACGGCTCGAACACGGCCCGGTGGACGTAGACCCGCTCGGTGCCGATGCAGGTCTGCCCGGCGTTGGCCATGCCCGACCAGAGCGCACCGTCGGCGGCCGCGGCGAGGTCGGCGTCCTCGTCGACGATCAGCACGTCCTTGCCGCCGGCCTCGATGACCACCGGGGTGAGGTGCTCGGCGCAGGCGGCCATGACCTTCTTGCCGGTGGCGCCCGAGCCGGTGAACGCCAGCTTGTCGACACCGGCGTGACACAGCGCGGCACCGGTCTCGCCGAAGCCGGTGACGGCCTGCAGGACCGGGCGGCCCTCGACGACCTCGGTGAACGTGTCGGCCAGCCAGCGGCCGACACCCGGGGTGAACTCGCTGGGCTTGAAGACGACCGCGTTGCCGGCGGCGAGGGCGTAGGCCACCGAGCCGAGCGGCGTGAAGACCGGGTAGTTCCAGGGGCCGATGACGCCGACCACGCCGAGCGGCTGGTACTCCACCATCGACACCTGGTTGGCCATCAGCAGACCCGACGACACCTTCGAACGACCCAGCACCTTCTTGGCGTTCTTCGCCGCCCAGTGGATGTGGTCGATCGCCAGCGCGATCTCCAGCTGCGCGTCGCCGTGCGGCTTGCCGGTCTCCAGGTGCGAGACGTGGGCGAGCTGCGCCATGCGTCGGGTGATCACGCTGCGCCAGGTGAGCAGGTACTCGGCCCGACCGCTGAAGCCCAGGTCGCGCCACCAGATGGCCGCCAGACGCGCGCGCTCGACCGCGGCGTCGACGTCCTCGGCGGAGTGGATCGGGTGGGTGCCGACGACGTCGCCGTTGGCGGGGTTGAGCGAGTCGAACGTCGGGCCGTCGTGCACCGCCGAGGCGGAGGAGGCGGGTTCGTGGGTGGCGGTCATCGGGACTCCTTGATGAGGTCGGCTGCCTTCTCGCCGATCATGATGGTGGGGGCGTTGGTGTTGCCGCGTGGGACCCGCGGCATGACGGAGGCGTCGGCGACGCGGAGGCCTTCGACCCCATGGACGCGCAGGTCGGGACCGACGACGCTTCCCTCGACCGTACCCATCGAGCAGGTACCGACCGGGTGGTAGACCGTCTGGCCGATGCGGGCGACGGCCGCGAGGATCTCGTCGCGGGTGGGACGCCACGACCCCGGCAGCCACGGCTGCTCGATGAAGCCGCCCAGCGGACCGGCGCCGACCACGTCGTAGATGCGCTCGTAGCCGGCGACCATCGCGTCCAGGTCGGCCACGTCGTCGTAGTAGGCCGGTTCGATCTCGGGGTGCCACGTCGGGTCGGCCGACCGCAGCTGCAGGTAGCCCGTGCTCTCGACCCGCACCAGCGTCGACGCGATCGTCAACCCGCGCTTGGTGGGCTCGTGCAGCCCGTTGTCCCAGAACCCGGCCGGCAGCATGTGCAGCTGCAGGTCCGGCACGTCGAGGTCGTCGCGGGAGGTGAAGAAGGCGCCCGCCTCGGCGACGTTGGAGGTGAGCGGCCCGCGCCCGAACTTCTGCGCCATCAACAGGTTGCCGACCGACAGCTGCTCGGCCAGGTCGGTGGTGTGGCGGGTGTCGAACAGTGCGCCCGAGATCGGGTGGTCCTGCAGGTTGCGGCCGACGCCCGGCGAGTCGACGACCACGTCGATGCCGTGCGAGCGCAGGTGGGCGCCCGGACCGATGCCGGACAGCATCAGCAGCTGCGGGCTGTTGACGGCGCCGCCGCTGAGCACGATCTCCGAGCCGGCGTGGACCGTCTCGGTCCGGCCGCCCCGGCGGTAGGTGACACCCGTGGCGCGGGTGCCGTCCATCTCGATGCGCGTGACGAACGCCTCGGTGCGCACGGTCAGGTTGGGCCGCTGCATCGCCGGGCGGATGAACGCATCGGCCACGGACCAGCGACGACCCTTCTTGCAGGTGACCTGGTACATGCCGGCGCCCTCCTGCTCGGCGCCGTTGAAGTCGTCGGTGGGCTTGAAGCCGGCCGCCACGCAGGCCTCGACGAAGGCGTGGCTCATCTCGTGGTTCGAGCGCCGGTCCTCGACGTGCAGGGGGCCGTCGGTGCCGTGGAACTCGTCCCGCAGGCGCTGGTTGCCCTCGGACTTCTTGAAGTACGGCAGGACGTCGTCGTAGCCCCAACCCTCGGCCCCGTAGGCGTCGCGCCACTCGTCGTAGTCGGCCCGGTTGGCGCGGATGTAGATCATCGCGTTCATCGACGAACAGCCGCCGAGGCCCTTCATGCGGGGCCAGTCGGCGCGGCGTCCGCCGAGCAGCTTCTGCGGGGTCGTCTGGTACGACCAGTCCCACTTGGTGCGGAACAGCGTCGAGAACGCCGCCGGCAGGTGGATCATGTCGTCGTCGTCCATCGGGCCGGCCTCGAGCAGCAGCACCCGGACCGACGGGTCCTCGCTCAGGCGGGCTGCCACGACGCCGCCCGCACTGCCGGATCCGATGACGACGTAGTCGAAGTTCTCGGTGGTCATACGACCCTCTCGGTGGGGTGTGGCCGCCACGGCTCACGAGCAGCGGACGCCCGCGGACGGTTGTGGCCCGCGCCACAGGCGATGACCCGATCGTGACACACCGCTGACCGTGCCACAACCGCTGTCACGGTTCAGGCGAGCGCATCCCGCACCGCGCCCGACAGGCGCTGCTCGAGATCGCGTCGTCCGAACCGGTCGAGGGGCACCTCGACCACCTCGATCCCGGTGGGAGCCTGCGCCAGCACCGGCGCCAGACCCTCCACGGCGACCCGGTGGTGGGCGACACCGTGGGCCGCGCACAGGTCGGCGATGCTGCTGCCGGTGGGCGTGGCGTAGACCCGTTCAAAGGCGTCGGCGTACTCGGGGGCGCCCTGCTCCAGCAGCGAGAAGATGCTGCCGCCGTCGTCGGAGGCCACCACGACCGTGAGGTCGGGACGACGTTCCGCGACGCCGGCCAGCAGTCCGCCGGCGCCGTGCAGGAACGTCAGGTCCCCCATGTAGGCGAGGTTGCGGGTCGAGTCGCGGGCCAGCGCCGCCCCGATCGCGGTCGAGAGCATCCCGTCGATGCCGGCGAGCCCGCGGTTGGCCAGCACCATCCGCCGCTGGGACGCCGGGTGGGGCGCGGCGACCAGGTCGAGGTCGCGGATCGGGCTCGACGAGCCGACCACGAGCAGCCCGCCGGGCGGGACGGCGTCCCACACGGCCTGCGCGACCCGCTGCGGGTCGTCGGGACCGAGGGTCGCCTCGATCGCGTCGATCGCCCGACGGTCCTCCTCGTGCCAGTCGGCGTACCAGCCGAAGTCGCCGGGTCCGTCGACCATGACGTCGCGCACGAACCGCACTGACGGTCCGGGCACGGTCGGGAAGGTCCGCGGTCCTCCGACGTGCACGACCTCGAGGCCGGGTCGGGCCAACAGGGCGGTGACCTCGCGGGACAGGGTCGGGTGGCCGAACGACACGACCCGTTGGATCTGGTCGGCGAGCGCCGAGTGCGCCAGCAGCATGCGGCCGGCCGTCATGGCCTGGTCCCCGCGCCGCGCGCCGGAGCTGGGTTCGGCGATCAACGGCCACCGCCCCTCCCGCGCGATCCGGCGGGCAGCCTTCGGTGAGTCGTCACCGGCGACGACGACGGTGCGAGGTCCCGAGCGCAGCCGGTCGGCCCGCCGGTCGGTCGACGGCGCGGCGACGGGCGGGTACGACGGGACCGGACCGGTCGTGGTGTCGATCAGGGGCTCGTCGAGCTCGACGTTGAGGTGCTGGGGGGCGGCGACGGCCTTCAGGTCGGCCGCGTGCTCGGCGTACGCGATGCCCGGGAAGATGCGGCGCTGGTCGGTGGTCTGGTTGGCACCCGTGCCGCGCAGCCGGCCCGGGCGGTCGGCCGTGACGGCGATCAGCCGCACACCGGCGTGCTGGGCCTCGAGCATCGCCGGGTGCAGGTTCGCGACGGCGGTGCCCGACGTCGTGACGACGGGCACGGGACGCCGGCTCACCTTGGCCATGCCGAGCGCGAGGAAGCCGGCCTCCCGTTCATCGACGCGCACGTGCAGGCGCACCTGGCCACGCCGCTCGGCCTCGTGCAGCACCAGGGCGATCGGGCCGGAGCGCGAGCCCGGTGCGAGCACCGCGTCCGTCACGCCCAGGGCCAGCAGCCGGCCCAGCACGTCGAGGGCCAGTCGGGTCGACGTCATGCCTCCACCACCTCTCGCACCCGCTCGAACCGGGACCACCACCAGGCCTCCGTCGCGGGGTCGGCGCGGTGCCGCGCCGCGACCTCGGGGTCGACCTGCGGTCGCCGCACGCTGATGCTGCCGTCGACCGCCACGAGCGGGTCACGGACGACGTCGCCGTCGAGCAGGCTCGTCGTGGCCAGTCCGCAGGCATGCGGCAGCTCCGGGAGCGCGGCGGCGAGCGCGAGCCCGGCGGCCAGCCCGACGGAGGTGTCCAGGGCACTGGAGACGACGACCGGCAGACCGATCTGCTCCGCCACCTCCAGGCACCGTCGGACGCCGCCCAACGGGTGCACCTTGAGCACGGCGATGTCGGCCGCCTCGAGGTCGGCCACCCGGAACGGGTCGTCGGCCCGCCGGATCGACTCGTCCGCGGCCACGGGCACGTCGGTCTCGCGGCGGACGGCCGCGAGGTCCTCGACCCGGGCACAGGGCTGCTCGACGTACTCCAGCCGCACCGCCTCGTGCAGGACGGCGACGGCGAGCACCGCCTCGGCGACACCCCATCCACCGTTCGCGTCGACGCGCACGTGGCCGTCGGGGCCGATCGCCTCCCGCACCGCCTCGACTCGGGCCCGGTCGTCGGCGAGCGTCTGGCCGGCCTCGGCCACCTTGACCTTCGCGGTGCTGCAGCCACTGGCCCGCACGATCGCCGCAGCCGCCTCGGGGTCGACGGCGGGCACGGTGCAGTTGACGGGGACGGTGTCGCGCACAGGGGCGGGCCAGCTGCCGGTGGCGGCGTCGACGGCCGCCCGGAACCACACCGCGGCCTCGGCGTCGTCGTACTCGGGGAACGGGCTGAACTCGCCCCAGCCGGAGGGGCCCTCGAAGACCATGCCGTCGCGTCGCGTCACGCCGCGGAACCGCGTGCGCATCGGGATCGAGAACACGAGCGGCTGCACGCGCGAGAGCCTAGCGGCCCGGCGACCCTGCGGCGTGTCGAATCACCTGCTCGCGTCACGGCCGTGAGCAGGTTGCGTCCCACCACCCCCCTCCTAGGGTGGCGACATGGCCACCATCGCTGTCGTCGGGGGCGCAGGGCAGATCGCTCGCCACCTCCATCCACTCCTTCTCGCCGCCGGGCACCGTCCCGTCGCGCTCGTGCGTCGCCGTGAGCAGGCCGACGAGCTCGGCGCTCTCGGGGTCGACTCCCGCCTGCTGGACCTCGAGGCCGCCGGGCACGACGAGTTCGTCGCGGCCCTCGAGGGCGCCGACGCCGTGGTGTTCGCCGCCGGCGGAGGGGCCGACGGCGACCCCGAGCGCAAGCGCACGGTCGACCTGGAGGGGTCGCTGAAGTCGATCGCCGCGGCGTCGGCGCTCGGTGTCGACCGGTTCGTGCAGGTGTCGGCGATCGGTGTCGACGCGCCCGTGCCCGACGACACCCCGGAGGTGTGGCGCGCGTACGTGGAGGCCAAGCGGGCTGCCGACGTGGCGCTGCGGGAGTCCGACCTCGCCTGGACGATCCTGCGGCCCGGCGGACTCACCGACGACGAGCCCACCGGCCGCGTCACCCTCGCGGCCGACGTGGAGCGCAGCGAGATCCCCCGCGCCGACGTGGCCGCCGTGATCGCCGCCGTGATCGACGACGGCCGGGCGGTCCGGCAGCAGTGGGAGCTGGTCGGCGGGCAGGTGCCGGTGCTGGAGGCCGTCACCGCCGCCACGACCACCTGACCCACGTTCGTCGGTGGGCAGCCGCGAGAACGAGAGCGTCGTGATTACGCGTTCGCCAGCCCGAGGAACGAGGGCGTGAGCGAAGCGAGGCGAACCCACACGCGAGCCGGCGCCTCGGGCTCGTTCCTCGCCCTCACGGTCGCTCCGCTCCCTGGCGAACGGGGCCGTGCTCGCCAGCCCGAGCTGGCGAGGGCGTGAGCGCAGCGAGGCGAACCTCACGTGAGGGAACGCCTCGGGCTCGTTCCTCGCCCTCACGGTCGCTCCGCTCCCTGGCGACCGCGCCCGGCGACACGGGACGCGCCTATGGACCTGCCAGGGCGCGGGCTGCGGCGCGGTCGGGCTTGCCGTTCGGCAGCATCGGGATCGCGTCGACCAGCACCACGTCGCGCGGCGCCCAGGTCCTCGGGTGGCCGGCCGCCTCGACGACGTCGCGCAGCGCGTCCAGCCGCAACGCGTCGAGGCACACCGACTCGCCCGGGACCACCACGGCCACGACGCGCTGACCCCACTCGTCGTCGGGTACGCCCACGGCGAGCGCGTCGCCCACGCCGTCCGCGGCCTGCAGGGCAGCGGTGACCGCCGGGAGCGGCACGTTGACGCCCCCACTCACGACCACGTCGTCACGGCGGCCCAGGATCCGCAACCGGCCGTCCACCCACTCGCCGAGGTCGGCCGTGGCGAACCACTCGCCGACGCGTGGTTCGTCGCGGTAGCCGTCGAACAGGACCGGTCCCGCGACGTGCACCTGCTGGTCGTCGTCGATGCGGACCTCGACCCCGTCCAGCGGGACGCCGTCGTACACACAACCGCCGCAGGTCTCGCTCATGCCGTAGGTCCTGACGACCGGCAGGCCGAGATCCCGAGCACGGGCGACCAGCTCCTGAGGCACCGCCGCTCCGCCCACGAGGACGGCGTCGAACCCGGCCCACTCGCCGACCTCGCCGCCGGCGACGATCCGGTGCAGCTGGGTCGGCACGACCGAGACGTACCGACGGGGAGCGGTCAGGTCGGACCGGTCCTCCGCCGGGACGAACCCGGCCAGCAACGACCGCACGACGACCTGCAGGCCGGCCACCCCGGTCGGGGGCAGCGCCAGGAGCCACTGGCCCGGGCCGCCGAGCCGCTCGTGTGTCGCGGCCACGGAGGCACGGACGGCGGCCGGCGAGAGCACCACGTCCTTCGGCCGGCCGGTGCTGCCGGAGGTCCGGACCCACAGGGGCTCGTCGCCGTCCAGCCAGGCCCGCAGCAGCGGCACCAGCTCGGTGGCCGAGCCGGACAGCGGACGCAGCCCCACGGTCACGTCGGCTCGCCCGGCACCGCCGGCTCGGGCAGGGGGCGGACCAGGTAGATCCACGGGAACCAGGTACCGCCCACCCGCTGCCACCCGTCGCGCTCGAGCGCCGCAACCTGCCGGCTGCCGACGACGGCACGGTGGTGCTCCCACTGGACCTCGTCGCGCTCGATGTCGTGGTAGCCGGGTCCGGCGGCGACCGAGCGCCACCCGTGCCTGCCCCACTCCTCCAGCACGTCCATCTCGGTGAACGCGGTCATCCCCACGAGCCGGCGCCGCACGGCCGAGTCCTCGGGCACGTCCTCCTTGGAGCCGAAGCGTTGCTGGGCGGCCTGACGCGACATGCCCAGCGCCGAGCCGATCGCCTCCCAGCTCCAGCCGGCCGCCCGCGCCGCGGCGACCGAGGACCGCAGCAGGTCGGACATCCGCTCGGTGGCCCGGGCGGTCAGCACCACCAGGTCGAGGTGCGCCTGCGGGTCCGGACCGAGACGCCGCGCGATGGTGGGGTCGGCCTGGGACAGGGCCGCGGCCAGCAGGTCGGACAGTTCGTCGGTCACGGCGCTCCCTCCGCCGTCGGCTCGTCGGCCGGCGGGATCCCCGGTGCCTTCGGCTGCGGACCCAGCAGCTGGTAGACGACGGAGGCCAGCAGCACCGCGACCGCGGCGAACCCGCCCAGCCGCAGCCACCCGCTCTCGAGGGTCAGGCTGCTGGCCCCGAGCACGACGATCGCGACGAGCAGTCCGTACGGGGTGGGTCGGTCCATGCGTCAACGCTACCTTGACGGGGGTCACGCGGACCCTCCGCCGGTGGTGGCAGACTGCTGCCTTGTGACCTCTCCGAGCCCCACCCGCCTCTGGATCGCCGGAGCCCGGCCCCGGACCCTGCCGGCCGCCGTCGCCCCCGTGGTCGCCGGCACCGGCGCGGCTGCCTTCGCCGACGCGGTCGTGTGGTGGAAGGTGCTGCTCGCCCTGGGGGTCTCGCTGGCCCTCCAGATCGGCGTCAACTTCGCCAACGACTACTCCGACGGGGTCCGCGGCACCGACGACGACCGGGTCGGTCCCCTCCGGCTCGTCGGCTCCGGCCTGGTCCCGGCAGGGCGGGTCAAGGCTGCTGCCCTCGGGTTCCTCGGGCTCGGCGCCGCCCTCGGGTTCGCGCTGGCCGCCACGACGACGTGGTGGTTGCTGCTGGTCGGGGTCGCCGCCCTCGCCGCCGCATGGACCTACACCGGCGGACCCTCGCCCTACGGGTACCGGGCGCTCGGCGAGGTGAGCGTGTTCCTGTTCTTCGGGCTGGTGGCCGTGCTGGGGACGGAGTACGTCCAGGCCGAACGGATCACCGCTCCCGGGGTCGCGGCAGCGATCGGGGTCGGTGCGCTCGCCTGCGCGATCCTCGTCGCGAACAACCTGCGCGACATCCCCACCGACACCGTCTCGGGCAAGCGCACGCTGGCCGTCGTCCTCGGCGACGCCCGCTCCCGGACCTTCTACCTCCTGCTGCACCTGACCGCCGCCGCGACGCTTGCCTGGGCGGCGTTCTCGACCCCCTGGGCTCTCCTGGGCCTGGTGGCCCTGCCGCTGGGTGCCCGGGGAGCGCGGACGGTGCTGGGCGGAGCCACCGGTCCGGCGCTGATCCCCGTGCTGCGCGACACCGGTCTGGCCCAGCTGGTCTACGCGGCGGGCCTCGCGGCCGGTCTCGCCATCGGCGCGTGACCCGCGCCGGTCACGTCGGGAGGGTGAGGACCCCGGTGCGGTCGTAGTCGGCCAGCGCCGCGGTGAACGGTGCCGGGTCGAGGTCGTGCTCGGCCAGCCAGGCGTCGCTCTGGTAGGTACCGGCGTACCGCTCACCGCCGTCGCACAGCAGGGTGACGATGCTGCCGGTCTCGCCGGCGAGACGCATCCGGTCGGCGACCTGCAGGGCGGCCCACACGTTGGTGCCGGTCGACCCGCCGACCGAGCGACCCAACCGGTCCGACACCCATCGCATGGTCGCCACGGACGCCGCATCGGGCACCCGCAGCATGTCGTCGATGACGCCGCCCACGAACGACGGCTCGATGCGCGGACGCCCGATGCCCTCGATCCTGGAGCTGGCGCCAGTGGTCACGTCGGACCGGTCCTGGTCCCAGCCGTCGTAGAACGCGGAGTTCTCGGGGTCGGCCACCAGCACGCGGGTGGGGTGCCGGCGGTAGCGCACGAACCGGCCGATCGTCGCCGACGTGCCGCCGGTGCCCGCGCTGACCACGACCCAGCTGGGCACCGGGTGCGGCTCGGCGGCCAGCTGCTCGAAGATCGACTCGGCGATGTTGTTGTTGCCGCGCCAGTCGGTCGCCCGCTCCGCGAAGGTGAACTGGTCCATGTAGTGACCGCCGCACTCCGCCGCGATCCGCGCCGCCTCGGCGTACACCTCGCCGGCCTGATGCACGAAGTGGCACCGGCCGCCGTGCCACTCGATCAGCGCGATCTTCTCGCGGCTGGTGCTGGCCGGCATCACGGCGACGAACGGCAGCCCGATGAGCCGCGCGAAGTAGGCCTCGCTCACCGCCGTCGACCCGCTCGACGCCTCGACGACCGTCGAGTCCGGCCCGAGCCACCCGTTGCAGAGGGCGTAGAGGAACAGCGATCGGGCCAGCCGGTGCTTCAGGCTGCCGGTGGGGTGCACCGATTCGTCCTTCAGGTACAGGTCGACCCCGGGGGTCGCGATGTCCAGCACGTGCAGGTGGGTGTCGGCACTGCGGTTGGCGTCCGCCTCGACCCGGCGGACGGCCTCGTCGATCCAGGCGCGTCGCTCAGTCGACGTCTTCGGCACGACGGGATTCCTCGATCCGGCTGTTGACCTGCTCGGCCTTCCGGGCGATGTCGGCCGCCAGGTTCTCGCGCAGACCGCTGAGCGCCCGGATCGAGATGATGGCCGAGATGACCAGCGAGACGAACAGGATCACCAGATTGGTCAGCTCGGACCGTTCGACCCAGGTCCAGCAGACGGCCCACACCACGGCGTAGGTGAGCACGAAGATGCCCAACCGGGCGAGCGTGTAGGTCCAGAGCGCCTTCATGGGCCCAGCCTAGTTGCGAACCGTTGGGTACGGTGGCCCGCATGGGCAAGGCGTTGCTGGTGGTCATCGCGGTGGTGCTGGTCGTCTACTCGTTCTTCGACCTGCTCGCGACGCCCAAGGACCGGGTGCGCTTCGCGCCGAAGTTCGTCTGGATCGTCCTGGTGCTGCTGGTGCCGTTCGTCGGCCCGTTGGCATGGATCGTCCTCGGCACCCGGCGCATCGTCCCCCCGCCGCCGCCCGGTCGCGGCCGGCCCGGCCCGCGCGGGCCCCGTGGCCCCGACGACGACCCGGACTACCTGCGCGGCATCTGAACCGGCGGCCGCGCCGCCGGCAGTGACTACTTGGCGTACGAGTGCAGGCCCGGCACGAAGATGTTGACGCCGTAGTAGCTGAACAGGAACGTCGCGAAGCCGGCGAGCGCCAGCAGAGCGGCCCGCCGGCCGCGCCAGCCGGCCGTCGCCCGGGCGTGCAGGTAGCAGGCGTAGACGACCCAGGTGATGAACGCCCAGACCTCCTTGGGGTCCCAGCCCCAGTACCGGCCCCAGGCGTACTGCGCCCAGATCGGACCGGCGATCAGGGCACCGAAGGTCCACAGCACGAAGCCGACCGCGTGCACGCGGTACGCCAGGCGGTCCATCGCGCCGATGACGGGCAGCCGGCGCAGGATCGGGCCGACGGTGCCACGCTGCTCGGCGCGCTCCTTGACGATGTAGAGCACCGAGGCCGCCGCACCGAGCAGGAAGAGCCCGCCGGCCAGCATGACCGCCGCGACGTGGATGACCAACCAGTAGGAGTGCAGGGCCGGCACGAGCGGCCCGGCCGGCACGTAGGCGGTCCAGGAGAGGCCGAGGACCAGCAGACCGAACCCGGCGACCACGCCGCCGAGCCACTGCACCTGCGAGGTGACCGAGAGGATCAGGAAGGTGACCAGGGCGATGGCGACGCCGGCGGCACCGAACTCGTACATGTTGCCCCACGGCACCCGCTCGGCGGCCAGCCCGCGGGTCACGACGCCGACGGTCAGCACGGCGGCCGCCACGGCCGTCAGGGCGACGCCGACGCGCTGCAGCAGGTCGCTGCGGGTCTCGGGCGCCTCGGCGGCCTCCGGCTCCAGGGGCTCGCCGTCGGAGCCGACCAGCACCCGGGCCTCACGGCGGACGAAGCCGAGCTCGGCGACGAACGCGAGGAAGGCCAGCGACAGCACGACGGTCGCGGAGGCGACGGCGTACTGCGAGAAGGTGGCGTAGTCGGCCAGGGTCATGACGGCTCCTTGCTGCCTGGCTGCCCACCGGACAGCTCGGTGCGCATCCGTTCGATGACGTGCTGCAGGTCGTCCCCGAGATCGTCGCGGGGCACGCGATCGAGGGCTGCAACCTCCACCACGGTACGTGAGCCGTCCCGACGCGCGCGAATCCAGATCCGCCGCGGGCGGACGAACAGCGACAACGAGATGCCCACCAGTCCGGCGATGACGCCCCACAGCGGCAGCTGCACCAGCGGGGTCGACGACACCTGGAAGCGCACGAACTGACGCAGGCCGGTGAACGCGACCGTCGTGCCGTCGGGGAGGTCGATCTCCTGCCCCGGCACCAGCTCGACCCGGAACGGGTCGCCGTCGTCGTCCAGCACCTGGTCCATGCGGCGGGTGTCGAGGCTGAACACCGACTGGGCCCGGCCGTCGTCGAGGCCGAGGTCGCCGGTCCACACCTGCATCGCGACGTAGGGGTTGGCCGCGGCCGGGAAGGCCGAGATCGACGCCTCGTCCTCGCCGACCGACACCGCGGTGGGCAGGAAGAACCCGCGCATGCCGATCTGGTCGCCGGTGGTGTCGGGCACCTTGACGACGCCCGTGGACGTGTAGGTGGCGTCCTCGGGCAGGAAGGGGACGGCCTCGTCGAACACCACGGTGCCGTCGGGCTGGGTCACCCGGATGATCGGGGCGTACCCCTGACCGACCAGGTAGACCGCCGTGGACCCGACCTGCAGCGGGTGGTTGACCTCGATCTCGAACGGCCGGGCCGCCCCGTCGAGCCCGTCGACGAAGGTTCCGGTGGCCTCGAACTCCCGCGGCGCACCCCGCTGCGGGCCCTCCAGCTGGAACTCCGCACGGAAGTCCTCGAGGGTCAGCGAGAACGGCGGCAGGTCGTCGGGGTCGAACAGGGCCCCGGAGGCGAAGTCGTCGTACTGGGTGAGGACGTTGGAGAACGAGTCGCCCTCGGTCACGATCGAGGCGCCGCGGTAGCTGAACAGCGCACCGGCCGCGACCCCGACGAGCACCACCACGACGCTGACGTGGAACACCAGGTTGCCGAACTCGCGCAGGTAGCCCTTCTCGGCGCGCAGCTCCCCCGTGGCGGCATCCCCGTCCCCGTCGAGGACGACGTCGACGCGGGCCCGACCGACGACGCGCCGCCCCACCGCGAGCGTCTCCTCGACCGACAGGTCGGTGGTGAACTCACCCGAGGCCGGCAGGCGCGCGAAGTTGCGCGGGGCCCTCGGCGGGCGCGCCCGCAGCGCCTTCAGGTACACGTTCGTGCGCGGCAGGATGCACCCGACGAGCGAGACCATCAGCAGCAGGTAGATCGCGCTGAACCACGGTGAGGTGTAGACCGAGAAGAACCCCAGCGCGTCGAGAACCGGCGAGAGATCCGGGTGCCGGGACATGAACGCCTCGGTGGCGCGGGCGTCGACGCTGCGTTGCGGCACGAACGACCCGGGCAGCGAGGCGATGGCCAGCAGCAGGAGCAGCAGCAGCGCGGTGCGCATCGAGGTGAGCTGCCGCCAGATCCAGCGGGCGAACTCACGGCCGCCGAGCGCCGGGGCGCCCGACGCCTCGGGGCGGGAGGTGGTCGTCGTCTCGTCGGTCACAGCAGCGCCCCGAACCCGCCGGCCCACGTCTGCAGGTCGGCGATCAGCGAGTCCCACACCCCGGTGACCAGCAGCACGCCGACCACCAGCAGCAGCACGCCTCCGGCGACCGACAGGGCACGCTGGTGACGGCGCACCCACTGGGTGCTGCGGGTGAACCGGGCGAAGCCCAGCGCGGCCAGGACGAACGGCACCCCGAGGCCGAGGCAGTAGACCCCGGTCAGCAGCGCGCCCCGTGCCGCCGTGGCCTCGTTGCCGGCGAGGACGAGGACGGCGCCGAGGGTCGGGCCGATGCACGGCAGCCAGCCGAGACCGAACAGCACGCCGAGCACCGGGGCGATGCCCAGGCCGACGGCCGGCACGGCGTGCACCCGCCACTCGCGCTGCATGGCCGGCACGAGGCCGAGGAACACCAGCGCGAGGACGATGACCAGGACGCCGGCGACGATCGAGAAGGTGCGCTGGTGCTGGGCCAGGCGCAGACCGACCGCCCCGAAGAGCGCACCGCCGGCGACGTACACCGCCGAGAACCCCAGGACGAACAGCACCGCCCCGGTGACCACGCGGGGACGCCGCGAGGTGTCGAGGTCCTGCACCCCGACGCCGGACACGTACGACAGGTAGCCGGGGACGAGGGGGAGCACGCAGGGCGAGAAGAACGACACCAGTCCGGCCAGGACCGCGACGGGGATCGCCAGCAGCAGCGAGCCCGAGAGCACGGTCTGTTCGAACCAGCCGCCCATCAGTCCCGGGCCTCGGCCAGCACGTCGTCGATGATGCCGCCGAGCGTCGAGGCGGTGACCTCGTCCATCAGCCGCGCGGCCACCCGGCCCTCGGTGTCGATGACCCACGTGGTCGGGATGGCCTGGGAGGGCAGGGAGTCGACGAACCGCAGCTCGAGCCGGCCGCCCTCGTCGGCGAAGCTCGGGTAGTCGATGCCGACCGATCGGTTGAAGGCCGTGGCGGCAGCGTTCTTGGTGCGGTTGAGGATGCCGAGGAACTGCGCGTCACCGGCGTACTGGTCGGCCAGCTCCTTGAGCACCGGCGCCTCGGCCCGGCACGGCGGGCACCAGGACCCCCACACGTTCACCACGATCACCTGCCCGGCGAAGTCGTCCGTCGACAGCGGGTCGCCGTCGAGGTCGGTGCCGGTGAGGGTGGGCGCCGGCTCCCGGTCCTCGGGGTCGACCACCGTGATGCCACCGTCGCCGCTGACGTAGCCGCCGGTCGATCCGGGATTGCCGACCCCGCTGCAGGCCACGGTCAGCAGGAGCAGGGCGAGGAGTGCCGGCGCCCGCCGGACGGGGACGCGGGTCATGCGCCCCCGACGAACTTGCCCTTGAGCGCGTCCGGCAGCAGGTCGCCGGCGGGCTCGGCATAGGTGAACCCGGCGTAGTCGTCGCCGTCGAACGTCAGGCTGGTGATGCTGGCCAGGGTGCACTGGCGCTTGCGGGGGTCGTGCACGTAGCTGTTGCCCTCGTAGGCCTGCCGGGCGATCCACACCGGCAGCTGGTGGGACACGATGACCGCCTCGTGTCCGCGCGCGGCCTCGCGGGCGTCGTCGACGGCGGCCTGCATGCGGTCGGCGATCTCGCCGTACGGCTCGCCCCAGGACGGCCGGAACGGGTTGCGCAGCTTCCACCAGTTCTTCGGGTGGACCAGCGCCTTCGGCTCGGCGCCGACGGTGCGGCCCTCGAACAGGTTGTCGGCCTCGATGACCCGGTCGTCGGTGGTGATGGCCACGTCGAGCAGCTTCGAGAGCGGGTCGGCCGTCTGCTGCGCACGCTCCAGCGGCGAGGCGACCAGGTGCACGATCTCGTTGGCGTGCAGGAAGTCGGCGGCGCGGGCGGCCATCTGGTGACCGAGGTCGGACAGCAGGAACTCCGGCAGGCGGCCGTAGAGGACCCCGTCGGGGTTGTGGACCTCCCCGTGCCGCATGAGGTGCACGATCGTGCGAGTGCTCATCAGTGACCCTGCTTCCTCGGTCGTCCATCGGGATCGGTCGCCGCGGCTGCGGCCCGGGCGGCGCCCGGCAGTGCCTCGATGATTCTAGAGAGTGCCTCCCCGTCGTGGGCCGCCGACAGGAACCAGGCCTCGAAGGCGCTCGGCGGCAGGTACACGCCGGCGTCCAGCATCGCGTGGAAGAAGGCGGCGTAGCGCCAGGTCTGCTGGGCCTGCGCCCCGGCGAAGTCGCGCACCGGGTCCGGCCCCCAGAACACGCTGAACATCGTGCCGGTGGACTGCACGACGTGCTCGACCCCCGCGGCCGTGAGGGCCTCCGCGACCGCGCCCTGCAGCGTGGTCGACGCCGCCTGCAGGCCGGCGTAGACCTCCTCGGTCGCGAGCCGCAGGGTCGTGAGGCCGGCAGTCGACGCGATCGGGTTCCCCGACAGGGTGCCGGCCTGGTAGACCGGGCCGACCGGCGCGAGCATCTCCATCAGGTCGCGCCGCCCGCCGAACGCGGCGGCGGGGAACCCCCCACCCATGACCTTGCCGAACGTCAGCAGGTCGGGCATCCAGCCCTCCACCGCGCCGTCGAGCCCCCACTGGCCGTGCCGGGTGACCCGGAACCCGGTCATCACCTCGTCGCTGATGAACAGGGCCCCGTGTCGGCGGCAGAGGGCCGAGAGGAAGGCGTTGAAGCCGGGCTCAGGGGCGATCACGCCCATGTTGCCGGGGGCCGCCTCGGTGATGAGGCACGCGATGCGGTCGCCCATCTCGTCGAACACGCGGGTCAGCGCCTCACGGTCGTGGTACGGCAGCACGACCGTGTCGGCGGCGACGTGGTCGGGCACGCCGGGCGTCCCCGGGATGCCCAGGGTGACGACGCCCGAGCCGGCCTCGGCGAGCAACGGGTCGACGTGACCGTGGTAGCAGCCGGCGAACTTGACGATCAGGTCCCGGCCCGTCGCCGCCCGCGCCAGGCGCACCGCCGACATCGTCGCCTCGGTGCCCGACGACACCAGACGCACCTGCTCGACCGGGGTCCGCGCCACGATCTCCTCGGCGAGCAGCACCTCGGGCTCGCTGGGGGTGCCGAACGACGTACCGCGCCCGGCGGCGTCGCGGACCGCCGCGACCACCTCGGGATGCGCGTGACCCAGGAGCATCGGCCCCCACGAGCCGACCAGGTCGACGTAGGTGCTGCCGTCGACGTCGGTGAGGTAGGCCCCCGCACCCTGCGCCATGAAGCGCGGGACCCCGCCGACGGCCCGGAACGCGCGGACCGGTGAGTTCACGCCACCGGGCGAGACCACCTTCGCGCGGTCGAAGAGACGGGCGGACTCGTCGGTGGTGGCCATGCCCCCATTGTCCCCGGTCGGGCGACCGGCGGCGCCGCGGGAGTCCGAGCGGCGTAACCTCGATCACACCCGGGTCGTTGTGCAGTCGTCGACCCGGTTGGTCGAACCGCACGATGGCTGTAACATGCTGTGACGCCTGCAGGCGTCTGACTCGCCTGCTGTCTGGGAGGAATTCGATGCGAGCTCGCAAGCTCACGCGGTGGCAGAAGGCCAGCGCCCTGGTGCCGATGGCCGTGCTGGTCGGCGCATGGGGAGCCGCGTTGACCAACACCAGCCTCGCCTCGGCCGCGGGCGACGACGACGCCTCCGCGATCCCGTCCGTCCCGAGCACCCCGTTCGACCAGCCCGCCAGCGTGCAGGCCGACCCGGCCGGCATCGACCCGCGCGCCGGTGCCGACGGCGCCCTCGCGACCCTGTCGACCAACGGCATCCCGGTGGCAGCCGTCTCGGCCTACCGCCGCGCCGAGACCCTCCTGGCCCAGGCCGACGAGTCCTGCCGCCTGCCGTGGCACCTGCTCGCCGCGGTCGGTCGGGTGGAGTCCAACCACGGCCGCATCAACGGCAACTCGCTGAACGCCGACGGCGTCGCGACCCCCGGCATCTTCGGTCCGCTGCTCGACGGCAGCAGCGACACCGCCCGCATCAACGACACCGACAACGGTGCCCTCGACCAGAACGCCGTGTTCGACCGCGCCGTCGGCCCGATGCAGTTCATCCCCGGCACCTGGGCGTCGGTCGGCGTCGACGCCGACAACGACGGCACCAAGAACCCCCAGGACATCGACGACTCGGCCACGGCGGCCGGCATCTACCTGTGCGCCGGCGACGGCGACCTGAGCAACCCCGAGGACCTGCGGTCCGCGGTGCTGCGCTACAACCGCTCCGGCACCTACGCCGACACCGTCATCGCGATCTCCGAGGCCTACGCCCAGGGCGACTTCACCGAGGCGCCCAACAACCTGCGGGCCTCCGCGCCGGTCGTCAACCGGGCCATGGACCAGTCGATCAGCGAGAGCGACCGGCAGGCTGCGGCCGAGGCCGAGCGCGTGGCCGCGAACCCGCCCCCGGCGACCCCCGGGTCCACGGGCGGCGGCACCACCGCTCCCCCGGCGTCCGGCGGCGGCACGGGCGGGACGCCCGGCACCGGCGGCGGCACCACCGCACCGCCGGCCCCCGCACCCTCCCCGGGTGTCACCGGGCTCGTCAACGGTCTGGTCAACGACCTCACCGGTGCCGGCACCTCGACCTCCGGCACGGGCACGGCGCCGGGCTCCAGCACGCTCACCTGGGCGCAGGCCAAGATGCAGTGCCTCGCGACCGGCATCATGTCGTTCGACGTGGTCGGTCTGCTGAACTGCATCACCAGCCTGCTCAGCTGACACCCGCACACGACGACGAAGGCCCCCACCGGTGGTGGGGGCCTTCGTCGTTCCGCAGCTGACCGCCGGGATCGTGAGGGTCAGCGACGACGGGCGATCTCGGCAGCCCAGTAGGTCAGGACAATGTCGGCCCCGGCGCGCCTGATCGACGTGACGGTCTCGTCGATCGCGCGCTCACGGTCGATCCAGCCGCGCTCGGCGGCGGCCTCGAGCATCGCGTACTCCCCCGACACGTTGTAGGCGGCCACCGGGACGCTGACCCGGTCACGGATCGCGGCCACCAGGTCGAGGTAGCCCAGGGCCGGCTTGACCATCACCACGTCGGCGCCCTCGGCGACGTCGAGCAGCACCTCGCGCAGCGCCTCCCGCCCGTTCGCCGGGTCCTGCTGGTAGGTGCGTCGGTCGCCGACCAGGGACGAACCGGCTGCCTCGCGGAAGGGGCCGTAGAACGCCGAGGCGTACTTGGCGGCGTACGCGAGGATCGCGACGTCGACCTGCCCCGCTGCGTCGAGCGCGGCCCGCACGACGCCCACCTGGCCGTCCATCATGCCGCTCGGACCGACCCAGTGGGCACCGGCCTCGGCCTGGGCCACGGCCATCCGGCCGTAGATCTCCAGCGTGGCGTCGTTGTCGACCCGGCCCCGGTCGTCCAGGACGCCGCAGTGGCCGTGGTCGGTGAACTCGTCCAGGCACAGGTCGCTCATCACGACGAGGGCGTCACCGGCCTCCGACCGGGCGTCCGCGATCGCGACGTTGAGGATGCCGGCGGGATCGAGGGCCCCGGACCCGGACGCGTCCTTGTGCTCGGGAACCCCGAACAGCATGACTCCGCCGAGCCCGAGCTCGGCGGCCTCGGCGACCGCGGCCCGGGCCGAGTCACGGGTGTGCTGCACGACGCCCGGCATGCTGCTGACGGGGCGCGGCTCGGTGAGTCCCTCGCCGACGAACATCGGCAGCACCAGCTGGGCGGGCTCGTACCGCGTCTCCCGGACGAGGCCCCGGACGGCTGCGGAGGTCCGCAGCCGTCGGGGCCGGTCGCCGGGGTACACCATCGTCAGGCCTTGCGGCGCGACGACGGGCGGCGCTGGGACGGCTTGGTGACCGGCTCGCCGGCCTCCAGCATCGACAGCCGGCGGGTGGCACCGAAGTCCGCCAGGGCGTCGGCGAGCACGTCCACCGACGGCGACTCCGCCAGGACGTCGACCCGCAGGCCGTGCTCCTCGGCGGTCTTGGCCGTCGCCGGTCCGATGCACGCGATGATCGTCGACGGGTGCGGCTTGCCGGCGATGCCCACGAGGTTGCGGACGGTCGAGCTCGACGTGAACAGCACGGCGTCGAACTTGCCCGACTTGATCGCCTCGCGGGTCGGCGCCGGCGGCGGGGCCGCCCGCACGGTGCGGTACGCGGTGACGTCGTCGACCTCCCACCCGAGGTCGACCAGACCGGCCACGAGGGTCTCGGTCGCGATGTCGGCCCGCGGGAGGAACACCCGGTTGATCGGGTCGAGCGACTCGTCGTAGGGCGGCCAGTCCTCCAGCAACCCGCGGGCGGACTGCTCGCCGGTCGGCACGAGATCGGCGCGGATGCCCCAGGTGGCGATCGCCTCGGCGGTCTTGTCACCGACGGCCGCGATCTTCAGACCCGAGAACGCCCGTGCGTCGAGCCCGTACTCCTCGAACTTCTCGCGCACGGCCTTGACGGCGTTGACGCTGGTGAACGCGATCCACTCGTAGCGGCCCTCGACCAGACCGCGCACGGCCTTGTCCATCTGCTGCGGGTTGCGAGGCGGCTCGACCGAGATCGTCGGGACCTCCTCGGAGATCGCGCCGTAGCCCCGCAGACGCCGGGCCAGGCCGGCCGACTGCTCCTTGGTGCGCGGCACCAGGATGCGCCACCCGTACAGCGGCTTGGTCTCGAACCACGACAACGCCTCACGCATCGCGACGACCTCGCCGACGACCGTGATGGCCGGCGACGTCATGCCGGCCTCCTTGGCGTCGGCCGCGATCGCCCCGAGGGTGCTGACGACGGTGGACTGCTCGGTGGTCGTGCCGACCCGGGTCATCGCGACCGGCGTCTCGGCGGAGCGGCCGGCGGCGATGAGGCCGTCGGCGGCCTCGCCGATGCGGGCGACCGCCGAGAGCAGCACGAGGGTGTCGTCACCGCCGAGCTCGTCCCAGGCGATCGTGGCGTCGCCGACGCTGACCGTGCGGTACTCCCGATGGGTGCGGTTGGTCAGCGGCACGCCGGCGTACGCGGGCACTGCCGACACCGACGAGATGCCGGGTACGATCTCGAACGCGATGCCGGCCTTGGCGCACGCGGCGGCCTCCTCCGGTCCCGTGGCGTAGGTGAACGGGTCGCCGGAGATCAGGCGGACGACGTGGGCGCCGGTCTTGGCGTGGCGCACCACGAGGCGGGCGCGGGCGGCGTGCGTGAGCAGCTCGCCGTCCTCGCCGACACCCCCGTCGACGACCTCGGCGTCGGTGACGACGAGGTTCGCCTGCTCGGGCAGTTCGGTGATGACGACGTCGGCGGTGGCGAGGAGCTCGGCCGCGCGGACGGTCAGGAGGCTCGCGTCGCCGGGGCCTGCGCCGACGAAGCTGACGTGCCCGAGGCGCTTGGCCGTGGACTTCTTGGCGGTTCCTGCCGGTGCGCCTCCCTTCGTGGCGGGGGCGACCTCGCGGGCTGCGGTGGTGATGGTCACGTGGTTCTTCCTTGTCGTGCTGCCGGGGTTCTCGGTGTCGGTCGGTCGAGTCATGGCACGGGCGCCATGATCCGATCGGCTCCGTCGGCGAGCATCTCGGCAGCGAGACGCTCCCCGACCGCGGCGGCCTCGGCGGGCAGACCGGTCGCGGACAGGCGGATGGTGGGGGATCCGGACGGGTCGGCGACCACGGCTCGGATCCAGAGCTCGTCGCCGTCGTCGCCCCAGGCGACCTCGGCGAGAGCTCCGACGGGGGCGGAACAGCCGGCCTCGAGCGCGGCCAGCAGGCTGCGCTCGGCGGTCACGGCTGCCCGGGTGTCGGCGTCGTCGAGCGCGGCCAGCAGGCCGATCAGCTCGTCGTCGCCGGCGCGGCACTCCACGGCCAGGGCACCCTGACCGGGGGCCGGGAGGACCTGGATGGGGTCGAGCACCTCGGTGGCCTCGTCGGCCCGTCCGAGCCGCAGCAGACCGGCGCGGGCGAGCACGACGGCGTCGACCTCGCCGCTGGCGACCTTGCCGATGCGGGTGTCGACGTTGCCACGGATGGGGACGATCTCGACGCCGAGACCCAGCGCGTTGATCTGCGCCTCACGACGCGGCGACCCGGTGCCGATGCGGGCGCCCTGGGGCAGCTCGCCGAGCGTCAAGCCGTCGCGGGCCACCACCACGTCACGCACGTCCTCGCGGGGCGGGACGGCGGCCAGGGCCAGGCGCGGGTCGGGCGCGGTCGGCAGGTCCTTGAGCGAGTGCACGGCCAGGTCGACGTGGCCGGCCGCGACCGCCTCCCGCAACGCGGCGACGAACACTCCCTGGCCACCCATCTCGGCGAGCGGACCGGTCGACCGGTCGCCCTCGGTGCTGATGGTCACGAGCTCGACGGCTCGGCCGCTGACCTCGGTGATGCGGTCCGCGACGTGGCCGGACTGGGTGCGGGCGAGCACGCTGGCGCGGGTGCCCAGGCGCAGGGCGGGCAGCTGGACGGTCATGGCTGGTCACCCACTCCCGTGACCGCCTCGACGGCGGCCGGGTCGAGGGCGAACAGGTCGGCCAGCGCGTCGGCGTAGGTGAGCCCGGCGGGGCCCTCGACGAGCTGCTGGACCCGCACGGTGGGGGCGTGGATGAGCTTCTCGGAGACGCGGCGCAGCGCCGTGCGGACCTCGGCCAGCTGGGCCTCGTCGAGGCCGGCCAGCCGTGATTCCAGCCGCTCGGTCTCGGCCGCGACGACCTCGGTGGCCATGCTGCGCAGGGCCACGACGGTGGGCGTGACCGCCGACGCGGACTTGGCGGCCAGGAAGCTGCGCACCTCGTCGTCGACGATGGCGCGCACCTGGTCGACGTCGGCGGCGATCTCGGCGGTGGCCGCCTGCTGCGACAGCACCGTCAGGTCGATCAGGGTGACGCCGTCGATCGCGACGGTGTCGGCCGCGATGTCGCGGGGCAGCGCGAGGTCCACGAGCGTCATCGACCGGCCGGCGGCCGCCGTCCGGATGCGGTCGGCGTCGAACACCACGCCCGTGGCCCCGGTGCAGCTGACGAGCACGTCGGCGGCGGCCAGCTCGACGTCGAGGGCCTGCCAGCGGACGGCGCTGACGCCGAACGCGGCCACCAGCTCGTACGCCCGCTGGTAGGTGCGGTTGGCGACCATGATCCGCTGCGGTGCGACGCCACGGTCGACCAACGTGCGCACGGCGAGGTTGGCCATCGTGCCGGCACCCGCGACCAGGTAGCGGGTCGAGGCGTCCGGGGTCCCGGCGGCGTCGAGCGCGGCGGTGACCACCGACGGCGCGAGCCGGTCGATGCCGGTCTCGGCGTGACCGCGCTTGCCGATGCGCAGCGCCTGCTGGAACAAGGTGTTGAGGGCCGTGCCCACGGTCGACTCGGCCTGCGCGGTCTGCAACGACTGCCGGACCTGGCCCAGGATCTGGCTCTCCCCCAGGATCATGGAGTCCATGCCCGCGGCCACCCCGAACAGGTGGGCGACGGCGGCATCGTCGTAGTGCACGTAGAGGTGCTGCACGAGCTCGTCACGGTCGAGGCCGGCGTGCTCGGCGAACAGCCGCGACAGCTCCTCGATGGCCCCGTGGAACCGCTCGGCCTCCACGTAGACCTCGACGCGGTTGCAGGTCGAGATGACCACCGACTCGGTGATGAAGGGGGTCTCCAGGACGCGGCTGGCCAGCTTCAGGCCCGCGTCGGTGTCGAGCGACGCCCGCTCGAGCACGTCGATCGGCGCCGACCGGTGGGACATCCCCACGACAAGAACGCTCATGCCGTCGCCTCCGTCGGAACAGCACGGTACGCAGACGCCGGCATGACGGATCCACGGTTCACTCGCTGACGCTCGCTCATGCCGTCGCCTCCGTCGGAAGGGCACGGTACGCAGACGCCGGCATGACGTATCCACGGTTCACTCGCTGACGCTCGCTCATGCCGTCGCCTCCGTCTCGTCGGCGCGCCGCTGCTGGTGGTACGCCAGGATCTGCAGCTCGATGGACAGGTCCACCTTGCGCACGTCGACGCCGTTCGGCACCTCCAGGTGCGCGGGCGCGAAGTTGAGGATGCTCGTGACCCCGGCGGCGACGAGCACGTCGGCGACCTCCTGGGCGGCCGCGCCGGGCGTCGCGACGACGGCGATGCGGATGCCCCGTTCAGCGACGATCGCGGGCAGCCGGTCGACCGGCTCGACCTCCAGGCCGGCGACGGTGGTGCCGATGCGAGTCGGGTCGGCATCGACGAGCGCGACGATGCGGATGCCGCGGGTGCTGAACCCCTGGTAGGACGACAGCGCCGTGCCGAGATGACCGACCCCGACGATGACGACGTCCCAGTCCTGGGTCTGCCCGATCGCGCGGGCGACCTCGTGCCGGAGGTGCTCGACGTCGTAGCCGACCCCCCGGGTACCGTAGGAGCCGAGGTGCGACAGATCCTTGCGCAGCTTGGCGGGGTTCACCCCGGCAGCAGCCGCGAGATCGACCGACGAGCAGGTGGGGGTCCCGGCCTCCGCGAGCGCGTTCAGCGCGCGCAGGTAGACCGGAAGACGAGCCACGGTCGCGTCCGGCACCTCCCGCCCCGGCGGGACGGTGCGGTCGTTGCGAAGAATTGTCACAGCACTCCTGCGGCGTCGGACCTGGGGATTTCCCTGACGGGACGGGCCCACGCAGCGCGCTTCATTCTAGGAGTTCGTGAAGGTGTTCACAAAATCGTCATCCGGCGGGGTGCGCGATCTCACCCGCCACGCCACCGGTGGTTGAGGCGGCGCGAGGAACGAGCGCCCTCGAAACCACCACGGCACGCCACCCGGTGGTTGAGGCGGCGCGAGGAACGAGCGCCCTCGAAACCACCATGCTGCGCCACCGGGTGGTCGAGGCGGCGCGAGGAACGAGCGCCCTCGAAACCACCACCCGCGACGCCACCCGGTGGTTGAGGCGGCGCGAGGAACGAGCGCCCTCGAAACCACCACCCCTCACCCAGGTGGTTTCGAGGCTCCTCGCAGAGCTCGTCACACCTCAACCACCGAGCCACTCGAGGCTCGTCACACCTCAACCACCGGCCCGGCGACTCCCGGTCAGTGACCGCGGTCGAGCCACTCCTGCAGGTGCGGGGCCTCCGCGCCGATCGACGTGTCGTCGCCATGACCGGTGTGCACCACGGTCTCGGGCGGCAACGTCAGGAGTCGTTCGCGGATGGAGTCGACGATCGTGTCGAAGCTGGAGTAGGACCGTCCGGTCGCGCCCGGGCCGCCGTTGAACAGCGTGTCACCGCTGAAAACCGCCCCCAGCGACTCCGCGTACAGACAGGTGCTGCCCGGGGAGTGACCCGGGGTGTGGAGGGCCCGGAGGGTGACGCCGGCGACCTCGAACGTCGCGCCGTCGACCAGCTCGTGGTCGGGGGGCGAGTCGTGCTCGACGTCCCACAGCATGCGGTCCTGGGGTGGGAACCAGATCTCGGCCCCCGTCGTGTCGGCCAGCTCGACGGCCGCGTTGACGTGGTCGTTGTGGCCGTGGGTCAGCACGATGCCGACCACCGTGCGGTCGCCGACCGCGGCCGCGATCGCCGGGGCGTCGTGCGGGGCGTCGATCACCAGCACCTCGCGGTCGTCGCCGACCAGCCACACATTGTTGTCGACGTCCCAGCTGCCGCCGTCGAGGGCGAACTGGCCGGAGGTGACGACCTTGTCGATACGAACCGCCATCAGAGCGTCACCACCGAACGCAGCACGTCACCGTCGTGCATCCGGGCGAACGCCGCCTCGACCCCGTCGATGCCGATCGTCTCGGTGACGAACGCGTCGAGGTCCAGCCGGCCCTGCAGGTAGAGGTCGATCAGCATCGGGAAGTCCCTCGACGGCAGGCAGTCGCCGTACCAGGACGACTTCAGCGAGCCGCCCCGACCGAACACGTCGATCAACGGCAGCTCGAGCGTCATGTCGGGGGTCGGCACGCCCACCAGCACCACCGTGCCGGCGAGGTCGCGGGCGTAGAACGCCTGCTTCCACGTCTCCGGACGGCCCACCGCGTCGATCACGACGTCGGCACCGAAGCCGCCCGTCAGGGCCTGCACGGCCTCGACCACGTCGGTGGTCGAGGCGTCGATCGTGTGGGTGGCGCCGAGGTCGGTGGCCCACTCCAGCTTGCGGGGGTCGAGGTCGATCGCGATGATCTTCGCCGCTCCGGCCAACCGGGCACCAGCGACGGCGGCCGCTCCCACGCCGCCGCAGCCGATGACCGCGACCGAGTCGCCGCGACCGACGTTGCCGGTGTTGATGGCGGCGCCCAGGCCGGCCATGACACCGCAGCCCAGCAGGCCGGCAGCGGCGGGCGAGGCCGCCGGGTCGACCTTGGTGCACTGCCCGGCGGCGACCAGCGTCTTGTCGGCGAACGCCCCGATGCCCAGCGCCGGCGACAGCTCGGTGCCGTCCTCCAGGGTCATCTTCTGGGTCGCGTTGTGCGTCGCGAAGCAGTACCAGGGCCGCCCGCGCTCGCAGGCCCGGCAGCTGCCGCAGACGGCACGCCAGTTGAGGATGACGTAGTCGCCCGGGGCGACGTCGGTGACGCCCTCGCCCACCGACTCGACGACACCGGCCGCCTCGTGCCCGAGCAGGAACGGGTACTCGTCGTTGATGCCACCCTCGCGGTAGTGCAGGTCGGTGTGGCAGACGCCGCAGGCCTGCACCGCCACCACCGCCTCGCCCGGACCGGGGTCGGGGATGACGATGTTCTCGAGCGTGACGGGCGCTCCCTTGGCCATCGCCACCACTCCACGGACGGTCTGCGGCATCGTGATCTCCTTCACATCGGGGTCTGGGGGCGACGCTACCGGCCGACCCGTCGCTCCGCCGGTCCGCGGTCGAGGCGGCGGACGCCGGCGGGCTCGGAGCGCGCCGAGCGGTTCGGGTGGACGGCCGGCGCCGGGGCGGCCAGACTCGGCAGATGCGCACCGACGTCAGCTTCCTCAGCCACGGCACCCGACTCGCCGCGTGGCACTGGTCCGGCGAGGGCGACGCCCTCACCTCCACCGGCGGACGGCCCTGCGTGGTGATGGCCCACGGCTTCGGTGCCACCAAGGACGCCGGCCTCGAGCCGTTCGCGGAGCGGTTCGCCGCCGCGGGCGCCGACGTGCTGATGTTCGACTACCGGGGGTTCGGCACCTCCGAGGGCTTCGAGCGTCAGGTCGTCGACCATCGTCGTCACCGTGAGGACTACGTCGCAGCCGTCGCGCACGCCCGGACCCTCGAGGGGGTCGACCCCGACCGCATCGTGCTCTGGGGCAGCTCGTACTCCGGCGGCCACGTCGTGGCGGTGGCCGGGGGCGACCCGCGGATCGCCGGCGTCGTCTCGCAGGGCGCGGCGATGGACGGTCTCGGCGCCGTGCTGCAGATCGTGTCCTACGCCGGGCTCCTGCACCTGCTGAAGCTCTCGGCCCACGCCCTGCGGGACGCGGTCGGCCACCTGCTGCGCCGGCCGCCGCGACTCATGCCGATCGTCGGTCCGCCCGGGTCCGTCGCCGCGATCACCTCGGCCGACGGCGAGTCCGGCTACCGCACCATCATGGGGCCGACGTTCCGCAACGAGATGCCCGGTCGCTGCGTGCTGCCGATCATGACCAACCGGCCGGTCACGCACGCCAAGCGCCTGCACATGCCGCTGATGCTGGTCCTGGCGAGCCAGGACTCCATCGCCCCGCCGTCCGCGGTCGAGCGGGTAGGCCGGCTGGCGCGCGGCCCGGTGACGATCGAGCGGCTCGACGTCGGGCACTTCGACATCTACGTCGGGGAGCCGTTCGAGACCTCGGTCGCCGCGCAGGTGGAGTTCCTCCGCACCCTCTGACCCCTCACGCCGATTCGTGTCGGTGCCGAGTGGCGCAGAACGGGTCTCGAGTGGCGCAGAACGGCCCGACACGCCGTCTCAGAAGCGCCGAACTGCGCCACTCGCGGAACCTGGGGTGGGGGTGGGTCAGGTGGACGGGTCGTGGCCGAGCTTGCGGAGGGCCCGGTTCGCGGCGAGGAAGCCGGACATCCCGTGGGCGCCGGCGCCCGGAGGGGTCGCGGCGGAGCAGAGGTACACCCCGTCGACCCCCGTGTCGTAGGGGGTCAGGGTGACCCGCGGGCGGAACACCAGCTGCCACATGTCGTTGGCGCCCGAGACGATGTCGCCGCCGACGTAGTTGGGATTCGATCGGGCCAGCTCGGTGGTGCTGCGCACGGCCACGGCCCTGATCCGGTCGCGGAACCCCGGCGCGAACCGTTCGATCTGTGCCGTGATCGCCTCGGTGGCGTCGCCGGTGAAGCCGGCCGGCACGTGGGCGTAGGCGTAGAGCGGGTCGACGCCGCCGGCCGACCGCGACGGATCGGCGACGTACTGCTGCCCGACCAGGACGAACGGCCGCTCGGGCATCCGGCCGCGGGCGACCTCACGCTCGACCCCGGCGACCTCGGCGAGGTCGCCGCCCAGGTGGACGGTGCCGGCGCGACGGGTCGGCTCATGGGTCCACGGCACCCCGCCCTCGACCGCGAAGTCGACCTTGAACGATCCGGGCCCGTGGCGGTAGCCGCGCAGGGCCCGGGCGATGCGGCGGGGCATCCGGTCTCCCACGATGTCGGCCGCCGCGGCCGGTGAGGTGTCGAGCAGCACCACGTCGGGCGATCCGAGCTCGGCCAACGACCCCACCATGACGCCGGTGTCGAAACCGACCCCCAGGCGCCGACCGATCGCGATCAGTGCGTCGGCGATCGCCCCGGACCCGCCCTGCGCGACCGGCCAGCCGTAGCGGTGCGCAGCCGTCGCGAGGGCCACCCCGATCGCGGAGGAGACGGGCGAACCGAACGGCCGGAACGCGTGGGCGGCCGTGCCGGCGAAGAGCGCCCGTGCCTCCGGCTGCTTCCAGCGACGCGCGGTGAACGAGGCGGGCGCCGCGGCCCGCAGCCCGAAGCGGGCCAGGTGCACCGGGTGGTCCGGCACGTGCAGCACCGGCTGCAGGAACTCGGTCCCGATCGTGTCGAAGCGTTGCTCCAACGGCCCGAACACCCGACTCCAGGTGCGGCCGTCACGGCCGCCGAGCGCCTCGGCCGTGGCGTCGACCGACCGCCAGGCGGCGGCGCCGCGTCCGCCGTCGAGCGGGTGCGCGTACTGCACCTCGGGCTGCAACCACCGCAGCCCCTCGGCCTCGAGGTCGAACGACCGGGAGAAGCCGGACGCCGTCGCGAACGGGTGGAAGCCCGAGCACTCGTCGTGCACGAGACCGGGAAGGGTCAGCTCGGCCGAGCGGATGCCACCCCCGAGCGTGTCGGCCCCCTCGACCACGCGGACCTCCAGGCCGGCGCGGGCCAGCGTCACCGCGGCGGCGAGCCCGTTGGGCCCGCTGCCGACGACGACGGCGGTCGTCACCCCTGACCCGACGGCACCGACGGACCGAACGTGCGCACGTCGTGCACCGGGAAGACGTCGCCGGCCTCGGGCCACGGCTGACGGCTCAGCATGTCGCTCACGCGCACGTAGCCCTCCTCGAGCAGTCCCAGGTTCGCGTCGTACACACGGTACTGCTGCGTCTGGGTCTGGATCGGCTGGGACTCCAGCACCATGACGACGAGCTCGCCGGGCTCGAAGTCGCAGCGCTCCTGCACCGCGGCGAGCAGCTGGCCGTTGTGCAGGTGGCCCTCGCCGAAGTTCCAGCCCAGCGCGTAGCCGGCGACGATCTCGCCGTCGCGCACCGTCCAGCCGTCGCCATCACCGATGATGCGGCGGGTCAGCCCGGCGTGGGCGCGACCGTGGCTGTGCAGCGACCGCCAGGCCATCACCTTGGCGAGGAACAGCTGGACCGTCTCGTCGGGGTACAGCATCCGCAGCTGGTCGACCGGGAGCGGGCTGGTGGTGGTCAGGGCCGCGTCCATCCTCTGCTCGGCGTCGCCCTTGAAGTACCAGGCGCTGGTGGCCCAGTTGCCGGCGTAGTAGCGCATGGCCGGCAGGAACGAGACCTTCTCGGGTCGCACGTTGCCGAGCAGCGGGAGGCCGACCAGGGGGATCAGCACCAGCAGGGTGGCCGGGGTGGTCATGTCCCAGATCTGGGTCTCGCCGTAGGTGCCGAAGAGGTAGAACAGGCTGAAGATGAAGAACACGTTCCACTCCAACGGCACGCCCATCGGGACCGTGGAGAGGATGTGCAGGTGGAACACCACCATGAAGATCAGCGCCGCCCAGGTGAGCGTGCCGCCGTCGCCGAGGAACACCAGGTAGGCCGGCACGAGGTACTCCACGGCCGTGCCGACGTGTGCCATGGTCCGCGGGATCGCCGAGGGCTGCAGGTCGTCCGGAGCGTTCCGGTACATCTTGCGCTTGACCCAGCGGGAGCGGATCAGCGGGCTGTTGCTCATCATGACCGCCACCACGTGGGGGAAGTGGTGGTTGAGCTTGGAGGTGGCCGCGCCCCACCAGAGGGCCAGCATCACGAGCTTGAAGGCGATGATCATGTCGACGAACGGCAGGAAGAACACGAACAGGGTGACCCAGTACTGCTCGCCGCGGGCGGCCAGGAAGATCGTCTTGTCGCGCAGGCCGAGCAGGCCCAGGGTCGCGATCAGCGGCAGGGCCGCGACGGGGTCGAGCAGCCCGACGGTGTCACCGGCGGTCACCGCCACGCCGTCACCGGGCTGCGCCAGCAACCACACCGCCGTGCCCAGCACCCCGGCGTAGAGCGCGACGTCGAACCAGGTCCGGGTGGTGCCGCCGGTCCCGGGCACCTTGTCGGGCCACGGGGCGAGCCGGATCGTGCCGGGGCGCAGCCAGTAGAGGAAGGCGCCCATCGGCGGGACGAACCGGCTGGTCAGCGGCCCCCAGCCGCAGCCGAAGCCGGCGACCTCGAACAACAGGGTCCACACGACCAGCTTCTGGTAGACGATCGGCTGGTCCCACCACACGTCGATGTCGCCCAGGCCGCCCAGGCCCGGCGTCATCGAGATGAACCAGGCCGCACCGGCGACGTACAGCCCGATCTTCAGCACGTAGACCAGGTAGATCGCCGAGGGCGTGCCGAAACCGTGCTCGACCCAGTGCTGCGCCAACGGCTTGAGCCGTTCGCTGTAGGGCCGGCGGCTCCACTCGTCGTGGTCCAGGTCCGGCAGGTCGGGTGCGACGAAGCCCATGACGGTCTCGCTCTCGGCTCGGGGGTGACCCGACCCTACGGCTCCGATGTGACCTGCGCCACGGAACCGCGGCCTGAACTCCGGGTCTTCACTCGTGCGGACCGCACGAACCGGCAGCCTGGTTCACGTCGCCGGACGGTCTCGCAGCACGATCACGGCCGGGTGAGCACGGCCCGGCCCAGCCATCGGGCGGCTTCCAGCGCCACGAGCACGTCGAACGCCGTCGCCGGGTCGGTGGGGTCGAGCGCGCACAGGTCCTTGGCCTGCTGCACCCGGTACTGCACGGAGTTGCGATGCAGGTTGGTCGCCGCAGCGGTCGCCGCGAAGCTGCCGTGCCGCAGCACGAACTCCCGCAGCGTCCCGCGCAGCATCTGCGCCCGGTCCGAGTCCTCGGCCAACGAACCCAACGCCCGCAGCACCAGCGCCCGGGTGGCGTCGAGGTCCTCGGCCAGGACCGTGACGGCGGCGACCTCGGCGTAGGTGGTGACCGCCGGCTCGGAGCGGCCCGACGCCGCGCGCACCAGCTTGACCCGCCGCGCCTGGCGGTGGCTGCGGCGGAACCCCTCGACGCCGTGCTCGGGTCGTCCGCACGCCACCTGCACCGGTGATCCCGCCGCGACGAGCTCGGTCGCCAGCGCCCGCGGATCGACGTGGACGCCGTCGGCCACCTCGAACCAGGCGGCGACCTCGCGGTCGTCGGTGCGGACCACCAGGGGGTCGCGCCGGACGCCCAGGTGGCGGGCCACCACGTCGCAGGAGGCCTGCACCACCCGGTCGACGTCGCCGTCGGCGACGTCGTCGGTCGGCCAGAGCTCGACCGCCAGGTGCAGCGCGTCGAACCGCAGCCCCAGGGCCTCCGCGGCGCGGTCCAGGTCGACCTGCCGGTCGGCGAGCACCTGGTCGACCCACTGCCGTCGGACGCCGAACCCGCTGGCGGTCCAGCGCTCACGTTCGGCCTCCCACGCACGGCCCACCCGGTCGCAGACCAGGTCCAGGTAGTCGGCCGACTGCCGGACCAGGTGCGGCACGACGGCCATCGGTTCGCCGGTCACGGCGTCCGGCAGCACCGCGAGGGCAGCGTCGAGGAAACGGGTGTGCCCCAGCCGGTAGGCCCGGATCAACGCCGACAGGGGCACCCCACGCTGCGCGAGGATCCGCGCGTAGGCCAGCGCGGCCGTGGGCGCATCCAGGTCACCGGGCTCCGGTCCGCGCTCCAGGTAGTTCAGCGCCGTCACGATGTTCTCGGTGATGCTCGCCTCGAGCAGCCCCCGCAGCCGCTCGTCGTGGTCCAGCTCGGCGATCTCGACCAGGGTCAGGTCGAACAGGTCCCGGATGAACGGCTCGCGCAGGGGTCTGAGCCGGCGGGCCACCTCGGCCACCTGCACGGACGCCTCCGACACCTCCACCCGGTCAGTATGTCCCCAGGTGGCACCGGACATGCTGGGCCGGTGAAGACACCCGTGCCGGACTACCTGGAGGAGGTCCTCGGCGCGTGCGCCGAGGACGACGGCGAGCTGGCCGACTACATCCCCGAGCTGGCGTCGGCCGACCCCGATCGGCTCGCCGTCGCCCTCACGACCCTGGACGGCGAGACCTACGCGGCCGGTGACGCCGACGAGCGGTTCACGGTGCAGTCGATCTCCAAGCCCTTCGTCTACGCCCTGGCGCTCGCCGACCGCGGTCTCGACGCCGTGCTGGAGGCGGTCGGCACCGAGCCGTCCGGCGACCCGTTCAACGAGATCTCGTTGGAGGACCACAGCGGCCGGCCCCGCAACCCGATGATCAACATCGGTGCGATCACGACCCACTCGCTCGTCGGCACCCCGGGGTGCACCGTCGAGGAGCGGTTCGAGCGGGTCCGCTCCGGCCTCTCGGCGTTCGCCGGCCGCGAGCTGGAGGTCGACGAGCGGGTCTTCGCGTCCGAGCGGGCCCATGCCGACCGCAACCTGGCGCTGGCCTACATGGTCAGCAGCCGCGGCATCATCTCCGAGGACCCCGCGGTCCTGGTGCAGGAGTACACCCGGCAGTGCTCGGTGGTCGTGGACGTGCGCGACCTGTCGGCGATGGCCGCGACCCTGGCGAACGGAGGCCTCAACCCGGCCACCGGCGTCCGCGTCCTCGAGCCGTGGGTGTGCCGCCAGGTGCTGGCCGTGATGGCCACCTGCGGCATGTACGACGCGGCCGGCGACTGGCTGTCGTCGGTCGGCATCCCGGCCAAGAGCGGCGTGGCCGGCGGCATCATGGGCGCCCTACCGGGCCAGGTGGGTCTGGCCACGTTCTCGCCACGGCTCGACGGTTTCGGCAACAGCAGCCGCGGGGTGCGCATCTGCGAACGACTGTCGCGCGACATGGGGCTGCACCTCATGAGCCTGCCCGCGACCGGCCCGTCGGTGCTGAGGGGCACCGGGGACCTGGTCGCCGGCGACGGCGACGGCACGGCCCGGGCGGTCCTGCAGGGCGCGATCACGTTCGCCGGCGCCGAGCGGGTCCTGCGCGAGCTGGCCACGATCGAGCCGGGCGACACGCTGGTCGTGCTGGACCTGAGCCGGGTGTCGCACGTCGATGACGTCGGGCGCCGCATGGTGCTGGAGGGCATCCGGCGCCTGTCGCTGGACGGTCATCCGATCACGCTGGTCGACCCCGAGCGCACCCTGCCCGATCCCGACGCCGGCGACGGCGTGCGCCCGGAGGTGGTCGACCGGCTGGCCGACGACGCGCCGAGTGACCCAGGCCACACCCGGACGCGTCCCGACTCCTAGGCTGGGGCACCCGGCCCGCCCCTCGGAGGTTCCATGATGCTGAAGGCCACGACCCTGGCCAAGCTCGGCCTCGGTGCCGCCGGCCTGGCGGTCTCGCGCCGGTTCGCGAGCCTGCAGGCGGTCGCGCCCGAGCTGCGCACCCGTTCGTTGTTCCTGCCGATGCCGATCGACAACCCGGCCACCCTGCAGGTCGCCCGCCGCCTCTACGGGGCGGCGTCGGAGGTCGACCCCGAGGTGACCGTGGAACTCCGCACCGCGGAGGCCGTCGGGGCAGCACCGACCCAGGTGGCGGTCTACCGCCCGCCGAGCCGCACCGAGCCCGGCCCGGCCCTGCTGTGGATCCACGGCGGCGGCTTCATCATCGGGACGGCCGGCACCTCCAACGACATGTGCAGCTGGATCGCCCGACGCCTGGGCATCGTGGTGGTCTCGGTGGACTACCGGCTGGCCCCGGAGGATCCCTTCCCCGCCGGTCTCGACGACACCGACACCGCCCTGCAGTGGCTGCACAGCCGCGCCGGCGAGCTCGGCGTCGACCCGGCGCGCATCGCCGTCGGGGGACCCAGCGCGGGCGGAGGCCTGGCCGCGGCACTCGCCCAACGCGCCCTCGACGAGGACCTGCCGGTCGCCTTCCAGCTGCTGGTCTACCCGATGCTCGACGACCGCACGGTACTGCGCTCCGACCACGGCGGCACCGGCCGCGTGGCCTGGTCGCCGCGATCGAACCGGTTCGCCTGGACGGCCTACCTGGGCCGTCCGCCGCGGGCACAGGAGCCGCGGCCGTACGCCGCAGCAGCCCGCCGCGACGACCTGCGGGGTCTGCCGCCGGCCTGGATCGGTGTGGGAGCGCTCGACCTGTTCCACGCCGAGGACGTCGACTACGCCGAGCGGCTGCGCGCGGCCGGCGTGCCGTGCGAGCTGCGCGTGGTGCCCGGCATGTACCACGGCGCCGACTCCCTGCCGGTGCCGTCGATGCGGGCGTTCCGCGAGGAGATGCTGCAGGCCCTCGCGGCCGGTCTGGGCGTCACCGTGCGCCCGTGACCGGATGTCGAGCCGGTCGGGAATGACAGGTCGCCGCACCGGGTTCCCTGATCAACGAACCCCACCGGAGGAGGCCACGTGCGGTACCGAGCGACCTTCCACGGACGGGTCGTCGCCCTCGAGGGCCACGTCGCCTTCCACCCCGGATCGGTGCTGGTCGAGCCGGTCGAGGAGCACCGGTGACGCATGCTGGACCCGTGCAGGACGGATCAGCGGCCACCGACGCAGAGCGCGGCCGCGCCTTCACGCGGTACGTCGAGCCCGAGATCCCGGTGATGCTGCGGGTGGCGACGGGACTCACCGCGAACCGCGCCGACGCCGAGGACCTCGTGCAGGAGACGCTGATCCGGGCCTACCGCAGCATCGAACGGTTCGACGGCGCCCACCCCCGGGCCTGGCTGCTCACCATCCTGCGTCGGGCCCACCTGAACACCCACCGCCGGCGCCGGCCGGTGCCCGGCGACCCGCACGGCGACCTGGTGCACCACCGGCCGGCCTTCGGGGCGGCGACCGCCGCCGACCCGGCGGACGAGATCGCGGACGGCACCGTCGACGCCGACCTGGCCCGCGCCCTGGCGGGGCTCGACGCAAGGTTCCGCGACGTGGTCGTGATGGTCGACCTGCACCAGCTCAGCTACGCCGAGGCCGCGGAGGCACTCGGCGTCCCCGTGGGCACCGTCATGTCCCGGCTCAGCCGCGCCAGACGGCGCCTGCGCGACCAGCTCCCCCATCTCTCCCCCCGACGGAGGCCCTCGTGATCACCTCGCTGCGCCACATGGTCACGTGCCACTGGTCCGCGCGCCGGATCCAGCGGTACCTCGACGCCGACCCCTCGGCGCCGCTCGATCCGGCCGAGATCGACCGGCTGGAGGCCCACCTCGCCGTGTGCCGGCGGTGCACGGCGGCGCTAGACGACCTGCGCGGCATCCGGCTCGCCCTGCGACGGCTCGGCCACCGCGCCGCTCCGGACCCGGACAGCGTCGACCGGCTGGTGTCCTCGGCCCGCCGCATCGCCGACGAGGGGACGACCTCGTGACCACCCCGATCGACTGGGCCTCCGACGACCTGACGCCCCCGCCGTCCGGGCGGTGGGACCTCGTGGTGGTCGGCGGCGGCACCGCCGGGATCGTCGCGGCGAAGACCGCGGCCCGGTTCGGTGCCGACGTGCTGCTGGTCGAACGGCACCGCACCGGCGGCGACTGCCTGTGGACCGGCTGCGTGCCCAGCAAGTCCCTGCTGGCCCAGGCGCACGAGGGCGCGGACTTCGCCGCCGCGATGGCCCACGTGCACCGGGCGGTCGAGACCATCGAGCCGGTCGACTCCCCCGCCGACCTGCGCGCGCACGGCGTGCGGGTCTGGCACGGCACCGCCCGGTTCACCGGTCCAGGCTCGCTGGACCTCGACGGCACGACGGTCGGGTTCGTGCGGGCCGTCGTCGCCACGGGGTCGAGCCCCGTGGTCCCGCCGATCGACGGCCTCGACTCCGTCACCGTCCTGACCTCCGACACCGTGTGGGACCTCACCACCCGACCCGACCGGCTCCTCGTCGTCGGCGGCGGTCCGATCGGGTGCGAGCTGGGCCAGGCGATGCGGCGCCTCGGCGCCGACGTGACGATCGTCGAGGCGGGCGAGCGGATCCTGCCCCGCGAGGACGCCGACGCCGCCGAGATCATCACCGCGACGTTGCGGGCCGACGGCGTCCGGGTGCTGACGTCCACCTCGCTCGAGCGGGTCACCGACGGCCGGGCGCTGCTGTCGGACGGCCGGGAGGTCCCCGTGGACGCCGTGCTGATGGCGGTGGGCCGGCGGCCCGGCACCGCGGGGCTGGGCCTGGAGGCCGCCGGTGTCGCCACGACCGAGCACGGCCATGTGCAGGTGGACGACCGCCTCCGCACCACCAACCGCCGGGTCTGGGCCGCCGGTGACGTGTCCGGCCACCCCGCACTGACCCACGTGGCCGGCGTCCACGGCAGCACGGCTGCCACCAACGCCGTCCTGGGCCTGCGCCGCGCGGCCGAGACGACCGTGGTGCCTCGCGTCACCTACACCTCTCCGGAGGTCGCGGCCTTCGGCGAGGGCGGCACGCTCCGACCCGGCCTCCGCAGCCGGACGATCGACCACCACGAGGTGGACCGCGCCGTCACCGACGGGACGACGGCCGGCTTCAGCCGGCTCGTGCTCGACCGTCGCGGCCGGGTGGTGGGAGCCACCGTCGTCGGTCCCCGGGCCGGGGAGTCGCTCGCCGAGGTGCTGCTCGCGGCCCGCCACGGACTGAGGGCGCGCGACATCGCCGCCTCGATGCATCCGTACCCGACCCACGGCGACGGCGTCTGGAAGGCCGCCCTGGAGGACCTGCAGGACCAACTGGCGTCGGCCCGGGTGCAGCGCGTGATCGGGTGGGTCAGGCGACTTCGTCGCCGGTGGTCCTGAGCGGGTCCCGGGAGCGCACCCGCCGCTGGTGGGTCACCCCGATCACGGTGAGCACCACCAGACCGGCGATCGCGATGGCGAAGGGCCACGAACCGGGCTCGAACCCGAAGGCGCCGACCGCGACGTAGACCGCGGTGCCGGGGACGATGCCGACCGCGGTGGCGAGCACGTACGGGGCCAGCCGGATCGAGGTCAGGCCCAGCACGTAGTTCAGGCTGGTGAAGGGGATGACGGGGAGCAGGCGGGCCGCCAGCACCGCGGAGAAGCCCCGGCGTCCGATCTGCTCGTCGACGCGCCGCACGCGCTCGGCCGACAGCCCCCTGACCGAGTCGCGCCCCAGCCACCGCGCACCCAGGAACGCCAGGGTGGAGCCGACCGTCGCCCCGACCAGCACCGCCGCGAGCCCCGTCCAGAAGCCCAGCACCGCCCCGCCGACGATCGTGCAGACAGCCTTCGGCAGAGGCAGGAGCGTCGCGACCGCGTAGAACCCCACGAAGGCCGGCACGGCGACCCACCCGCGGTCGTCGAACCAGCCGCGCACCTCGTCCTCGGACGGGAACCCGACCTGCGTCTCGAGCACCACCAGCGAGGCCACGACCGCGACGAGCACGACGACCCGCAGCACGACGCCGCGCCGCGTCATCCCTCGCTCCTCGGGTAGGCCCGGGCGCGACCGGGGTCGATGGTCAGCTCGACGCGGTCACCGACGGGCACGTGCGTGCCGAGCGGCGCGTCGACGACCAGGACCTGGCCGTCGTCGGTCCGGGCATCGATCCGCAGGTGCGTGGCGGCGAACCGCACCCCCTCCACCCGGACGGGCAGGCCCCGCGACCCCGGTGGGGCGGTCCGCAACGCACCGGGGTGGACGGTGACGACCACGGGACCGTCGGTCGCCGGCGAGCCCACCACGGCCGGGTCGAGCCGGTGACCGGCGACCTCGACGACACCGTCGACGGCCCGACCGAGCAGCTCGTTGCCGGCGCCCAGGAACCGGGCGACGTCCAGCCGCCGCGGGTCGGTGAACACCGTCTCGGGCGTCCCCCGGGCTGCGACCCGTCCGTCGAGCATCACCACGAGGTGGTCGGCCACGTCGACGGCCTCGTCCAGGTCGTGGGTGACGAACAGGGTCGTGACACCGGAGTCGCGCAGCAGGGCGCGGACGAGGTCCCGCATCTCGGCCCGCAGGCCGGGGTCGAGCGCCGAGAACGGCTCGTCCAGGAGCAGGATCGACGGCCTCACCACCAGGGCACGGGCCAGGGCGACGCGCTGCTCCTGACCGCCGGACAGGGCCCGGGGCGCACGGCCCGCGAACCCGGACAGCCCCACCTGTTCGAGCGCCTCCTCGACCCGGCGGGCCGCGTCGGCGCGCGGGACGCGGCGCATGCGCAGGCCGAAGCCGACGTTCTGTCCCACGTCCAGGTGAGGGAACAGCAGCGCCTTCTGCGACACCAGGGTCACGGGGCGCCGCTCGGCCGGACGGCCGGTCAGGTCGACGCCGTCCGCGAGGATCCGTCCCTGGTCGGGCTGCTCGACGCCTGCCACGAGGTGCAGCGTCGTGCTCTTGCCGCACCCGGACGGCCCGACCAGCGCCGTGACCCCGCCGTCGACCTGCAGGTCGACGCCGTCCACCGCGACCGTGGCACCGAAGTGCTTCGTCAGGTCGTGCGTGACCAGGGACGCCGTCATGGCTGCATCATCGCCGGGCGGGCGAAACGGGACCGACGGGCCAGGAGCACCAGCCCGAGCAGGAGCAGCACCGGCGGGATCGCCACCACCAGCCCGAGGGCCGCCGAGGCGGTGGTGTCGGACGTGCCGATCGCCGAGAACAGCAGCAGGGTCAGCGTCGTCACCTGCCCGCCGCCCACCAGCAGCGTCAGCAGGTAGTCACCCCACGAGATGAGGAAGGTCAGCACGAACGTCGCCGCCACCGCGGGGGCCAGCGCGGGGACCGTGACGTGCACGGCGGTGCGCCACGGTCCGGCGCCGAGGGTGCGCGCCTGACGCTCCAGACCGGGGTCGAACCCGGCGAACGACGCCGCCAGGAGGGCCACCGCGTACGGGACGGTCAGGACCAGCTGCACGAGCACGACGCCGAGCCACGAGTCGGCGAGGCCGGAGCGGATCACGAACACCTGGAGCCCGAGCACGACGGCCAGGCCCGGCACCAGCACGGGCAGCACGAGCAGGCCGATCAGCAGGCGCCGCCCGGGGAACCGGTGCAGGCCGAGGACCCGACCTGCGCCGAAGCCGATGCCGCACGACAGGGTCGCGACGGCCGTGGACACCGTGACCGAGGTGAGCAGGGCCGCGAGGGTCTCGCCGCGGAGGGCGATCGCGATGCCGCGGCTGCTCGGCCCGGTGGGCAGCAGGTCCGGGTAGGGCCAGGACGACCCCCCGGCCCACAGGGCGAGCGGGACGAGCGGGACGAGCAGGCCGAGGACCGCCGCACCCAGCACGAGCCGCCTCATCGCCGCACCCTCGCCACGGACCGCAGCAGCACCACCACGGCGACCGCGGTGGCCGCGGTCAGCACGGTCAGCACCACGGCCGAGGCCATCGCCTCCGGACGCGCCGACAGGTCGGTGTCGGTGAACGACCGGTAGGTCACCACCGACAGCGGCGCCGGGAACGACTGGCCGAGCAGCACCGGCACCTCGTACGACCCGAGCGTGAAGGCCACCAGCAGCACGCCGGCCGCGGCGACCGGACGGACCAGCAGGGGCAGGGTCACCCGTCGCAGCCGCTGCCACCGGCCGGCTCCCAGCGTGCGGGCGGCGACCTCGAGGTCGTGCACCCGCGGGGTGAGGGCCGCCAGCGCGACGAGAGCGACGAACGGGGTCTCACGCCACACGTACTCGGCGACGATGCCCCAGCCGAACCCGTCCTGCACCAGCAGCGGGAAGGCTGCCGGTTCGTCGACCAGGCCCAGGGCCGCTGCCGCGCGGGACACCAGACCGCTCGGGGCGAGCAGCAGGGCGATGCACAACGCCCCGACCAGGTGCGGCACGGCGAGGATCGACTGCAGCAGGACCGTGAACCGCCGCCGCCCGGCCGCGAGACGGCGGACCCCGAGCGCCAGCGCCACCCCCAGGACCAGCGAGAGGGCCGTCGCCAACAGGCTGATCCGGAGCGTCAGCGGCAGCGAGGCGCGGACCGCAGGATCGGCAGCGACCGCCCGGTACGCGTCCAGGCTCCAGGTCGGGTCCCCGACCAGCGGCTGCCGGCCGAGGCTCTGCAGCGTCGCGGTCGCGAGCCCGCCGACCACGAACACCCCGACCACGGCAACGGCCGGCAGCAGCAGGAGTCCCCGCCGCACCACCGTCGCCCCGGTCGAGGTGCCCGTCAGGCTCACTGCTGCTGCACCAGGGCGGTCCAGTCGGACTCGATGCGGGTGAGGTACCCCGCGGCGAGCTCGGGCAGCAGGCCGGCGGTCAGCTCGTCGAGGTCGAGCGTCGACCGGCCCGTCTCCACCGCGTCGAACTCCGCCCTCAGGTCCGCGGGCAGCCGGTCGAGGTCGATGGCCGGGTACGTGCCGTTCGCCCGGTACAGCGCCAGCTGGACCTCGGGGTCGAGCAGGACGTCGGCCAGGACCAGGGCGGCGGCCCGGTTGGCGGCGTTGGCCGGGATCGTCACGAAGCTGACGTTCCCGATGTTGCCGGGCACTGGGGCGGCCTGCCGGGTCGAGGCCGGGAAGATGCCGTCGGCGACGCGGGCGCCCACCGCACCGGGCCCGTAGGTGAAGTACGCACTGATCTCCCCCGAGGCGAAGAGGTTCTCCACGTCCTCCTGGCGGTTGGGATAGGAGTCGCCGCCGCGCCAGAGGCTCGGCTCGAGGTCGTTCAACCGGTCCCAGAAGTCGTCGGTCGCCGCGGCGTAGGCGTCCTCGTCGAACGCGCCCGCGAGGTCGTCCGGCCCGCCGATCTGCCCGTAGAGGAGGGTGCGGACCACCATGGAGCCGGTGAAGTCCGGCGGGGCCGGGTAGGCGAACCGCCCAGGGTTGGCCTCGACCCAGGCCAGCAGGGAGTCGACCGACTCCACGTCCGCCGGCCCGAGGTCGTCGGCGTCGTAGACCAGCGCCGAGCTGGCCTGCTGCCACGGCGACTCGCACCCGTCGACCGGGACACCGAAGTCGGTCGTGATCGCCGGGTCGCCGGCGTCGACGAACTGCGCGTTGGGCAGGTCCCCGGCCCATCCGCACGACCACAGGTCGGCCTGCACACCGGTCGCGAAGTTCTCGCCGTTGATCCAGATGGCGTCCACCGCGCCGCCGGACGTCCGCCCGGCCTGCTGCTCGCCCAGGACCCGTGCGACCGCGTCGGCCGTGTCGGCGATGCGGACCTGGTTGAGCGTGACGCCGAGCTCGGCCAGACGCGGGGCGACCTCGTCGGCGACGAACGTGTTCAGCACGTCGTCACCGCCGAACATGTGCCAGTTGACGCTCTGGCCGTCGGCCTCGGCGAGCACGGCGTCCCAGTCGGCGGCGTCGACCGGGTCGGCTGGCTCGTCGGCGGACCCGCAGGCCGACAGGCCCAGTGCGGTGGCGGCGGCGAGGGCGACCAGACGGGTGCGGCGGGGCGGTCGGCGACGGTTCATGGAGCTCCTGGTGGGGGATCGGTCAGGGACGGGGACGGAGGAGACGGACGGCGTCGGCGACCCGCTGCAGGGCGGTCACGGCGACGGCCGCGGTGAAGATCCACAGCAGCGCCTCGGCCCAGGCCGGCACCAGCAGCAGGACGGAGTACAGCAGGACGGTCTCGGTGCCCTCGGCGATGCCGCCGCTGAACCGCAACGACCGTTCGTCGGTGTGCTCGGCGGCGCGACGGCGTTCCAGGATCGACGACAGGGCCAGGAAGGCGACAGCGGAGACGTAGTACGCGGTCAGGACGGCCACGGCGGCGAGCCGAGCGTCGGGCACGGCGATCGCGACGGCCAGCACGATGCCCGCGTAGATGCTGAAGTCGGCGACCACGTCGAGGAATCCACCGAGGTCGGTCGCGCCCCGCCGACGGGCGACCGCACCGTCGAGACCGTCGAGCACCCGGTTGGTCCACCACAGGACCAGCGCCAGCGGCCAGGCCTCGACCACGATCGCCGCGCACGCACCCAGCCCGGCCAACCACCCGGCGGCGGTCAGCGCCGTGGCGGGCACGCCCGCGGCGGCGAGCCGAGCGGCCGCCGGTGCCAGCAGCGGCGTGGTGAGGCGCCGGGCGGCGGTGTCGAGCATGGCGGCCGGCCTCCTGGTCGGTTCGTGGCGGGTGCACGGGTCGGACGAAGAACCCGGCGGAGCGGCACCACATTCCCACGGATGCTCCGCCGGCACCGGCCACCGGCGGATCAGGCGCGGTGGGACCGGATCCAGCGACGGTCGATCCAGCGCTTCAGCCGCAGGGCGCTCGTGCCGCACCACCACCAGCGCCCGCGCACCGCGAGCCCGGTCCCTGCCCCGAGATCCAGGATCGCGAGGGCATGTCGCTGCGGCTCGTACACCGGGAGCGCAGCGCCCCGGCTGCGGGCGACCAGGCTGCACAGCAGCACGGGGCCCTGCCGCACGCCGTGCACGCCGATCCGCGGCAACGGGGCCGGGAGGAAGTGGGCGCAGTCCCCGACCGCATGGATCTCCGGGTGGTCCGGGTGCTGCAGGGTGGCCCGCACCGGCACGCCGTGTCGGTCGCCGAGGCCGACGTCGGCCAGCAGGCCCGGTGCCGCCAGCCCCGTCGCGAGCAGGGCGAGGTCGTGGGGCAGCGTCGTCCCGTCGGCACGGACCACGGCACGCTCGGCGACCTCGTGGACCTGCCACCCCGTCAGGACCTGCACCCCCCGCGCCGCGAGCAACCGCTGCAGACGGCGGCGGGCGCCGGCGGGCAGGTCGGGTCCGATCCGCTCGCCGGCCTCGACCAGGTGCACCGACCCGACGTCCGGATGCACCGCGAGGTGGGCCGCGAGCTCGAGTCCGCTCGCGCCACCGCCGACTACGGTGACGTCGGCCGGGCGCCCGACCCTCCGGATCCTCGGGTCGAGGTCGGCCAGGCCGGACAGGGGCTTGACCGTCAGCGTCGACGGGTGCACCGTCATGCCGCTCGGAGCCACGACGCTGCCCACGTTCAACGACAGCACGTCGTAGGTGAGCTCGGTGCCGTCCGACGTCGTCGCGGTGCGACGGGCGGTGTCGAGACCGACCAGCGTCGCCACGGTGTGGTCGACCCCCGCTCGTGCTGCCAGACCACACACGTCGGTGCGGCCCTCCTCGACGGACAGGCCGCCGGCCGCGGTCGCGGAGGCGACCCCGCTGTAGTCGAACGTCGCCGGGGCCAGCAGCCGCACCCGGTACCCGGCGGCTACGAGCTCGCCGGCGTGGCGCAGCAGGTGCAGGTGGCCGTGACCGGCTCCCACCAGCAGCAGGTCCGTGCGCGGCAGGGTCACGCCCGCAGCCTAGGCAACGGATCCTCACCTAGGCTCGCTCGCATGGACCGTCCCGATGAGTTCACCGGCTTCCCCGTCGAGGCGCTCGACTTCTACGACGACCTCGAGATGGACAACACCAAGGGGTTCTGGGAGGCCCACCGCTCCACCTACGACACCGCCGTGGCCGCCCCGATGAAGGCGCTCACGGCAGCCCTGGCCACCGAGTTCGGCCAGGCCAAGATCTTCCGCCCGTACCGCGACGTGCGGTTCGCGAAGGACAAGACGCCCTACAAGACCCACCAGGGTGCGTTCGTCGCGAAGGGCCCGTCGACCGGCTACTACGTGCAGGTGGGCGCCCCCGGCGTCCGCGTGGGGGTCGGGTTCTACGAGGCCTCACCGGCCCGGCTCGCCAGCCTGCGGGAGGCGATGGTCGAGCAGCGACGAGGGGCCGAGCTCGAGGACGTGCTGGCCACGCTCACCGGGGCGGGGTGGGAGCTCGGCGGCGACCGGCTGAAGACCGCTCCCCGCGGCTACGATGTCGACCACCCGCGGATCGAGCTGTTGCGGCACCGCTCGATGACGCTCGGCCGGTCCTACGGGTTCGACCCGGTCATCCACACCCCCGAGCTGGTCGAGCGGGTGCGGGCCGACTGGCGCGAGGCCACGCCGTTCGTCGAGTGGGTCCTGCGGTACGCCCGCGGCTGACCCCTGAGGTTTCCCAGGAAATCCCAGAAAACTGTCACCGTTGACAGGTTGCAACAGGGGTGAGGTGTCAGTTTTCTGGGATTTCCTGGGAAACTGCGACGTGGTGGGGCGGTGGCGGGGATCGGTGGGCAGGGCAGACTGGGGCGATGACCGTCCCCACCCCGTTCTGGCGCTCGATCGAGTCGCTCCACCACTTCATCTACCTCGTCCCCGAGACCGGCACGCACTACGCGCCGCTGGGCCTCAAGGGCACGTGGATGGGCTACTTCGCGTCGCGGGCGGCGCCGATGGGTGCGGCCTCCCCCGAGCTGGTCACGGCGACGTTCCACGGGTTCGCACCGTCGCGGGTGCACCGCGCGATCCCCGACGCGTGGGCGCTGGCGTCGCCCGAGCAGATCCACGCCTCGCGGCTCGACCTGGCCCGCGAGGTGCTCGGCCGGGTGACCACCGACGAGCACACCGCCCCGCTGGCCGACACCCTCGCCACGATCGCCGCCGGGCTCGACCTGGCCGGCAAGCCCCTGGCGGCGGCCCACGCGTCGCTGACCCCTCCGGCCGACGGCATCGCCCGGTTCTGGCTCGCCGGGTCGGTCATCCGGGAGTTCCGCGGCGACTGCCACATCGCGCTGCTCGTCGGCCACGGGCTGGGCGGGGTCGACGCCAACGTGCTCAACGTGGCTGCCGGGCGCACCTTCCCCCAGCAGCAGGCCCTGCGCGGCTGGACCGACGAGGAGTGGGCGGCCGGCGTCGAGCGCCTGCGGGCCCGCGGGTGGTTGGACGCGGACGGTGCCATCACCACCGAGGGCACCGCCTTCCGTGACGAGCTGGAGGACGCCACCGACCGGGCCTGCCTGGCCGCGATGAGCGACGAGGCCGTCGAGGCGGCCGTCGACATCACCGACGCCCTGCGGGACATCGGCCGCGACCTCCGGGCCGCACTCGCCGGCTGAACCCGACGGGCGCTGCTCAGGCCGGCTCGACCAGGCCGCGGCGGAGCAGGTCGTCCAGGAACCGGACGACGTCGGGCCGGCACCGGTCGACCTCCACGTCGTACTCCTCGGCCAGTCTGGACGCCAGGGTCTGGACGTCCGACGCCTGCTCGAGGTAGCCCCAGATGCTGGCAGCGGTCCCCCGCAGGCCGTAGTACTCCCCCTGCTCCAGGCCCATCATCACCAGCTCACCGTCCATGTCGACGGCGTTGACGCCGGCCCGCCGGGCGTAGGCCACGGCGGGATCGACCCGGGTCATCGCCGGACGTCCTCGGGGGTCCGCAGACCGCGGGTGCCCGCGATGTCGGCCAGGATCGCATCGGCCGTGGCGGCGGCGGTCATCGTGGCGGCCGGCCGGACGACCCGCACGATGCGGGCCCGGGCGGCCAGGTCGGCGCACTGCCGGAGGTGCTGCCACTCGTCCGCCGGGTCGACCAGCAGCTCACCGCGGTACGTGTGGGTCCGGAGCGCCTCGTAGGCGGCCATGCCGGTCACCTCGGACAGCTCCAGGGACGGCCGGTCGTGGGTCTCGAGCACATAGACGAATTCTGCCGCGAGCGGCGCGATCCCGCTCCGTGACAACGGGACGTGGAACTTGTCGTGCCCGTCGGTGATGCGCTCGAACCCCGCCGTGTCCAGACCCAGGTCCTGCAGCGCGTCGGCCCACAGCTTGATGCGGGGATAGCCCGGCGCCGCGACACCGGCCGCGTCGATCGGTACGACGTCGTCGGACAGCACCGGCAGGCCGCGACGGTCGAGCTCGGCGGCCAGCGTCGACTTGCCGGCACCGGAGTGGCCGACCACGATCGCCGCCGACGCACCGCAGTCGAAGGCGTTGCCGTGCAGCACCAGGTGGCCGCGCTGCCGCAGGATCGCGCCCAACATCGTGCCCAGCACGAAAATGCGCACGTCGCCGTCGGACACCCCGGGCTCGCGCTCCACCACGACCGTCGACCCGTCCCTCGCCACGAACCGGCCGGTGCCCGGCGCCTCCAGCCACACCTCGCCGCGGTGCCACCACAACCCGGGGACCGCCCGGACGGCAGCAGCAGGCCGGGCCTCCACCGGACGCTCGCGGACGGTCACGTCCGCCGTGGCCCCCGGTCCGGCCCCCTCGAGGTCGGGCAACGGGATCGAGCTATCGACCGTGATCCCGAAGCAGCTGTACATCGGCACGGGGCGACCTCCTCCCCGCGCGACCCGGGACCCACGAGAACGACCCGACCGGGACGAAGCCGGCCCCGCGGCCACCGGCGACCCTCACGTCCCCCGCCTCGACCCACACGTGGGCCAGCAGGGCACCGGCGGTGTCTCTGCGCACCCCGAACACCAGGGTGTGGGGGACACGCGCCGGGACCAGCATCAGTCGGGCGGCGATCGCCTGCGGGTAGCAGTCGGCACGCCACGGACTGGACCTCACGGCCCGCGCGATCGCCCCGGCGACTCGCCGGGCCCGTTCCGGTCTCGCCGTCGACGGAGCCCCGCCCCCGTCGTCGCCCAGGCCGTCCTCACCGAGCAGTCGGCGGACCAAGCCGAACGGCAGCAGCGCGATGGCCACCCGCGCGAGGGCGAGCAGGACCCATGCCACGACCGCGAGCGGTCCGGCGACCAGGGCCGACCGGACGCGCCTCACCCGAAACCCGGTCGCCGGGCCGTGCTCCACTGACTACCCCCGGAGGTCGATGGACCGCACCGCCCGGCAACCGGGACCCATCAGCTGCCGATACCGATGCCGATACCGATGTCGATGCCGACGCCGCGGGTCTCCGCGATGTCGAGCGTCTCCAGTACCGGGGCGGTGTAGGCCGTGCGAGTGGTGGATTCCATTCGGTTCTCCTCCGGGTGGGTGTTGCCCGTTAGAACGACGCCGGAGGGCGACGGGTTACGTCCGTCACCGTGAAATCCTGCTGAAACACCGGCACGCGGGCCCACCGGTTCACCGGGTCGACACCCGCGGGGCTGCGTACGCTGTCGGCGTGCACCCCAGCCCCCAGGCCAGCCGGACCGTCCGCGCGTGGACGCGCGCGGCGCTGGCGGTCGAGGCGGGTGGGGACCCGCGAGGGGCGGTCGGGACCCACGATCCGACGAGGGACCTGCTCGCGGCCATCACCCGCCACCGGGTCGCCGAGGTGCTCCGGCCGCACGGCGCGACCCTGGGCCTGCCGTCGCCGGTGCTCGAGGCACTCGACGAGGCACACCGGCGCACCGCGAGGGTGCTGGGCGTGCGCCTGCTCGAGCTGCACCGGGTGGCCGCGGCACTCGACGCGGCCGACATCCCCTGGCTGCTGGTCAAGGGACCGGCCCTGGCCGTCCAGACCACCGGCGACCCGGGTGGCCGGGGCGCCGGTGACCTGGACGTGTGGGTCGCGCCCGAGTCCGTGGCCCGGACCGTCGCCCTGCTGCTCGACCACGGCTGGACACCCCGACCCCCGGCGATCGTGCCCGGCTCCTGGGCCTGGCGACACCTGTTGTCCGCCGGGTACGAGGTGACGTTGGACGGCCGCGCCAGCACCATCGATCTGCACTGGCGCCTCGACGCGACCCACGACGGGCTCCCGACCTTCGACGAGGCGTGGGCCGGGCGCGTGCAGGTCGACGTCGGCGGTCTCGCGGTCGACACCGTCGCGGTCGACCTGGCCTTTCGGCACAGCTGCCACCACGCCGCCAAGGACGGCCACCGCTGGCTCCGGAGCCTGGTCGACGTGCACCGGCTGGCCCGCCTCGAGCCGACCTGGGCGCGACACCGCCCCGGTCGCGTCGAGCTGACCACGCTCCGCGCCACCGACGAGGCGCTGGGGCTGCCCGCGCAGGTCCCGGCCGCCGTCGTGGAGCTGGTCGGGCGGGTGCCCGCCCGCGTGGCGTCCCGGTCGCTCGCGGCGCAGGACCGGCCCGCCAGCGGCAGCGGTTCGGCCCCGGGCGTGGAGCTGGCCCGGCTGACCCGCCACCGCCTGACGGCCAGTCGCAGCGCCGCCGACCTCCGCCACACCGCGACCGCCGTCGTGGTCCCCCTGACCATGGTGGCCGGACTGCCCGACTGGTCGGTGCGCACCGCGCTTCCCCGAGCACTGTGGCGCCGCGCCAGGCACCTGGTGGCCCGGTGCCTCCCGGGCCGGGCCCGATGACGGCCCGGTCCCGGGCGTACCTGTCGCTCATGTCGTCGACCGCGGGCCGGGGTGCCGTGGCCGGGCTCCTGTCGCTGCAGGTCGTGGTCGCCCTCATGGAGGGCCTGGGGCTGACCTTGCTGGTGCCGGTCATGCAGTCGCTCGGCGGGGACGACGAGCTCCGCCTGCCCGGGACCGACGCGACCCTGACCCTCCCGGTCGCCTTCGCCCTGGTGCTGCTGGTGGTCGTGGTCAGGTCGCTCGCCCAGTGGCGGGTCGCGGTGGTGTCCGTGCAGATCCGCCTCGCGACCGTCGACGCCCTGCGCCTGCGCCTGTTCGACGGCCTGCTCGCCGCCGAGTGGACGTACGTCGCCGGTCAGCGGCGCAGCCACGTCGTCCAGCGGCTCACCACGGAGGTCGAGCGCGCCCAGACCGCCCTGGTCATGCTCCTGCGCATCCTCGTCGCCGTGCCGATCCTGGCCGCCACCGTCGGCGTGGCCGTCCTGCTCTCACCGCTCATCGGCGGGCTCGCCGCCGTCGGCCTGCTGCTCGCCACGGCGGCCACGAGGCGTTCGGTCCGGTCCGCCACCCGGCTCGGCCAGGAGATGAGTCGGGGCGTCGCCGACCTCGGGGCCGCCGTCACGGACTCCCTCGCCTCGGTCCGGCTGACGCGGGCGCACGATGCCGGACGGGCGTGGACCGACCTGGTCGAGGCCGAGGCGAGCCGTGTCCGGGGGATCCGCACCTCGTTCGTGCGACGCACCTCGGCGGTCGTGGCCGGGCTGGCGGTCGGGGTCGTCTTCGCGGTCATGGTCCTGGTGGTGGTGGGCCGACAGGCCGGCCTCCCGTTCGCGGAGCTCGCGGTGCTCGTCGTCGTCGCGTCGCGCATCCTCGCGACGGCCCAGGGCCTGTTGGGAGCGGTCCAGGTGTTCGCGAACGAGGCGCCCGCCCTCGACCAGCTCTCGGACTTCGAGCGAGAGATCGAGCAGCACCGCCAGACCGGATCCGTACCGGGCCGACCGCAGGAGCCCGCCGGGCCGCAGGAGCCCCTGGTCGCGCTGCGCGGCGTGACGGTGCGGTACGCCACCGACGGGCCGACCGTCCTGGACGACGTCGACCTGCAGGTCCCCCACCGCGGGCTCGTGACCGTCTGGGGGCCCAGCGGCGGGGGCAAGAGCACCCTGCTCGACGTGGTCCTGGGACTCGTGCCGCCCGAGACCGGGCAGGTCCTGGTCGACGGCTCGCCCCTCGTCGACCTGTCGTCCTGGCGGGCCCGGGTCGGCTACGTGCCGCAGCAGACCGTGCTGGTGCCCGGCACGGTCCGGCAGAACCTCACCTGGTCGCTGCAGCCCGGTCGCGAGGTGGCCGACGAGGACCTCTGGGCGGCGTTGCGGACCGCCTGCGTCGACACGGTGGTGGAGTCGCTGCCGGCCGGTCTCGACACCCCCCTGCGGGAGATCGCCGGGCTGTCCGGCGGCGAGCAGCAGCGGCTGTGCATCGCCCGCGCACTGGTGCGGGACCCCGAGCTGCTGGTCCTCGACGAGGCGACCAGCGCCCTCGACACCGGTACCGAGGAGCGCGTCCTGGGTCAGCTCCTCGACGGGTCCCGCGCCGTCCTGCTGGTGACGCACCGGCCCGCGGAACGCGCGAGGGCCGACGTGGTGGCCCACCTCGCCGATGGCATGCTGACGGTCGGTCCCGACACGGGCCGCAGCTGACCGGCGGCACACCCGCCCGACCCGAGGAGTGCCATGCCGGCCGTCACCCCACCGTCGTCCGCCGCCCGGGACGAGGCCGCGACCAGGCTGGCAGGACTGGCGACCCCGGCCGGCGCCCTGGGCCGGCTCGGCGACCTGGCCGTGTGGGTCGCAGCGACCCAGGGCCGGGTGCCGCCGGAACCGGTCGAGCGGGTCCGCGCCGTGATCTTCGCCGGCGACCACGGGGTGGCCGACCACGGGGTGTCGGCCTACCCCAAGGCCGTCACCCCCGCCATGGTGCGCACCTTCCTGACCGGGCGGGCCGGGGTGTCCGTGCTGGCCGCCCAGCACGCGGTGACCGTGCGCGTGCTGGACCTGGGGGTCGACGACGACCTGGAGGGGGTGCCGGCCGACGTCCAGCGGCACAAGGTCCGCCGCGGCAGCGGCGCGATCCACCTCGAGGACGCGCTGACGACCGACGAGACCCTCGCCGCGATCGCCGCCGGACGGTCGGTCGCCGCCGACGAGATCGCCGCCGGCGCCCAGCTGCTGATCAGCGGCGACATGGGGATCGGCAACACCACCCCTGCTGCGGCCCTCGTCGCCGCGTCGCTCGGCCTCACCGCCGAGGCGGTGACCGGGCGTGGCACCGGCATCGGCGACGCGGCGCTCGACCACAAGACCGCCGTCGTGCGGCAGGCCCTGGCCCGGGCCGGCGAGCGGGTCGCCGACCCCGTCGACACCCTCACCTCGCTCGGCAGCGCCGACATCGCCGCGTCGGCCGGCTTCCTCGCCGGAGCGGCCGAGGCCGGCGTCCCCGTCCTGCTCGACGGGGTGGTGGCGGTCGCCGCGGCCCTGCTCGCCGACCGGCTGGCCCCGGGCGCGGCCGCCTGGTTCGCGGCCGGTCACCGGTCGCCCGAGCCGGCCCAGGGACTGGCCCTGGCGTCGATGGGGCTGCAGCCGCTGCTCGATCTCGGCCTGCGGCTGGGGGAGGGCAGCGGGGCGCTGGCCGCCGTTCCGCTGGTGCGGTCGGCCGCACTGCTGCTCGCCGACACCGCGCTGCTCAGCGAGATCCTCTGACGGCGGTCCGCTCAGTCGCGACCCCCCGGGGCGATCCGCGGGAGGCCGGCCGGCGCACCGGTCGTCGCCAGGTCCAGCAGGGCATCGACGTCGAGGTGCTCCTCGGCGAGGTCGGCCAGCAGGTCGAGCCGGGCCTCCCGGTGCTGCTCGAACGACGCCGTGGCGGGTGCCAGGTCGATACCGGCGGCGCGGGCCGCCTCCGTCAACAGGTCCCGCCGGGCGGTGTCGTCCTCCAGACAGCCATGCCACATCGTCCCCGCGACGGCCCCCGCCCGGGCGCCGCCCGGGTGGTCCTCGGTCCCCGGGCCGCGGGTGACGCGGCCGTGGTGGATCTCGTACCCGGGGCCGTGCAGGCGGAGCACCTTGTCGACCGTGAACTCGGTCGTCACGTCCAGCAGCCCGAGCCCCTCGACCCGCGCTCCGGGCTCGCCCTCCACCCCGTGCGGGTCGGCGATGCTGCGACCCAGCATCTGCATCCCCCCGCAGATGCCCAGCACCGACCGGCCCGCCGCGGCGTGCCGGACGATCGCCCGGTCGAGCCCACGCGAGCGCAGCCACGCCAGGTCGTCGATGGTCGCCCGGGTGCCGGGCAGGACCACGAGGTCGGCCGGGTCGAGGTGGCGCGGCTCGGAGGCGAACACGACGTCGACGCCCGGCTCGATCCCGAGGGCGTCGACGTCGGTGAAGTTGCTGATGCGCGGCAGCCGCACGACCGCGACCCTCAGGGCCGCCCCGGCGTCGCCGGACCGGCGGCCGTCGAGGTCCAGGGCGTCCTCGGAGTCCAGCCACAGGCCGGAGTCCCACGGCAGGACGCCCGCGAACGGACGTCCGGTCAGCGCCGTGATCCGGTCGAGGGCGGGCCCGAGCAACGACGGGTCGCCGCGGAACTTGTTCAGCACGAAGGCCGACACCAGGTCCTGGTCGGCGCCGTCGAGCAGCGCGAGGGTGCCGTGCAGCGCGGCGAACACGCCGCCGCGGTCGATGTCGCCGACGACGACCACCGGCAGGTCACCGTGCCGGGCCAGGCCCATGTTCACGAAGTCGTGCTCGCGCAGGTTGATCTCGGTCGGCGACCCCGCCCCCTCGGCCACCACCACGTCGTACCGGCCCCGCAGGTCGTCGAAGGCGGCGAACGCGGCGGTGGCGAGCCGGCCGCGACCGCCCAGGAAGTCGGCGGACGACAACGAGCCGGCGGGGCGCCCCATGACGACCACGTGGCTGCGCCGGTCACCCCCCGGCTTGAGCAGCACGGGGTTCATCGCGGCCTCCGGCTCGGCCCGGGCGGCCCGGGCCTGCACCCACTGCGCCCGCCCGATCTCGGCCCCGTCGGCGGTGACCATCGAGTCGTTCGACATGTTCTGCGCCTTGAACGGCGCGACCCTGACGCCGCGACGGGCGAAGGCGCGGCACAGCGCGGTCGTCACGACGCTCTTGCCGGCGTCGGACGTGGTGCCGGCGACCAGCAGACCGGTCATGTGCGCCGGGGAGCGTTCAACCAGGGCGCCAGCAGGCGGGTGATCCACGGCAGCGCGAGGTAGGTCATGATCGGCGTCATCGCGAGCACGCTGACCAGCACGCGCAGCACCAGCGGCACTCCGTCGAGGAAGGTCGAGGTGGTGGCGTTGGCGGCGATGCTGAGCGGGAAGAACACGCAGAAGATCGCGCACATCTGCTTCCAGCGCGGGGGCGGTGCCGGCGCGGGTCGCAGGTCCGCGACGTCGACGCTGGTCGGCTCGTCGAACCAGCCCTCGATGCCGGTGCGCTGCTCGTGGCGCGCCTCCTCCACGAACCCCTGGGCGGACTCCAGCCACCAGCGGCGCTGCTCGGAGGAGTCCCAGGCCTGCAGCGACGCCGCGTCGGCGAACCGGTAGAGCATGTGCCACTCGGTGGAGCCCGGAGCGGGCCGCACCCACCCCGATCCGAGGAAGCCGTCGAAGCGCTCGGACAGCTGGGTGCCGGCGCGCAGCCACGCGAGCATCTGGTCCTCGTGGCCGGGGTCGACGTGCCGGGTGATGGAGACGGTGACGGGTCCGGTCATGCCGTCAGCGTAGGACCGGGGCGGCCGGGAGGTAACGGGCGCGGCGGGCGGCGCGGCGCAGGGTCGCGAGGACGGCCGGCCCGAGCACCGCGATCAGGACCGCGTTGGTGATCGCCCGCCCGGTGTCCCAGCCCCAGGTCGACGTGACCAGGTTGTAGACCACGAACCGTCGCAGGTTCTCCAGCACCGGGTCGCCGGGCACCATCTGCGCCCCGCCGTCGGTGCCGGGCACCGCGATGCCCAGGGTGAACGGCCACGACGACAGGTTCATCAGGAACCCGAACACGTACGACACCAGCACCCCGAAGACGACCAGCAGGACGATCTCCGCCCGTCCTGTGACCCGGCGGGGCAGCAGGCCGGCGAGCATGCCGATCCACGCCGCGCACATCATCTGGAACGGCAGCCACGGCCCCACGCCCGAGGTCAGCAACGCCGAGGCGAACAGGCTCGTGCAGCCCAGCACGAACCCGAATCCGGGTCCGAACACCCGGCCCGACAGCACCAGCAGGAAGAAGACCGTCTCGATCCCTGCCGTGCCGGCGCCCAGGGGCCGCAGCGCCGCGTTGATCGCGGTGAGCACGCCGAGCATCGCGAGGGCCTTGGAGTCCATGCCGCCCTCGGTCAGCTCGACGACGACCACCATGACGACGACCGGCAGGATCGCCATGAAGATGAACGGCTGGTCGAAGCGTTCCTGACCCGGGGCCGGCTGCATGAACAGCGGCCAGAGGAACATCACGAGCCCCGCCAGCGAGGCCAGGGCCAGCACCACGGCGGAGCGACGCGTGACCGGTACCGCCCGCGGGAGTGCGGGAACGGGTCGGGGCGCGGACGGTCGGAGGCCTGGCAGCAGGGTCATGCGAGGGCCGCCTGCACGTCGGCGACGGTCAGCCACTGCGGACCCAGCACCTTGCTCATCTGCGGCGCGAAGGCCGGCGACTCGGCCAGCACGCCCGCGACGGGACCGGACGACACGACGTCCGCGTCGGCCATCACCACGACCGAGTGCGCCACGGTCGCCACGAACTCGACGTCGTGGGTCGACACCACGACACCGCGACCGTCGGCGGCGAGCTCCTGCAGGATCGCGGTCAGGGCCGCCTTGCCCGCGTAGTCGAGACCGCGGGTGGGCTCGTCGAGCGCGATCACCTGGGGTCGGGCGGTCAGCACGATGGCGAGGACCAGCGACAGCCGCTGACCCTCGGAGAGGTCACGGGGGTGCTGGGCGCCCTCGATGCCGGGGGCCAGCCGGTCCAGCAGGGCACGGCAGGCACCCGCCTCGGCACCCGCCTGACGGTCCGCGGCCCCGCACTCGGCGTCGACGGACTCCAGGTAGAGCAGGTCGGCGGCGGTCTGCGGCACGAGGCCGACGAGCCGGCGGGCCCGGTCGGCCGACACCGTGCCGGGGTCGACACCGCCCACGGACACCTGACCGCCGTGCCGCTTGCCGGCCCCCTGGATCGCCCACAGCAGGGACGACTTGCCGGACCCGTTGCGGCCCATGACCGCGACGATCTCGCCCGCGCCGACCGCCAGGTCGACCTCGCGCACGGCGACGGTCGACCCGTACAGCACGCTCATGCCGCTCGCCGAGAGCGCGGAGGTGCGGACCGGGTCGACCCGCGGCTCGGGAGCGTTCAGCTGCGGGGTCAGCTCGCGCACCCGGCGCCGGGCCTCGCGCACCGACAACGGCAGCGGGGTCCATCCGACCAGCCGGCCGAGCTCGACCAACGGCGGCGCCACCGGGGCGTCGACCAGCAGGTCGGCGGGAGCGCCGTCGCGGACCCGGCCGTCCTCGACCAGCACCAGGCGGTCGGCGAACGGGATGACCCGCTCCATCCGGTGCTCGGCGACGACGACGGTGAGACCGACGTCGTCGACCAGGCGCGCGATGGTGGCGAGCACGTCCTCGGCCGCCGTGGCGTCCAGCGCCGAGGTGGGTTCGTCGAGCACGAGCACCCGCGGATGCATCGTGAGCACCGAGCCGATGGCCACCCGCTGCTGCTGGCCGCCGGAGAGGGTGCGGAGCGGGCGGCGGCGCAGCGCCGCGATGCCGAGCAGGTCGAGCGTCTCCTCGACCCGCCGGCGCATGGTCTGGGCGTCGAGACCGAGCTGCTCCATGCCGTAGGCCAGCTCGTCCTCGACCACGTCGCTGACGAATCCCGCCAGCGGGTCCTGCGCGACGTAGCCCACGAGGTGGGCCAGCTCGCGCGGCGGCCGGCCCACGACGGACGCGCCGTCGATGCGGACGTCACCGGCGAGGGTGCCGCCGCTGAAGTGCGGCACCAGTCCGTTCAACAGACCCAGCAGCGTCGACTTGCCCGACCCGGTCCGGCCCGCGACCAGCACCAGTTCGCCCTCGGGCACGTGCAGGTCGACGTCGCGCAGGGTCGGCGCGGTGGCTCCGTCGTAGGCGAAGGTCACCTGCTCCAGGCTGATCATCGGACCACCTCGGGCTCTCGTTCCGGCTCGGCGGACAACGCCTTCGCCGGCTCGGGGGTGATCAGCGCCGGCAGCGCGGCCACGAGCACCGCGAGCACCGCGACGACCGGCACGGTGGGGACCGAGGTCAGGCCGGGGAAGACGCCGTACGGGTCGAGATCCACCGCACGGTCGACCCCCACCGCCGCGGCGATGCCGGCGAGGGCGGTGCCGATCTCGGCACGGCGCCACCGGTCGGGCCGGTAGCGGGTCCGCTGCACGCGCTGCCCGGCCGACCACAGGGCGAGCCCGGCCAGCACGACCCCGGCCGCCAGCATCGGACCGGCCAGGTACCGGGGGGCCGTCCCGTCGAGGTAGGCGTAGGCGCCGATGCAGAGCCCGAACAGCCCCAGCAGCATCAGCACGCCGGTGCGCAGCCGCTCATGTGCGGTGGCGTCGCCGCTGCGGCCGTAGCCGCGCGCGTCCATGCCGGCCGCCAGGGTGAGCGACCGTTCGAGCGCGTCCTCGAGCACCGGGACGACGATCCGACGCAGGGCCCCGACGCCCTTGCCGGGGTCGCCCCGCAGCTTGCGGGCCCGGTGCACCCGCTGCACGCTCTCGGCCAGCTGGGGGAACACCGACAGCGCGACGACGATCGCGGTCCCGACCTCGTACAGCGCCGGCGGGACCGACTTCAGCAGTCGCTTCGGGTTGGCCAGGGCGTTGGCGGCGCCCACGCAGATGACCATCGCGGCCAGCCGGAGACCGTCGTACAGCGCGCCCAGCAGCTCAGGGAGCGTGAACGGGCCCAGCAGCTCGATGCCACGGGCGGCTTCGGGCAGCGGCACGCTCGGCAGCGTGAACAGCACGACGTCGTCGGGCATGCCCCCGCCACCGAGCACGATCCGGTAGAGGACCCGGATGACGACGATGAAGAGGCCGAAGTACACGTAGAAGCGGAACGACAGCGCCCACGGCGCGTCGGACCGACGGGCCATGACGGTGAGGGCCGCCACCGCGATGATCAGCAGCAGCAGGAACGGGTTGAGGGTGAACGAGGCCGCAGCCGCGAGCCCGAGCGCCCAGATCCACCAGGCTCCCGGGTGCAGGTCACGCGGCAGCGGCCTCGTCGTCATGCCTGCTCGACGGCCCGTCGTCGGTGCACGACCACGGCGGCACCGCCCAGACCGGCGACCGCCACCAGCGCGACGACCAGCCCCAGCGGGCTCCCGCCGTCGCCGTCGGTCGTCGCCGACGTCGCCGTGGTGCGGGCGTCGGACTCCTGCGAGTCACGGGTGTCCGGGGTCGCGGTGGACTCCGCTCCCGGCTCGTCGGCGGCGCCCTCCTCCACCGGCTCGTCGCCGGGCTCCTCCGAGGGATCGGCCGACGGTGCCGTCGGTGCGCCGGGCGCAGCAGGGGCGG
>NZ_CM001024.1:2912271-3013095 GCF_000160775.2 Aeromicrobium marinum DSM 15272 | reverse complement strand
GGCTGAGGTGCGGGGGCCGGGCCCACCGGCGTCATCGACGGGTTGGTCCGGTTGTCGCTGCCCTGCCACACGAACGCGACCCAGCCGCCAGCCGGGATGCTCAGGCTGTACGCGCCGACGGTGGCGTACTGCCAGCCACCACCGGTGCCGTTGGCGTGGAAGAGCCCCCAGTAGGCGTTGGTCTCGAAGCAGGGCTGACCCGGCGCCGGGAACCCGTTCACCCGGCACACCGCGCCGGGCTGGTTGGGCACGCCGGCGAGCGTGTGGCCCGCCTGTCCGAACTTCGTCGCGGCCGTCCCGCCGCCACCGGACACGCAGCTGACGCTGCCGTTGACGACGACGGTCACCCCGGTCCCCTGCTGGCAGGCGGCGGCCTGCGCCGGAGCCTGCGCGACGACCGTGAGGCCGGCGGCGACCAGGAAGGTCGCCGCCAGCCGCGCGAGGATGCCGTGCATCAGAGGTCGGACTGCTGGTACTGGTCGTAGCGGAACAGGAACGCGGCCATCTGCTCGCGCAGGACGGGCTGGGCGCCGCGGAAGGTGACGGTGTCGCCGGCCTCCTCGTAGCCGGTGGTGATGCCGGTCGTGGCCAGCCACTCGATCTCGTCGAAGAACTCGAACGCCGGGGCCACGTCGGTGAACGTCGCACCGTCGTCGTCGACGAAGTCCTGCTCGTCGAAGCGGTACAGGAACGCGGCCATCTGCTCACGCAGCACCGGCTGGGACGGACGGAACGTGCGGGTGCCGTCGGCCTCGTCGTAGCCGGTGGTGATGCCGGTCGACTCCAGCCAGATGATCTCGTCGTAGAACGTGTCGTCCTCGGACACGTCGGTGAACGGCGACTCCGCCGGACGCTCGACCGTGGGCTCGTCGGCGAACCGGTACAGGAACGCGGCCATCTGCTCACGCAGCACCGGCTCGGCCGGCCGGAACGTCCCGTCCTCGTACCCCGTCGTGATGCCCGTCGCGGAGAGCCAGGTGATCTCGAAGAAGAAGGTCAACGAGGCAGGGACGTCGGTGTACAGGTCCTGGCCCTCGACCAGGTCGAGCGCAGGCGCGGCCTGGGCCGCGGCCCGGATCCACTGGTCACGGGTCGGGACGACGATGCCCTGCTGGAGACCCAGGGCGAACGCTGCCTCGTCGAAGGCGACCGCACCGATCTCGTCGCCCAGTGCGGAATCAGCCAGGTCAGGTCCGACGAACAGCCGGTGCACCCAGGACGACGCAGCGACGGCGGCCCGCTCGCGATCCAGGCTGCTCAGCACGAGCGCCGCCTTGCCGGTGGAGTTGGTGTTGCTGCCGAACGAGCCGTCGGCCGCCTGGACCTCGACGAGGTAGTCGGCCGCCTCGGAGACCACATCCCCGAAGTCACCGACTTCGGCCTGGTCGGCGGCCAGCAGACCCTCCACGGCGAAGGTGGTGGAGTCGACCGAGGACGTGCAGGTCGCGGCGTTGAGGTTGGAGGAGAAGCCGCCGTCGGCGCACTGCTGTGCGGCGAGGTAGCCGGCGGCCTCGTCGGCCAAGTCGCTCTCGGAGCCGACCAGGGCCTTCACGACCCAGGACTGGCCGATGGCGTTGGAGAAGTCGCCGAAGGCGGAGAGGTCGGTGGCACGGCCGGTGTCCTCACCGGCGGTCGCCACGCGCGACTCGATGTCGGCCACCAGATCCCGCCCGCCGAAGGCCCGCGGGTCCGCGCCACTGTCGATGACGGCGGTGCCGAGCTTTCCGGCCGCACCGGCGTACAACTCGCCCGGCGTGTCGAAGGTCAGATAGGTGTCGGCGTTGTCCGCCATCGCCGTGATGATCGAATCCTTCGCCGCACCCTCCACGCCGATGGCGTCGAGCGCGAAGTAGACGTCGAGGCTGAGGCCGAGGTCGTTGGACGTGAACTGCTGGTTGAACACCAGACCATCGGTCAGTTGGTCGGCCAACCAGGAGGCCGCTGCGTCGGACTCGTCGTTGACGGCCTGAGCAGGGGCGGATAGTCCGGCCACCAGCAGAGGCGCGGTGACGGCGGCGACGGTGAGTCGCCGAAAGGGTGCAGTGATCTTCATCAAGGGTCCTTCCCGCTGCTGAGCAGGACGGACCCGATGGATCCATCCGCGCTCGTAGTCCTCGACAGCGTGGAGAGTCAGACGTCCGAGACAGGTGTTCCGGCTCACCGCCACGAGGGCGGCCTACGGTTGCGGGTCAGCGCCGGATTCGGACCGGCTTCCCCTGGACACGGACGTGCATGGAGTTGTCGCCGGAACCGTACCACCGGCCGGCCGCCGCACCCGCATCCCTCTCACCCCCGCCCACCCCCTCCGCGAAGTTACGGAGCCGGCACGGCTCGTTGTCACTGGGCACGGCAGATCTGCCGTGCCCAGTGACAAGTTGCCGTGCCGGCTCCGTAATTTCGCGAGGGGGAGAGGGGGTCAGCCGCGCTTCTGCTTGAGCGAGCCGACGCCGGTGCGGGCGAGCATCGAGCCGACGGTGCGCCACCAGGCACGTCCGGTGTCGGGCTCGCGGCCGGCGCCCATGCGGTGCAGCTGGTCGGTGTGCCACTGCAGGTCCAGCGCTCCGTCCAACGCCCGGAGGTCGGTGACCTTGTCCAGCACCCGGCGCCCCCCGAAGCGCACCGACTGCACCTCGATCCGCTCCACCCCGCCGACGAGCAGATCCCGGGCGGCGTCGGGCGTGGTGCAGGTGCCCCGACCCAGCCCCACCAGGTCGCAGTCCTCGGCCGCGACGGCTGAGTCCATCGCCGCCCGGGTGCGGAACCCGCCGGTGACCGCGATCGGCACGCCGTCCGCGATCGATCGCACGTCGCGGGCGTACTCCAGGAAGTACGCCTCCCGAGCCCTCGTCGACTCCCGCACCGCCGAGCCCATCATGGCCGGCTGCTCGTAGGAGCCGCCGCTCACCTCGATCAGGTCGATGCCCTCGGCGACGAGCGCGCGGACGACCTCGCGCGACTCCTCCTCGGTGAAGCCGCCCCGCTGGAAATCGGCGGAGTTCAGCTTGATGCCGACGGCGAATCCGGGTGCGACCCGGCGACGGACGGCCCGCACGACCTCCAGGACGAAACGGCGACGCCGTTCGGGGTCGCCGCCCCAGTCGTCGTCGCGCCGGTTCGACAGCGGGGACAGGAACTGGGTGACCAGGTAGCCGTGGGCGCCGTGGATCTGCACGCCGTCGAAACCCGCTGCCTCGGCGACGGCCGCCGTGGTCGCGTACCGCTCGACGATGCCCTCGATCTCGTCGGACTCCAGGGCCCGGGGCCGCACGAAGCCCGGCACGTTCGAGGCGATCGCGCTCGGCGCCACCGGCCGGTGGCGGCTGGCCAGCGCCTGGGCCTGACGACCCGGGTGGTTGATCTGCATCCACAGGGGGGTGCCGCCGTCGGCGAAGCCCTTCGCCCAGTGCGCGAGGAGGTCGAGGTGCCGGTCGTCCTCGACGACCACGTTGCCCGGCTCCCCCAGGTGGTGACGGTCGACCATCACGTTGCCGGTGACGACCAGGCCGTAGCCGCCGACGCTCCACCGGGAGTAGAGCCGCTCGAGCTTGGTGGTCGGGGCACCGTCGGGCGCGCCGAGGGCCTCGCTGAGGGCGGACTTCATCAGCCGGTTGGGCAGCAGCTGGCCGCAGGGCAGGGTGACGGTGTCGCCGAGGGTGCGGGACGTGGGCATGGTGGACCTCCGGTTTTCCGGCCGCAGCCTAGCAACCGGGCCGCGCCTGCGGACCGCTGCGCGGCTGCGGCCGCGCGAGTAGCGTGGAGGCATGACGCTGTCCGACGAAGTCCGCATCGCCCTCGACGGCAAGTGGCGCCACATCCGTGAACAGTCCCGGGTCGACCTGGCCCAGATGGACCTGGCGTTCGACCACGACCTCACGATGGACGAGGCGCGCGAGCGCTCGTTCGCCCAGCTCAAGCCGCTGGTCGCCACCGGGATCCCGGCCGCCGGGTTCCGCGCCGAGAACGGTGGCACCGGCGATCCGGGGCTGTCGGTCACCGGCATCGAGATGCTGGCGCAGTTCGACCTCTCCCTCATGGTGAAGGCCGGCGTGCAGTGGGGCCTGTTCGGCGGGGCCGTCGAGAACCTGGGCACCGAGCAGCACCACGCGTTGATCCCCGACATCATCAACCTGGACCTGATCGGCTGCTTCGCGATGTCGGAGTCCGGTCACGGCAGCGACGTGCAGAACCTGGAGACGACCGCCACCTACGACCCGGGCACCCAGGAGTTCGTCATCCACTCGCCCACGGTCTCGTCACGCAAGGACTACATCGGCAACGCCGCGAAGCACGCCACGATCGCGGCGGTGTTCGCGCAGCTGATCACGCGGGGCGAGAGCCACGGCGTGCACTGCTTCCTGGTGCCGCTGCGCGACGAGAAGGGCAACGACCTGCCGGGGGTCACGACCTCCGACGACGGTCACAAGGGCGGGTTGCGCGGCGTCGACAACGGCCGGCTGCAGTTCGACCAGGTGAGGGTCCCGCGCGAGAACCTGCTCAACCGGTACGGGCAGGTCGACGAGGGCGGCGCCTACTCCTCGCCCATCGACGCCACCGGCGCCCGGTTCTTCACGATGCTGGGCACGCTGATCCGCGGTCGGGTGAGCGTGGGTGGCTCCGCCGGGGCCGCCGGCGAGGTGGCTCTCAGCATCGCCGGCCGCTACGCCCTCAAGCGTCGTCAGTTCGGGCCCGAACCGGGCACCGAGATCCTGCTGGCCGACTACCGCATGCACCAGCGGCGGCTGCTGCCGCTCATCGCCCGGTCGTACGCCTACCGGTTCGCGCAGAACCAGCTGACCGCCCGCATGCACCGCCTGCAGACCACCGAGGATCCCGACCCGCAGGAGCAGCGTGAGCTCGAGGGGCGCGCCGCCGGACTCAAGGCCATGAACACGTGGCACGCCTCCCGGGCGGTGCAGGAGTCGCGCGAGATGTGCGGCGGCAACGGCTACCTCGCCGAGAACCGCCTCACGACGCTGCGCGGCGACATCGACGTCTTCACGACCTTCGAGGGCGACAACCACGTGCTGCTGCAGCTGGTCGCCAAGGAGCTGCTCACCGCCTACGCCAAGGAGGTCGGCGGGCTCGACCCGCTGGGCATGGTCCGCTTCGTGGCGAGCACGTTCACCGACACGGTGCGGGAGCGGACGGCGGCGTCCCAGCTGATCCAGCGGCTCATCGACGCCCGCCCCGGCGGCGACGACGAGCACGACCTGCTGGACCGCGGCACGCAGCTGGAGCTGTTCGAGGACCGCGAGCAGCACGTGCTCGAGACCGCGGCCCGGCGGCTGCAGCGGGCGTCGAAGTCCGACAGCGCCGAGGCGTTCATGATCTTCAACAACGCCCAGGACCACGTGATCCGGGCCGGCCGGGTGCACATCGACCGGATCGTGCTCGAGGCGTTCACCGCCGGCATCGCCCGGTGCGAGGACGAGGAGGCGGCCGACCTGCTGCGCGACGTGTGCTCGCTGTACGCGCTGAGCACGGTCGAGGAGGACCTGGCCTGGTTCATGGGCCACAACCGGATCTCCGACCAGCGCGCCAAGGTCGTGACCTCGGAGATCAACGCCCTGCTCGACAAGCTGCGCCCGCACCTGCTCACCCTGATCGAGGGCTTCGGCGTGCCCGAGGAGAGCCTCGGCGCCGCGATGCTGCACGACCTCGACTGACCGCCCGAGCGGTAGGTGAGGTACCGAATCCCGGTGCTGAAGGGTTGCCCACCTACCGCCGCGCGGCGGGAAGGGTTGCCCACCTACCGCCCGGGGGTCAGGCCTCGAAGTCGACGGCGCGCACGGGGCGCAACAGGTCGTACGCCGCCTGCTGGTCGGCCGCGTCGAGCGCACCGACGCCGAAGTCGATCGCCATGATCGCGGCCGTGGCCCCCTCGAGCACCTCGCGACCACGGGGGGTCAGCGACGCCAGGATGCGGCGACGGTCGGCGGTGTCGGCGGCCCGGTCGACCAGGCCGGCCGCCACGAGCCGGTCGATCGCGTTGGTGACCGAGGTGGGGTGCACCATCAGTCGTTCGCCGATCTTGCTGAGCGGCAACGAACCGCTGCGACTGAACGACAGCAGCCGCAGCACCTCGTACCGGGCGAAGGTGATGTCGAAGGGCTTGAGCGTGGCGTCGAGGGTGGCCACGACGATCTGCTGCACCCGCATGATGGTGGTCGCGAGCCGCATCGGACCGGCGGGCCCGACCCGCTCCTCCCACAGCTCTCCCGCACGTTCGATCGGGTCGAACGGCAGTCGACGGGGCGCGGTCACCGCCCTATCGTAGGACGATCGCCGCCTGTGGCCGTGCAGTCGGGACCGGCGGGTTCCATTTACTCGGCCATCCAACTATTGTGGTTCCTAGCAATAGCCGCACGCGCCACCCGGCGCTCCCATCGACAGGGTCGACATGTCCGAGCAGGTCCTCCACACCCCCTCCCACCCCGTACGGATCGTCACGGCCTCCGCCCTGTTCGACGGCCACGACGCGTCGATCAACATCATGCGGCGGATCTTCCAGAGCCAGGGCGCCGAGGTCATCCACCTGGGTCACAACCGGTCGGTCAAGGAGGTCGTCGACGCCGCGATCGAGGAGGACGTGCAGGGCATCGCCGTGTCGTCCTACCAGGGCGGTCACGTCGAGTACTTCGAGTACCTCGTGGAGTCGCTGCGCGAGCAGGGTGCGGGTCACATCCGCGTCGTCGGCGGCGGGGGCGGCGTCATCGTGCCCGAGGAGATCGCCCGCCTGCGCGAGTCCGGCGTCACGATCTTCTCGCCCGAGGACGGCCAGCGGCTCGGCCTCGTCGGCATGGTCAACTCCGTCGTCAAGGACTGTGACGTCGACCTGACCGCCGCCGGCGCCCTCGACGTCGACGCCGTGCTCGCCGGGGACCGGGCCGCGATCGCCCGTGCCATCACCCACGCGGAGGCCGGGTCCCTCAGCGACGACCAGCTGGGCCGGATCCGCGCGGCCGCCGCCGCCCACACGTCCCCGGTGCTCGGCATCACCGGCACCGGCGGGTCGGGCAAGTCCTCGCTCACCGACGAGCTGGTGCGCCGGTTCCGCGTCGACCAGCAGGACAAGCTGCGGGTCGCGGTCGTCGCCGTCGACCCGACCCGGCGTCGTGGCGGGGGCGCCCTGCTGGGCGACCGGATCCGGATGAACTCCCTCGACGGTGAGCGTGCCTACTTCCGCTCGCTGGCCACCCGCGGCTCCCACGAGCTGCCCGACGCCCTCGCCGACGTCATCGACGTCGTGAAGGCTGCCGGGTTCGACCTGGTCGTGGTTGAGACCCCCGGCATCGGCCAGGGTGACGCCGCGATCGTCCCCTTCGTCGACACCTCGCTGTACGTCATGACCCCGGAGTTCGGCGCGGCGTCGCAGCTGGAGAAGATCGACATGCTCGACTTCGCCGACACCGTGGCGATCAACAAGTTCGAGCGCCGCGGCGCCAAGGACGCGCTGCGCGACGTCGGCCGCCAGCTGGTGCGCAACCGCGAGGCGTTCGGCCAGCGCCCCGAGGACATGCCGGTGTTCGGCACCTCCGCCGCGACCTTCAACGACGACGGCGTCACCGCGCTCTACCAGCACCTGCGCGACTCCCTGGCCGAGCGTGGCCTGCCGGTGTCCGAGGGCGTGCTGCCCGCCGTCGACGTCCGGCACTCCAGCGGCATCCGCCAGGTCGTCCCGGCCGACCGGGTGCGCTACCTGTCGGAGATCACGGCGACGGTCCGCGACTTCCACGCCGACACCGAACGCTTCGCCGACGCCGCCGCCCGGGCCCAGCGACTCGAGGCCACGGCCGCCGAGCTGAGCGATGCCGACCTCGACACGACCGGCGTCGAGGAGCTGTTGGCCGCGGCCCGCAAGGCCGTCCCGGCGGAGATCGCCGACCAGGTCCAGGCGTGGCCGGACGTCGTCGAGCAGTACTCCGGCGACGAGATGGTCGTGACCGTCCGCGACCGCGAGATCCGGACCCGCCTCACCCGCGAGTCACTGTCGGGCCTGAAGATCCCCCGTGTCTCGCTGCCCCGGTTCACCGACCACGGCGCCCTCGTGCGGTTCTGGCGCCGCGAGAACCTGCCGGGCCACTACCCGTTCACCTCCGGCGTGTTCGCGTTCAAGCGCGACGGCGAGGACCCGGCCCGCATGTTCGCCGGCGAGGGCGACCCGTTCCGCACCAACCGCCGGTTCAAGCTGCTCTCCGAGGACGGCGACGCCACCCGCCTGTCGACCGCCTTCGACTCCGTCACGCTCTACGGCCGCGACCCCGACCCCCGCCCCGACGTGTACGGCAAGGTCGGTACGTCCGGCGTGTCCGTCGCGACGCTGGACGACATGCGCGCCCTCTACGACGGGTTCGACCTGGTGTCGCCGTCGACCAGCGTGTCCATGACGATCAACGGGCCGGCCCCGACCGTGCTCGCGTTCTTCCTCAACACCGTCATCGACCAGCAGGTCGAGAAGTTCCGCGCCGAGCACGAGCGCGAGCCCGACGAGGCCGAGTTCGCCGAGCTGCGATCGTTCGCGCTGAAGAACGTCCGCGGCACGGTGCAGGCCGACATCCTCAAGGAGGACCAGGGCCAGAACACCTGCCTGTTCTCGACGGAGTTCAGCCTGCGGATGATGGGCGACATCCAGCAGTACTTCATCGACGAGGGCGTGCGGAACTTCTACTCCGTGAGCATCTCGGGCTACCACATCGCCGAGGCCGGGGCGAACCCCATCAGCCAGCTGGCGTTCACGCTGTCCAACGGGTTCACCTACGTGGAGTCGTACCTGGCCCGCGGCATGGACATCGACGACTTCGCTCCCAACCTGTCGTTCTTCTTCAGCAACGGCATGGACCCGGAGTACTCCGTCCTCGGTCGCGTCGCCCGGCGCATCTGGGCGGTCGCGATGAAGGAGAACTACGGCGCCAACGAGCGGTCGCAGAAGATGAAGTACCACGTGCAGACATCGGGCCGGTCCCTGCACGCTCAGGAGATGGACTTCAACGACATCCGCACCACGCTGCAGGCGCTCATCGCGATCTACGACAACGCCAGCAGCCTGCACACCAACGCCTACGACGAGGCCGTCACGACCCCGTCCAGCGAGTCGGTGCGGCGCGCCCTGGCGATCCAGATGATCATCAACCGCGAGTGGGGCGTCGCGATGAACGAGAACCCCACCCAGGGCGCCTTCCTCACCGACGAGCTGACGGACCTGGTCGAGGCGGCCGTGCTGGCCGAGTTCGACGCCATCAGCGAGCGCGGCGGCGTGCTGGGGGCGATGGAGACCGGCTACCAGCGCGGTCGCATCCAGGACGAGTCGATGCTGTACGAGCACCGCAAGCACGACGGGTCGCTGCCGATCATCGGGGTCAACACCTTCCGCAAGCCCGAGTCCGACACCGAGCCCCCCACGGTCGAGCTGGCCCGTGCCACCGAGGCCGAGAAGAAGAGCCAGCTGGACCGCGTCCACACCTACCAGGAGACGCACCGCTCGGAGGCCGACGAGGCCCTCGCCCGTCTCAAGGAGGCGACCATCCGCGGCGACAACGTCTTCGCCGTGCTCATGGACGCCGCCCGGGTGTGCTCGCTGCAGCAGGTGACCGAGGCGTTCTTCGAGGTCGGCGGCCAGTACCGTCGCAACGTGTGAGCACCTTTCCCACCGTCGAGCAGGTCCTCGAGCTCCCGGCCGTCACCGAACGGACGGTCCCGGCCGAGTACCTCGACGAGAACCAGCACATGAACATCGGCCACTACCTCGAGCTGGCCGCCCGGGCTCTCGGTCGGGTCTGTGGCCAGTCGGGCATGGACCAGGCCTACATCGACGACCGGCGCCTGACGATCTTCACCGCCGAGCACCACCTGCGGTACCTCGGCGAGCTGCGACAGGACGACGAGCTGTCGGTGCACGTGCAGCTGGTCGAGCGGTCGTCGAAGGCCCTGCACGCCATGGCGTACATCCTGGACCGCTCGCGCGACCGGCTCGCGTTCACGTTCGAGGCGGTGCTGGTGCACGTCGGCATGGACACCCGCCGGCCCGAGAACTTCCCGGCCGACGTCGCGGCGGCCCTCGACGAGCGTCTGGCCCGGCACGCCACCGGCTGGGCGCCGCCGGTGTGCGGGGCGATGGGCATCCGCCGTTGAGCGACGGCCGCACCGCCCTTCCCCTCCCGGACGGATGACCCTAGGATGCGAGCCATGACTCGTGTCATCGTCGCTGTCGCGGCCTGCGCCCTGGGCCTCGGCCTGCTGACCGCTCCCGCCGCGGCGCGCTCGCCGATCGACCCGGTGATCGACATCCTGCCGCCGGCACCCGTGCCGTACCGGCCCAGCACCGAGACCGCCTGCGCCGACGGTGACCCGGCGTGCATCGACGCCACGATCGAGCAGATGCAGGCGCGCTACGACGACCTGCGATCACGGTGCGACCACGACGCGGTGTTCGCGCTGGCCTACCTGCGGGTCACCGAGAACGTGCGGGACGCCGCTGCCGAGGGTCTCTACCGCGACCCGGCCTGGCTGCACCACCAGGACGCGGTGTTCGCCGAGGACTACTTCGAGGCCTACGACCACTGGCACGCCGGCCGGCGTCACCTCGTGCCCGTGGCGTGGCGGATCGCCCTGCAGGCTGCCGACGACCAGTCGGTCACCGCGCTCGGCAACTTCATGCTCGCGATGAACGCCCACATCAACCGCGACTTCCCGTACCTGCTGGCCGCGGTGGGCCTGACCGGCGCCGACGGCGTCTCGCACAAGGCCGACCACAACGCGTTCAACGCTCGCCTCGACAGCCTGTACCAGCCGGTGTTCGCCGAGCAGGCCGCCGAGCTGGACCCGACCTTCGACGACGCCGACATCGGCGGGCTCGACGACCTCGGCGTGGGTCTGGTCATGCGGGGGTGGCGCGAGATGGTCTGGCGGCACGCCGAGGCGCTCGTCCTCGCCCGCACCCCCCTCGCCCGGCTCCTGGTGCGGGCCCAGATCGAGACGTACGCCGCGACCCAGGCGACCCTCTACCGGACGCTGTTCAGCACCACTCCGGGCGCAGTCCGTGACCGCAACGCCTTCTGCACCGCCCGCCACGGCTGAGCTCCCGAGGTCGCCTGAAGTTCGCCTCGCTCCGCTCACGTCCGCTCGTCCCTCGCGGACTGGCGAACACGGGGTCGCGCATCCTCGGTGGTTGAGGTGCTGCGAGGAACGAGCAGCCTCGAAACCACACCCCCTGCGGTCGCCAGGGAGCGCAGCGACCGTGAGGGCGAAGCCCGAGGCGACCCCCGCGTCAGTTCGCCTCGCTCCGCTCACGTCCGCTCGTCCCTCGCGGACTGGCGAACACGGTTGCGGTCGCCAGGGAGCGCAGCGACCGTGAGGGCGAAGCCCGAGGCGACACTCACGTGGGGTTCGCCTCGCTGCGCTCACGCCCTCGTCCCTCGGGCTGGCGAACGCATGGTCGCGACCGTGAGGGCGAAGCCCGAGGCGACCCCCACGGGTGCTCCGCCGGCCCTCGTAGGCTGACCGGGTGACCATGGTGCCGCACCGCCTCCGCCTGGCCACCCGTGTCCCGGCGCCGCACCGACGGTGGGCCCGACGGGTCGGCCTCCGGGGCGTGCTGGGCGACCTGCACCGCCGCGCCACGCCCACCGACGTGCCGGGCCGGGCGGCAGGCACCGGCCTCACATGGGAGGCCCGCGACAGGGCCAGCACCCGCTGGTACCCGCAGGGCATCACCACCTCGGCGGACGCGTACGGTCCCGACTCCGGCGGACAGGGCACCTTTGACGACCGCTCGGTCGTCGTCACCAGCTGGTACGCCCGCGGCTTCGTCGGCCGGGTGTTCCTGGGTTCGCGTCTGTCGGTCCTCGACGTCACCGACCCCGACGTCCGCTACCGGCACGTGCTGCTCGTCGAGCCACGCCGCCTCGGTCCGGTGCGGTGGCTGCACCCGGTACGGGTCCACGCCGGCGGCATCGTCTGGTACGGCGACCACCTGTTCGTCGCCGGGAGCGCCAGCGGGATCAGGGTGTTCGCGCTCGACGCGGTCGAACGGGCCCGGGTCCCGTGGCGGGGCTACCGGTACCTGCTGCCCCAGGTGACCCGGTACGTCGCGGAGCACGACAGGGGCACCCGTCCGATGACCTACTCCTTCATGTCGCTCGACCGATCGGGTCCGACCGACCACCTCGTCGTCGGCGAGTACGGCCGGGCCGGCGGCAGCCACCGACTGATGCGGTACGCCCTGGACCGCGCCACCCATCTGCTCGCCCACGACGAGGAGGAGCTCGCGCGGCCGGTGGAGCAGTTCGAGCGGCAGGTGCCCCGCATGCAGGGAGCAGCCGTGGTCGACGGCACCTGGGTCGTCACGGCGAGCGCCGGCGAAGGCAACCCCGGCGACCTGTGGGTCGGGCGTCCCGACGCGTTCGTCCGTCACCGAGGGGTCCTGCCCACCGGTCCGGAGGACATCACCTGGTGGCCCCAACGGGGCGAGCTGTGGTCGTTGACCGAATGGCCGGGACGACGCTGGGTCTACCCCGTCGACGCCCGGCGTTGGCTCACCGAGCCGAAGCGGCCCGACGTGCCTACCGTGGAGGAATGATCTCCCGCTATGCGTTGCTGGTCGCCGTCACCGTCCCACCGCTGATCACGGCCGCCACGGGACTCACCCACCCGCCGGTGCTGACGGTCGAGGACGCACCGCACTGGCAGATGATGCACACCGTGCTGCTGCCGATCTTCCCCCTGCTCGCGCTGGGACCCTGGCTCGTCGCGCGCGAGGTCGACCGGGGGCTCGCCGTGCTGGTCGGCGTGCTGGGCTTCGTCTACGCCTGCTTCTACACCTCGCTCGACGTCCTGGCCGGCATCGGCGGTGGCGCGATCAAGGCGGCGGAGGCCGGCGGGCTGGGCATCATCTTCCCCGTCGCAGGCGACCTCGGCGCGATCGGCTCCTACGCCTACTTCGGCGCCGCGGCGATCGCCTGCGGCATGGCCGCCCGGCGCACCGGCTGGTTCCGGGCCGCACCGGGCATCGTCCTGGTGCTCGTCGGCGCCTGGATGTTCTGGCAGGAGCACGTGTACCGGCCGTGGGGCGTCCTGTCGATGGTGCTGCTGGCCGCAGGCTGGGCCTGGCTGGCCCTCGGCGTCACCCGCGACCGTGAGTCGCACCAGGAGCCGGCCACCGTCTGACCGGGGCTACGGTGGGAGCGACACCGGATCAGCACGCCCTCTCGGAAGGCAGCACCATGACCGCACCCGTCCTCCCCGCCCCCGCCCAGCGCTTCGTCGACGCGGTCAACGCCGCCGACACCGACGGCTTCGTGGCGACGTTCACCGACGACGGCCACGTCGACGACTGGGGGCGCGTGCTGCGCGGGCGCGACGGCGTCCGCAGCTGGGCCGACACCGACGCGATCGGTCAGGGCGCGCAGATGGAGGTGCTCGACGCCGAGACCGACGGCGACACCGTGCGCATCCGCTTCTCGTGGACCAGTCGCCGTTTCACCGGCACGTCCGACGGCATCTTCGTGGTCGACGGCGACCACCTGGCGAGCTTCACGATCCCGCCGCACTCCTGACCGGCGGGTACGGTCAGCGGCCGCGCTTGGCCGCGGTCTTGCGCGCCTCGATGACCCGCTCCTTGGCCAGCTTGTCGCTCGGCGAGATGGTCAGCTCGTGCTTGGCCACGACGTAGGGCGTCTCGCCGACGATCGCGTTGTGGGTGCGACGGAACAGGTACTTGCTCGACAGGTTGATCATCGTCGCGAACCGGTTGCGGTTGCCCAGCAGGGTGGCGACGTGCAGCCCGACCCAGATGATCCACGCGGGGAATCCCTTGAGCCGGGGCAGTCCCTTGATCTCGGCGATCGCCGAGGACTTGCCGATCGTGGCCATGGTGCCCTTGTCGGAGTACTTGAAGGGCTTGACGGTGCGGCCCTTGATCTCCGCGCGGATGAACTTGGCGACGTGCTTGCCGCCCTGGATGGCCGGCTGCGCGAGCTGCGGCAGCGGGTCGGGCCCGATCGAGATGTCACCGATCGCGAAGGTGTTCGGCAGACCCTTGACGCGCTGGTGCTCGTCGACCTCCACCCGGCCGCCACGACCCTGCGGCACGTTCCAGTCCAGGACGGTCGGGTGGGCGGTGACGCCGGTGGCCCACACGACGATGCCCGCGGGCAGGAACTCCTCGACACCGTCGCGCTCGACGACGACGCCGTCGGCGCGCACCTCCTTGACGGCCGTCCCGAGCCGCAGGTCGACGTGCCGCTTCTCGAGCGACTTCTTGGCGTAGTCGCGCAGCTTCTCGTGGAACGGGCCCAGCACGTGCGGAGCCATCTCGAGCAGGGTGATGTGGATCCGGCTGCGGTCGAGCTCGGGGTAGGTGGTCGGCATGTCGTCGTTGCGGAACTCCGCGAGGGCACCGGCCGTCTCGACGCCGGTGGCGCCGCCGCCGACGACGACGAGGCGCAGGTCGGAGTCCTGGCCGTTGATGGCGAACTCCTCGAGGTTGGCGAACATCGTGTCGCGGACCTTGAGTGCGTCGGACCGCTTGTACAGCGGGATGCCGAACTCCTCGGCGCCCGGGGTGCCGAAGTAGTTGGTGGTGACGCCGTTGGCCAGGATCAGGTAGTCGTACGACACCGACACGTCACCGTGCAGGCTCAGGACCTTGGACTGGTGGTCGATCGTCGTGACGATGCCCTTGAGGAACCGCACGTTGCGCTGCCCGGCACGGATCGCGCGCAGGAACCAGGTGATGTCGCCGGGGTTCAGGCTGGCGGTCGCCACCTGGTACAGCAGCGGCTGGAAGGTGTTGTAGGTGTGCCGGTCGATCAGGGTGATGTCGACGTCCGCACGCTTGAGCTTGCGGACCGCGGCGAGCCCACCGAACCCTCCGCCGACCACGACGACATGGGGACGCTTCGGGGTGACAGCACTGCTGGAGGACATGTTCGAAAGTCTAGGCCCGCGGGCGGTGGTGCCGCATCCACCCGGTCCTCGCGGTGACTCCGCTCACACCGTGCCGTTCACCGGTGACCCGACCACTCGCGGGACTCCCGACGACGCAGCAGCACGATCGTGACGAGCGCCGCGATCGCGACGGGCAGGGCGAGCGGCACCGTCGTGGCGGCACCCAGCAGACCCACGTACGAGAGCACCAGCGCCGGGACCCGCCAGCGGGGCCGGTTGAGCAGCAGGCCGATCGCCACCAGGAACCCCAGGAGCGAGAGCACCGCCAGCACCGTCGACACCGCGACGACCAGCACGACGGTGCGCTCGGAGTCCCCCAGGGAGTACAGGGTCTCCGCCGGCGGTGGCTGGTCGCCGAAGATCACCGCGTACTCCGACGGGTCGGCCAGCCGCACCAGGTACATCAGGACGTTGACGGCGACGGCCGAGCCCACCAGCAGCGACGACACCAGCATCGTGACGGCCGCCGTCGTCACCGACGACGGCACCGCGCGTCGCTCGGGCCGGTCGAAGCCGTGGGCGGACGCTCCGGGGTAGACCGGCGGCAGCTCCGGCGACGCCCGACGCTCCTCGGCGCGCGTCGCGACCTTGGCGAGCAGCTCGGGCGACGGGGTGCGGTCGTTCGTGACGTCGAACCACACCCGGGACTCCGGCGACCACAGCACGAACGCGCTGCCGGCGAGGAAGATCGCTGGCAGCAGACCCACGAACCCCGACAGCGCGAAGACGACCGCGCCCAGCCCGCACAGCACCGTGAGGACGAGTCGCGCGGCCCGGTCGCCCCGGGCCGTCGCGAAGGCCAGCACGGTGGCGGCGATGGCGACGACCACCAGCACCAGCAGCGCGTAGCGGAGCACCTCCAACGCGGTGGCGAGGCTGAGGTCCTGGTCGCCGAGCAGACCGGAGTCCAGCTCGGACTGCACGGCCTCCTGCAGCTCCAGCGACCCCCAGCTGGTGAGGGCACTGATCAGGTTGACCAGCAGGAGCAGGCCCGAGACGCCGATGAACACGCACGCCAGGGTGACGGCGGGCGGGCGACGTTCGGCACTCATGGGTTCCATCCCACCACGTCACCCCTGGGCGGGACCCCCACGGTCAGGCCGTCCCCGGCGGCGTCACGGTCCACGTGCACGGTGTCGCCGTCGCGGACCTCGCCCGCCAGCAGGGCACGGGCCAGACGGTCCCCGATCGACTGCTGCACCAGCCGCCGCAACGGGCGCGCCCCGTACGCGGGGTCCCATCCGGTCAGCGCCAGCCACTCCTTCGCGGCCGGACTGACCTCGAGCGTGATGCGCCGCGTCGCGAGTCGGCGCTGCAGGGCCTCGACCTGGAGGTCGACGATGTGCGTCAGCTCGGCGGTGCCGAGCGGGTCGAAGGTCACGATCTCGTCGAGCCGGTTGAGGAACTCCGGCTTGAACGCCACCTTCACCAGGTCCATGACGGCGCCCTTGCGGGCCCCGTCGTCGAGCGTGGCGTCGGAGAGGAACGCCGACCCGAGGTTCGAGGTGAGCACGAGGATGACGTGGCGGAAGTCGACCGTACGGCCCTGCCCGTCGGTCAGTCGGCCGTCGTCGAGGACCTGCAGGAGGATGTCGAACACGTCGGCGTGGGCCTTCTCGACCTCGTCGAGCAGCACCACCGAGTAGGGACGGCGGCGGACCGCCTCGGTCAGCTGACCACCCTCGTCGTAGCCGACGTAGCCGGGAGGTGCGCCGACGAGCCGGCTCACGGAGTGTTTCTCGCCGTACTCACTCATGTCGATGCGGATCATGGCGCGCTCGTCGTCGAACAGGAACGCGGCCAGGGTCTTGGCCAGCTCGGTCTTGCCGACGCCCGTGGGACCGAGGAACAGGAACGAGCCGGTCGGTCGGTCGGGGTCGCTGATGCCGGCCCGTGAGCGGCGCACCGCGTCGGAGACCGCCTCGACGGCGCGTCGCTGGCCGATGAGGCGACGACCGAGCTCGTCTTCCATCCGGAGCAGCTTGCCGGTCTCGCCCTCGAGCAGGCGGCCGGTCGGGATGCCGGTCCACGACGCGACCACCTCGGCGATGTCGTCGGGACCGACCTGCTCGTGGACCATCTGGTCGTCCGAGCGATTGGCCTCCGCCTCCTGCGCCTCCGCGAGCTGACGCTCCATGGCGGGAATCTCGGCGTAGACCAGCCGGCTCGCGGTCTCCATGTCGCCCTCGCGCTGGGCCCGCTCGGCGGCGCTGCGCACCTCGTCGATGCGTTCCTTGATCTCGCCGACGGCGTTGAGGCTGGACTTCTCGGCCTCCCACCGCTGCTCGAGCGCCCGCAGGGTCTCGGCCCGGTCGGCCAGCTCGGTGCGCAGGGTGGCGAGCCGGTCGATGCTGGCGTCGTCGGTCTCGTTCTGCAGGTGCAGCTCCTCCATCCGCAGCCGGTCGACGGCGCGGCGCAGCTCGTCGATCTCGACGGGGCTGGAGTCGATCTCCATCCGCAGCCGGCTGCCCGCCTCGTCGACCAGGTCGATCGCCTTGTCCGGTAGCTGGCGGGCGGGGATGTAGCGGTCGGACAGCGTGGCCGCCGCGACGAGGGCGGCGTCGGAGATCTCGACCTTGTGGTGGGCCTCGTACTTCTCCTTGATGCCGCGCAGGATCGCGATGGTGTCCTCGACGGTCGGTTCGCCGACGAGGACCTGCTGGAAGCGACGCTCCAGGGCCGGGTCGGCCTCGATCCGTTCGCGGTATTCGTCCAGGGTCGTGGCGCCGATCATGCGCAGCTCGCCACGGGCCAGCATCGGCTTCAGCATGTTGCCGGCGTCCATGGAGCTGTCGCCGCCGGCACCGGCACCCACGACGGTGTGCAGCTCGTCGATGAAAGTGATGACCTGACCCTCCGAGGCCTTGATCTCGGCGAGCACGGCCTTGAGCCGTTCCTCGAACTCCCCCCGGTACTTGGCGCCGGCGACCATCGCGGCGAGGTCGAGCGAGATGAGTCGGCGGCCGCGCAGCGAGTCGGGCACGTCGCCGGCGACGATGCGCTGGGCCAGCCCCTCGACGACGGCGGTCTTGCCGACCCCCGGCTCACCGATCAGCACGGGGTTGTTCTTGGTGCGACGGCTCAGCACCTGCACCACCCGACGGATCTCGGCGTCGCGCCCGATCACCGGGTCCAGCTTGCCGTCGCGGGCGACGGCGGTGAGGTCGACGCCGTACTTCTCCAGGGACTGGTAGGTGTCCTCGGCGTCGGCGCTGGTGACCTTGGCGGTGCCGCGCACGGACTCGAAGGCGGCCTGCAGCGCCTCGGGCGTGGCCCCGGCGTCGGCCAGGGTCCCGCGCGCCGGGGAGTCGACCGTCGCGATGGCCACGACGAGGTGCTCGGTGGAGGTGAAGTCGTCGCCGGCGCCGGTGGCCAGCTCCTGGGCGCGCTGCAGCACCGCGTGGCTGCTGCGGGACAGCCCCGGGTTGGCGACGGTGCTGCCGGTGGCGCTCGGCAGCCGGTCGAGGTCGGCCTTGAGACCGGCGGCGACCCGGTGGGGGTCGACGCCGGCGGCCTGCAGGAGCGGGCCGGCGGTGCCGCCGTCCTGGCCCAGCAGGGCAGTCAGGAGGTGGGCGGGTTCGACGGTCGGGTGTCCGGCTGCGGCGGCGGCCGAGATGGCTGCGGCGAACGCCTGCTGGCTGCGGGTGGTGAAGCGGTTCAGATCCATCGGGGCTCCCTGGTGGTGCGAGTGACATCATCATCAACTCCGGCAAAGTTGAGTCTATTCCTGTCAACTTTGCGATCACGGCCGCCCCTCCCTCCGGGCGGTGGATTCGCGACCGAATACGCCGTCTTTCGGTCGCGAACTCACCGCCCCGCTCGGATGGTGGATCCGCGACCGAATACAGCCTCATTCGGTCGCGAATCCACCGCCCCGGCGGGAAGTCAGGGGCGGCGCAGCACCCGCAGGCTGCCGGTGCCCGGCTGCTCCACGAAGCCGTCGTCCAGCGCCCGCAGGTAGATGCGGTAGGGAGCCTGTCCGCCGTCGGCCGGGTCGGGGAAGACGTCGTGGATCAGCAACGCACCGCCGGGTCGCACCCACGGCGACCAGCCGGCGTAGTCGTTGCCCGCGTGTTCGTCGGTGTGACCGCCGTCGACGAACACCACGTCGACCGGGGTCCGCCAGAACGCGGCCACGGTCGTCGACCGCGCGACGACCGGCACCACGACGTCCTCGAGCCCGGCGTCGAGCATCGCCCGGCGGAACCGCGGCAGGGTGTCGAACACCCCGGTCTCCGGATCCACCAGCTCGGCGTCGTGGTACTCCCACCCGACCTGGTTCTCCTCCGACCCGCGGTGGTGGTCGACGGTCACCAACGTCGCACCGGCCTCCCGCGCGACGTGACCGAGGTGGATGGTCGACTTGCCGCAGTAGGTCCCGATCTCGACCATCACGCCACCGGGCGTCAGGTGGGTGGCGGCGGCGGACCGCAGCGCGTCGGCCTCGTCGTCGGGCAGGAAGCCCTTGACGGAGCGGGCCAGGCGGAGCAGGTCGTCAGGCAGGTCGGTCACGGCGACACTCTCCCATCCCTGCCCGTCAGGCAGGAAGGCCGTCGCCGCGGAAGATCCCGCTGCCGCCGGATCCGCGGGTGAGCGCGTCATGGGCGAGGATCACCGTCGCGGCCGTCCAGGTGGTGTGCTCGACCGGCCACAGCTGCCGGTCGTCCACCACGAGGCCCGTCCAGTACGAGCCGTCGTCGTCGCGCAGGTGCTGCATCGCCGCCAGCTGGGTGCGGGCGTCGTCGGTGCGGCCGATGGCGTCCAGCGCGAGCGCCAGCTCGCACGTCTCCGCCCCGGTCACCCAGGGGTTCGGCGTGACGCACCGGATGCCGAACCCGTCGACCACGAAGGTGTCCCACCCCTCCTTGATGCGGGCCTCGGCCGCGTCACCCGTGAGCGCACCACCGAGCACCGGGTAGTACCAGTCCATCGAGTGCGGCTTGGGGGTGAAGCCGTCCGGCGAGGTCGCGAAGACCTCGCGGATGGCCCGCGCGGCCTCGTCCCAGGCGGGGCGGCGGGCACCGACGAGCCCCGCGAGGGCTGCACCGCACCGCAGGGACAGGTGGATGCTGCCGTTGCCGGCCACGAGGACCTCGTCGGTGCCACGCGTCCACGCGATCGCGCCGCCCGGTTGCGCACACGTCAGCACGCACGCCAGCGCCGCGTCCACCGCCGGCCACATCCGCTCGACGAACGCGCGGTCCCCGGTGACGAGCCAGTGGTGCCACACCCCGGTGGCGAGGTAGGCGACGAAGTTGGTGTCGAGGTGGTCGTCGTCGACGGCACCGGCCAGGTAGCGCGCCGCCCACGACCCGTCGGGCTGCTGGTTCTCCCGCGACCACGCGTACGCCCGCTCGGCCTCGGTGATCCGGCCGGCGGCGGCCAGGCCCATCGCGGACTGCACGTGGTCCCACGGGTCCAGGTGCTGCTCGGTGCTCCACGGGATCGCCCCCGAGGGGTCCTGCTGCCCGACGATCCAGGCCGCGGAGCTCGCGACCTGCTCGGGAGTGACCGGCGAGGCCGTCACCACGGCTTCGTGAAGTACAGCGCGACGCTCTTGCCGATGACCGGGTTCAGCGCCCGCTCGGCCACCCGGGTGGCCGCGGGGGCCTTCATCATGTCCCAGACCAGCAGGCGGTGGTAGGCGCGCACCGCCGGGTGCTGCTCGGCCTGCACCCCGACCGCGCACTTGATCCACCAGTACGGCGCGTGCAGGGCGTGGGCGTGGTGCGAGTGCTGGAACGTCAGCCCCGCGGCCTCGAGCTTGCCGCGCAGCTCGTCAGCCCGGTAGATGCGGATGTGTCCGCCCTCATTGGCGTGGTACTCGTCCGAGAGCGCCCAGCAGATGCGCTCGGGCAGGTAGCGCGGCACCGTCACGGCCAGGGTCCCGCCGGGCGCGAGGATGCGCACCAGCTCGGAGATCGCCTGCACGTCCTCGGGCACGTGCTCGAGGATCTCCGAGGCCAGGACGACGTCGAACGAGCCGTCGGCGTGCGGCATGTCGAGGATGTCCCCGACCTGCACCATGGCCGAGCCGCCCGGGGGCACCTCGCCCTCGGCGGCCAGCGCCGCGAACATCTCGTCGACGTTCTTCAGCTCGACCTCGTCCATGTCGAACGCGGTCACCTCGGCGCCGCGGCGCAGGGCCTCGTAGGAGTGTCGGCCGGCGCCGGCGCCCACGTCGATGAAGCGGGTCCCACGGCCCACGCGGAGGCGGTCGAAGTCAACGGTCAGCACGGGGGCTCCTTCAGGTCGTGGCCGCGTCGATCGCGGCCCGGTAGGTCTCGGCGGTCGCGCGGGCGACCGAGGTCCAGCTGTAGCGCTCCTCGGCGCGGGCCCGCCCGGCCGACCCGAGTCGCTCGCGTTCGGCGGGGTCGTCGAGCAACCGGCCGATCCCCGCCACCAGCGCCTCGACGTCACCCGGCGGGGTGAGCACGGCGCAGTCGCCGACCACCTCGGGGAGGGCGCCCGCGCGACTGGCGACGATCGGCGTGCCGGAGGCGAGGGCCTCGACGGTGGGCAGCGAGAAACCCTCGTACAGCGACGGCACGCACATGACCTCGGCCGACGCCATGAGGTCGGCCAGCTGCTCGTCGGAGATGCCCGGCATGACCCGCACGATGTCGCCGATGCCGAGCGCCTCGATCTGACGTTCGGTGCGGCCCCCGGCCTCGAGGTTCGACACGAGGCACAGCTCGATGTCGTGGTCGACCCGTAGCTTGGCCACGGCGTCCAGCAGATGACGGATGCCCTTCAGCGGACGGTCGGCGCTGGCCATCGCGACGATCCGGCCGGGCACCCGTGGGGTCTCGCGAGGGGCGAACAGGTCGGTGTCGACACCGAGGGGCACCACCGTGATGCGGTCCCGCTCGATGCCGAAATCGGTCGCCGTGTCGTCGGCCGACACCGACGAGACGCCGATCACGACCGGGAGCCGGCGCGCGACGCGCGCCTGCATGGCGACGAACCGGTACCACTGCCGCACCCCGAGCCGCTTGCGCAGCCCACGGGCCGCGGCGAGGTCCACGCGGAAGTCGCGGCTGATCGGGTGATGGATCGTGGTGACGAGCGGGACGCCGCGACGCAGCATGAGCAGCATCCCGTAGCCGAGGGTCTGGTTGTCGTGCACCACGTCGAACTCGTCGCCGCGTTCACGCAGCAGGCGGGCGGCGCGGAGGCTGAAGGTGAGCGGCTCGGCGAAGCAGCCGGTCTTCATGGTGAGGAACTCCAGCACGTCGATCGCGTCCCGGAACTCGCCCGGCCGCGGCGTGCGGAACGGGTCGTCGTCGCGATAGAGGTCGAGGCTGGCGAGTCGGGTGAGGCGGACCCGGGGGTCCAGGTCCTCGGGATACGGCTGCCCCGAGATGACCTCCACGTCGTGCCCGAGCTCGACGAGACCATGGCTCAGCTGCCGCACGTACACGCCCTGGCCGCCCACGTGCGCCTTGCTGCGGTACGACAGGAGGGCAATGCGCATGCGCTGACCCTACCGCCGAGTACACCGGCCCCGGTGAGTCAGTAGCCGGTGAAGTGGTCGGTGTGGACGGCGGCGCACCGTCGACGCAGTGACTGACGGACCGCGTCGACCATCGCCGGCGGACCGGAGACGAAGGCCGAGCGCGACGCCAGGTCGGGCACGGCGTCGGCGACGGTGTCCCCCGTGACGAAGGGCGCCGGCACGTGCCGCCACCCCTCCGGCAGGTCGGCCGGGGGCGCGGGGGCGACCAGGACCACGCGGGCCCCGACATCCACCAGCTCGTCGCGGTAGGGCACCTCGTCGGCGTCCGGCACGCCGTACACGAGCACCGCGTCGCGATCCCGGTCGGCGCGCAGCTGGCTCAGGAACGGCGTGACGCCGATGCCACCGGCGACGAGCACGACCGGCCGGCCGGCGTCGGGCCACACGAAGTCGCCATGCACCCCGGTGGCCGTCACGACCGTGCCGGGCTCCAGCGCCAGCAGCGCCTGCTTGAAGCTCGAGGACACCTCCGGGACGCGCACCGCCACCGTCACCGTCGCGGCCCCCGGCGGCGACGAGATCGTGAACATCCGCCGGCTCCCGCGACGGTCCGCGCCGGGGTGCGGCAGGTCGAGCTCGAGGTACTGACCCGCCACGAACCGCACCGGACGCTGGGGCTCGAACACGATCTCCCACACGTCCCCGGCGAGCGGGCGGACCTCCCTCACGTCGAGGCGCAGCCCGCCCCGCTGCCCGAGGCCGAAGGCGATCACGTTGGCCACGACCAGCGCCAGCTCGTAGGTGCCCTCGAACGGACCCAGCGCGAACGGGTCGTCCAGCACGCGCTGGGAGAACAGCGGCCAGGTGAAGACCACGGCGGCCACGGCGGCGACCGCCACCTGCTGGCGGCGCCGGGGCGGGAGGGTGAGGGGCTCACTGAGCATGAAGCCGGCGAAGAACACGATCGGCGTGGAGTACACGACGAACGACAGTGCGTCGCCGGTGTCGGAGATGAATCCCGAGACGCCCCAGTAGGTCAGCACCGCCGCGAGCACGGCGAACACGGCCGCCAGCTCGAACCGCCCGGTCCGGTACAGCACGAGCCCGGCGCCCACGAGCACGAACGGGAACAGCGCTTCACTCGCGGCCCACCAGGTGGTGAGCGGCACCGAGTCGAGGACCTCCCCGGCCAGCACCAGCAGCGCCGCGCCGGCCGCCGCCGGGTTCAGCACGTGGCGCCCGCGCCACGCGATGACGTACTTGGAGAGGTGGGCGAGGGCCGCGGCCGCGGCCAACCACGCCAGGGTCGTCGGGTCGGTGCTCGGCCAGTAGAGGAACCACAGCAGCAGCGCCGTGATGACCGCCGACTCCAGGTGCGGGGTCGTCCGCCAGATGGTCGCGCACAGCCGGCTGGCCGCCAGCGACGCGACCATCAGCACCAGCAGCGTCAGCATCATCGCGCCGGGCTCGAAGATCGTGGGGTCGAGCCGTTCGGTGGAGGCCAGCACCACCGCGACGGCGGCGATGAAGCCGAGGACCACCGACACGAGGCGGTACATCGTGGCGCGACCCAGCAGGTCGTCGAGCCGGTTCTTGACGGTGATCATGCGAACAGCTCCCCGGGGAAGTCGTCGGAGGCCCGCAGGCCCTCGGCATCGATGGTCACGTGACGGTACGCGAAGGCGGCAGCGATCCGCTCGGGTGCCGCGTGGAAGAGCGCGGTGCTGACCGCGTCGGCCGTCATGGCGGTGTCGGCCACGGCCCAGGTGGCGACGACGCCGTCGACCGGCGCACCCGTCCGCGCGTCGAGCACGTGGTGCAGACCCTCGCCCCAGGCCCGGCGGTTGACCGCGGACCCGCACAGGGCCTGCCCCGGGGACACGACCGCGACGCCCACGGCACGCGACGGATCGCCGGGGTGCTCCAGCGCGACCCGCAGTGCCTCGCTGCCGAGGTTGAGGATGTCGCCGCCGGCGTCGACGACGCACGGCACTCCCGTGGCCGCGGCCACGAGGTCGACCAGTCGCCCCTTGCCCGCCGCGCCCACGTCCAGGGTGCTCCCGCGAGGCACCGTCAGCCGATCCCCCTGTCGCTGCGCCGCCGACCAGGGCGCCGCGGGCACGGGCACACCACGGGCCCGCAGCGTGTAGTCGGCGTCGTAGCCGAGGTGCTCCAGACTGCCGCCGACCAGGGGGTTGACCGCGCCGTCGGTGACCGCGTCGAGCCGGTCGTAGACCTCGAGCAGCTCAGCCGCGCCGGGCCCGAGGTCGACGGTCGCCCCGGCGCGGAGCCGGCCGACCGAGCCGTCGTCACGGAACCTCGACCAGGTGAGGTCGAACGCCTCGACCAGACCGAGCACGCGCGACCGGACCGGCTCGCCGAGCGGTTCGTCGGTGTCGATCTGCCAGCCGGTGCCGATCGCCTCGAACCGCCACTCAGGCAGCGGCCTGGGCCTTGATCTCGTCGATCGCCTTGTTGAAGCCGCCGCTGGTCAGCGACGAGCCCGAGACCTTCGAGACGTCGAGGTCGTCGATGCTGACCCCTTCGACCTCGTCGGCGATGCCGCCGGCGAACCGACCCTGGAACTGTTCGGAGTTGCCGCCGTCGGCCTGGGGGATGACCTCGACGGAGGTGATCGTGCCGGTGGCGTCGAGGGACAGCTCGACGACGACGCTCTGGGTGCCACCGGGCGTCTGGTAGCTGCCCTCGGCGGAGTAGTCGCCTGCGGCGTAGCCGCCGGACGAGGCCGCGGAGGGATCGGCGTCGGCGGAGTCGGCGCTCCCACCGGCGGCAGCCGGGGCGGTCGCCGCCGAGGAGTCGTCGTCCGTGGCCTCGCTCCCGCAGGCTGCGGTGAGCAGCAGGGCCGACGCCGCAGCGGCGGTCAGGAAGGTGTTCTTGTAGCGGGGCAGGGTCACCGGTCTGGTCTCCTGGGTCGGTGGCGGGGGTGTCGGGCGGGGGCCCGGGGTACTTCTGGGTCGTTCCTCGGGGGTTCAACGGACACGCACCGACTTCGGTTCCGGTCCGGCGCACCTCTCAGGCACGTCACAGCAAGGATCTCATCGCAACGACCGGACTGCTCGGGTCGCGGCGTGGAACCCGGCCATCCCGTGCACGCCCCCGCCCGGCGGGGTCGAGGACGAGCAGAGCCAGAGCCCGGGGCCCAACCGGTAGGGGTCCAGACCGGGCCGCGGACGCAGCACCGTCTGCACCACCGTGCTCGCGCCGCCGGTGATGTCGCCCCCCACGTAGTTGGGGTTGTCGGCGGCGAGATCGGCCGGGGTGCGCACGGCGACGTCGACGATCCTCTCCCGCGCGCCCGGCGCGAACCGCTCGATCTGGGCGAGGACGGCCTCGGTCGCGTCGCCGGTCCAGCCGTACGGCACGTGCGCGTAGGCCCACACGGGGTGCAGGTCGCCGACCGACCGGGACGGATCGGCCAGGTACTGCTGGCACAGCAGCACGAACGGCCGCTCCGGCATGCGTCCGGCCTGCACCGCCACCTCGGCCGCGTGCACCTGCTCGAAGGTGCCGCCGAGGTGCAGGGTGCCGGCCCGGCGCGCATCCGGGTGGGTCCAGGGGATCCCCCCGTCGACGGCGAGGTCGACCTTGAAGGCAGCCGGGCCGTGCTTCCAGCGGGACAACGCCCGCCGCACGTGGCCGCTCACCCGGGAGCCGGCGACGGCGATCGCCTCGGCCGGGTCGGTGTCGAACAGCACGAGGTCGGCGTCGGGCAGCGAGCGGACACGGTGCCCGGTCTCGATGCGTCCTCCCAGGTCGCCCAGCACCCCGGCCAGGGCCGTCGTGATCGCCGCGGATCCGCCGACGGCCACGGGCCACCCACCGGCGTGACCGAGCATCCCGAACAGCATGGCGATGCCGCCAGTGGTGGGGCGGTCGAGCGGGGTGACCGGGTGGGCCGCGAACGCCGCCATCAGCGAGCGGGCCTCGTCGGACCGCCAGCGCCGGGTCAGCACCGACACCGGGAGCACGGCCCGGGGCGCGAACCGGACGAGGTCCGTCGGGTGGCTCGGCACGCCGAGGATCGGTCCGAGGACGTCCTCGGCGATGCGGTCCTCCCGGCCGACCAGCGGTCCGAACAGTCGGCGCCACCGGTCGGCGTCGGGCCCCATCCCCGCGGCCGTGGCCTCCAGGTCGCGGTGCAGGACGCCGGCACGACCGCCGTCGAGCAGGTGGACGGCCTCGACCTCGGCGTGTGCCCAGCGCAACCCGTGGTCGGCCAGCGGCAACGACCGGAAGTACGGCGACACCTGGGCGGTCGGGTGCGCGGCGGAGCAGACGTCGTGCAGCAGCCCCGGACGGGTCAGCTGCTCGGTGCGGGTGCCCCCGCCGATCGTCTCCGCCGCCTCGACGACGGTGACGTCGAGTCCGGCCTGGGCCAGGACGATCGCCGCAGAGAGCCCGTTGGGCCCGGACCCGACGACCACGGCGGTGCTCATGCTGCCGCCTCCCAGGCCGACCGGCCGGCCACACGGCGCAGGGCGGCGAGCACGAGGGGCTGGGGCACGCGGCGGGCCACCGGGGCGAGCAGCCGGCCGCGGCTGGAGTGCAGCGTGTCGCCCGCCGTCCGGGCCGCGCGCACGATCGGCGCGACCCGTCGCCGGCGGCGGCGCTCGAACTGCGTGAACGCGGTGACGGGATCGGTGGCGGCGAGCAGGTCGGCGAGCACCACGGCGTCCTCGATCGCGGTGCACCCGCCCTGGCCGAGACCGGGCTGCATGGCGTGGGCGGCGTCGCCGATGACGACGCACCGGCCGTCGTGCCAGCGCCTGGGCATGGTCCGGTCGTACATGGGGTGGCGCAGGATCGCCTCACGGCCGGTCGCGGCGACCAGGTCCGGGAGGGGGTCCGGCCAGTGGGCCGCCGGTGGCCCGATCTGGTCCTCGGCGCCGGCGCTGGTGACGAACCAGTAGGTCCGCCCGCCCCGCATGGGCATCACGCCCGCCTCCCCGCGCTCGCCCCACACCACGCCGGCGAGCGCCGGGTCGACCGCCAGCGGCGCGACTCCTCGCCAGGCGACGTACCCCGCGTAGGTCTCCGACATCGACGGATCGAGGTGCCGGGCGACCACCGAGCGGTAGCCGTCGGCCCCGACGACGAGATCACCCTCGGGGGACTGGGCGCGGACACCGAGCCGCACCCGGTCGCGCCCGACGGCGGCCAGCAGCAGCGACTGCAGCTCGCCCCGGTCGACGACCCGGAGGGGCTCACCCAGGGCACGGACGGTGGCCGAGGGGTCGAGCCGGCGCACCCAGGCACCGTCGGCCCGGCGCACCCCGCCGCCGGCCACGGGCTCGCCCAGGTCACGCACGGCGTCACCCCACCCGACGTGGTCGAGCGCCGCCAGGGCGTTCGGCCACAGCGTCAGGGCCGCCCCACCTCCGAGCTCGGCCCGCTCGTCCTGGACGGTCACCTCGAGGTCGTGCCGCAGGGCCGCGAGCGCGAAGGTCAGACCGGCGAGACCTGCTCCGACGACGACCGGCGCGGGGGGCATGCGACCACGCTAGTCCGTGGCCCCTCGAGCGGGCCGGTATGATCCACATCACAAAGCAAGCGTTCGCTTGGTGGACGGATGTCCACCACTGGTGTCGACGCCTTAGGATTGCCTCGTACAGCACCGTTGTCAGGAGAACTCTGCATGAGCCGGAAACTGCGCGTCGCCGTGGTCGGAGGTGGCCCCGCCGGGGTCTACGCCGCCGACATCCTCACCAAGTCCGAGGTGCCGTCCGTCGACTCCGTCACGGTCGACATCATCGACCGCGACCCCACGCCGTTCGGGCTGATCCGCTACGGGGTCGCGCCGGACCACCCCCGGATCAAGGAGATCATCAAGGCCCTCAAGCGGGTCATGAGCAACCCCGACATCCGGTTCTTCGGCAACGTCAACTTCGGCACCGACCTCAAGCTCGAGGACCTGCGGCAGTTCTACGACGCGGTCATCTTCGCGACCGGCGCCCGCCGCGACCGCGACCTGCAGATCCCCGGCATCGACCTGCACGGGTCGTTCGGCGCGGCGGACTTCGTCTACTGGTACGACGGCCACCCCGACGTCGACCGCGACTGGGACTTCCAGCCGCACGCCACCCAGGTGGCCGTGCTCGGGGTGGGCAACGTCGGGCTCGACGTCGCCCGGATCCTGGCGAAGACCGCCGACGAGCTGCTGGTCACCGAGATCCCCGACAACGTCCACGCCGGGCTGTCCCGCAACGCCACGACCGACGTGCACGTGTTCGCGCGCCGCGGGCCCGCGCAGGTCAAGTTCACCCCCATGGAGCTCCGCGAGCTGTCGCACAGCCCCAACATCGACGTCATCGTGCACCCGGAGGGCTTCGAGCTCGACGAGGGCTCCATGGAGGCCCTGAAGGCCGCCAAGAGCCAGAAGCTGGTCGTCGACGTGCTGCAGAACTACCTGGCCAAGGAGCCGACCGGCGCCGCGCACCGCATCCACATCCACTTCTGCCAGAACCCGGTCGAGATCCTCGGCGAGGACGGCAAGGTCGTGGGGCTGCGGACCGAGGTCACCGAGCTCGACGGCACGGGCAACGTGCGCGGCACCGGGGAGTTCGTCGACTGGCCGGTGCAGGCGGTGTACCGCGCGATCGGCTACTACTCCGACAACCTCGTGGGCCTGCCGTTCGACAGCGTGTCCGGTGTCGTCCCGAACGACGGCGGCCACGTGATCGACATCGACGGCACCCCGTTGCCCGGCGTGTACGCGACCGGCTGGATCAAGCGCGGCCCGGTGGGGCTCATCGGCCACACCAAGTCCGACGCCGCCGAGACCGTCGGCATGCTGGTCGAGGACGTCGACGACCTCATCGCCCCGGAGCATCCCGAGCGCGAGGCGTTCGACCGTCACCTCGACAGCCGCGGCATCGCCTACACCACGTGGGACGGCTGGGAGAAGCTCGAGGCGCACGAGCAGATGCTCGGCGAGACCCACGCGCACGCCCGCGAGCGGGTCAAGGTCGTCGAGCGCGACGAGATGGTGCGCGTCTCCCGCTCCTGACCCACCCCGACCCAGATGTGCTCCCACATCAACCTTTTCCGTGCAGGATTCCGTTGATTCAGGAGCACATCTCGGAGGTCTTGCTACGCATGCGTAGTTACGCTAGCGTAGCGAATCCGTCACGAAGGAGACCTCCATGCCGTCCACCGCGCCTGCCCGCCGCCGTCCCGTCCGCCCGCGGGAGGACCACGGCTTCTTCGGTCCCGGATCGATCGTCTGGCAGCTCTGGGGCTATCCGACGTCGGTCACCGTCGGGTTCCAGCGCTCGGTCGTGATCGAGGAGCTCGATCCGTTCCTGCTCGCCGCCGTCGCCGGCACCGACAAGGTGCGGTACGCGCCGGCGGCCCGCTACGACAACACGCTCGTGTACTTCGCGACGATGGCGCTGGGCGACAGCCGGTCGGCCATCGAGGCCTCCGAGATCCTGTACCGCGTGCACGGAGCCGTCACCGGGACCGAGCCGGTGAGCGGTCTGCCCTACAGCCCCAACGACCCCGAGACCCAGCTGTGGATCCACGTCACCGCGTGGCACTCCATCCAGTACACCTACGAGACGTTCGGGCCCGGACGGATCACCGAGACCGAGGACCAGCAGTGGTGGGCGGCCTGCCGCGTGGCCGCCGAGCTGCAGACGATCGACGTCGAGCGCGTGCCGTCGTCCCGGGCCGAGGCGAGCGCCTACCTGCAGGAGGTCCGCGCCCGGCTCTGCGTCACCGAGGAGACCCGCGCGATGATGCTGCACCTGCTCGAGGCGGCCACCATGATCGGACCGCGCACCCCCGTGCTGCGGCTGCCGAGCTCGATCGCGGGCCGGATCGTCCGCCGGGCCACGATCTCGACGTTCCCGCGGTGGATGCGCGACCTGACCGGCATCCGGCAGACCCGCCTCACCGATGCGCTCGTCTGGGTCCTCTACTCGGTCGCGATGCGCGCTGCCGCGCCGATGCCCGTGCGGACGCGACTGCTGAGGATCGTGTCGCCCGCCACCGCTGCTGTCGCCCTCCCGGCGCTGCGGCACGACGAGGTGCTCGACCCGGTCGTGGTCACCCCGGCGGAGGCCCGCGAGCGCTGGGGCCGGCTCGCCGCACCGGCCGAGCTGCAGCGCCAGGCGGCCGGGTCGGCTGCACCGGCCGCACCGACGTCGGTCCCGGTGTCGGTGTGACCGACCGGACCGCTGCGACCCGGCAGCCGCGACGCAGCATCGAGGTCCGGCGCGTCGAGGCGCTCGACGCCGCGCTCGAGCTGATCCTCGAGCACGGCTATTCCGGGGTCACCATGGAGGCCGTCGCGCGACGGATGGGCATCGCCAAGCCCGTCGTGTACAAGGCCTACCCGGACCTGTCGGCCCTCCTCATGGCACTGCTCGACCGCGAGGAGCACCGGACGTTCGAACAGCTGGCCGAGGCGCTGCCGTCGACGTCACCCGGCGCCGACGTCACCCGCACCCTGCTGGCCTGGGTCGAACGGCTGGCGACCCTCGTCCACGAGGAACCGGCCACGTGGCGACTCATGCTGCTCCCGCCCCAGGGCACCCCAGGCGCGGTGCGCGAGCGGGTGGAGGCCGGGCGGACCGTCGTGCGCCAGCAGCTCCGGTCCATGGTCGAGCGTGCCGTGCCGGACGGGCGCATCGACGCCGCCCTGACGAGCGAGGCACTGCTCGCGGCCGCCGAGCGGCTCGGGACGTTGATGCTCGACGACCCGGCGGCGTACCCCGCCGAGCGGCTGGTGCGGTTCGCCCGGGCCGCCCTCGGCGCGACCCTCGAACCCCCGCGCTCCTGATCCCCCACCTCCCGCCGCGCGAAGTTACGGAGCCGGCACGGGAGGTTCGCACATGGCACGGCAGATCTGCCGTGCCATGTGACAGGACGCCGTGCCGGCTCCGAAATTTCGCGGGGCGCGGGGGGCGGGGGGTCAGGGCAGCTGGTCGAGCCAGGCCGCGATGCTGCGGCCGATCTGAGGACCTGCATCCTCCTGGAGGAAGTGCCCGGCACCCTCGACCACCTGCAGCGGCTGGTCCAGCGGCAGCAGCTGCTCCATCTGCCGACCCGTCGCCTCCAGCGGCAGCACGACGTCGCTGTCGGCCCACATCAGCAGCATCGGCCGGGTGTCGACGGCCAACCGCTCGACCGCAGCCCTGCCCTCGGCGGCACCGGGGGCGTCCGGGCTCTGCGGGATCAGTCCCGGCAGGGTGCGCGCTCCACCCTTGGCGTCGACGGAGTCGAACGGTGCCTCGTAGGCGGCGAGCACCTCGTCGGCCATCGGCGTGGCCACCGCTCCGCCGATCAGCATCCCGATCGGCAGGTCCGGCGTCGCCTGCACGAACTCGTGGAAGGCCTGCCACGCCGCGCCCATTCGCTGCTGCCCGGTGAACAGACCCGAGTCCATCACGACGATCCGTGCGATGCGGTCCGGGATCTCGGTGGTCGCGACCCGCAGACCCACCGGCCCACCCCAGTCGTGCACCACGAGGGTCACGTCACGCAGGTCCAGGTCCTCGAACAGCGACACCACCGACGCCACCAGGCGGTCGTAGGTGAACCACTCGTCGGCCGGCTTGTCGGACCGGCCGAAACCGGGCAGGTCCGGGGCGATGCACCGGTGGCCGGCCTCCACGAGCTCGGCCATGACGTGTCGCCACAGGAACGACCAGGTCGGCTCCCCGTGCAGCAGCACGACGGTCGAGCCCTCACCGGCCTCGACGTGGGCCAGGCGAAGACCGTCCCACTCGCGGTAGTGCGGCTCGTACGGGAAGTCGGGCAGGTCGGCGAAGCGCTCGTCCGGGGTGCGGTGCACGGTCGGGGTGGTCATGCGGCACCTTCGCACACCGGGCGTGCCGATGTCAGGGGTTCGAGCGGGGTCACTCCAGCCGGAGGACCTGCACGTGGCACACCGGCCCCTCACCGTGGGCCGGGATGCCCGTCACCTCGAACGGGGCCGCCCCCTCGGGCTGGATCGCCTCCAGCTCGGTGCTCACCGCCGCCCGCGGCAGTCCGTCGGCCGGGCCCACGTAGGCCGTGACGCGGTAGGTGGCGGGCTCGGGCTCCAGATGGGTGATGACGCCCGTCGCCGTCCACGTGCCCTGGTCGGTGGGAGCGCACTGCAGGCCCGACATCGTCTCGGGCGCGGGCACGCCCTCCTCCGCCGGAGCAGCGGTCGTCGGAGCAGGATCGGGGGTCGTGGAACCGCCACACCCGGCCAGCACGACCGCCGCCGTCAACGCCACGCACCACCCACGCATGGCGTCATCCCATCACGTCCCCACGCCGCGACGGCGGCACCACTCCTGGAGGAGCCAGAGGCGAAACATGAGGCCGCCTCATCTTTTCCGACGACGACCCTCTACGATGGCACCAATCCTCGGACGTCCTACGAATGGAACCAGATGAGCATCGAACGTGTCGGCGTGATCGGCGGGGGCCTGATGGGGTCCGGCATCGTGGAGGTCAACGCCCGTGCCGGTCTCGACGTGGTCCTGGTGGAGGTCTCCGACGAGGCCGCGAAGTCTGCGCACGACCGCATCGTCGCCTCGTTGGAGCGGGCGGCGGACCGGGGCAAGATCAGCCCGCAGGACCTCGCGGCCGCCCTCGAACGGATCAGCGTCACCGACGACCTGGAACGCCTGGCCGACCGCCAGCTCGTGGTCGAGGCCGCGAGCGAGGTCGAGCAGGTCAAGCTCGACCTGTTCCGCCGGGTCGGCCGGATCCTCATCGATGAGGACGCGATCCTGACCTCCAACACCTCGTCGATCCCGATCGTGAAGCTCGGCGCGGTGTCGGGACGCGCCGACCACGTCATGGGCGTGCACTTCTTCAACCCCGCGCCCGTGATGAAGCTCGTCGAGCTCATCCCGTCACTGACCACCGCCCCGACCACGATGGACCGCATGCGCGCCTACGTGACCGACGGCCTCGGCAAGGAGCCGATCGAGGCGACCGACCGCGCCGGGTTCGTCGTCAACAGCCTGCTGGTGCCGTACCTGCTGTCCGCGATCCGCATGTACGAGGCCGGCTACGCCTCGGCCGCCGACATTGACCGCGGGATGGTGCTGGGCTGCGGCCACCCCATGGGTCCGCTGGCCCTGTCGGACCTCATCGGGCTCGACACGATCCGCGCCATCGGCATCTCGATGTACGACGAGTTCAAGGAGCCGCTCTACTCGCCCCCGCCGCTGCTCGACCGCATGGTCGACGCCGGACTGCTGGGCAAGAAGTCCGGACACGGGTTCTACCCCTACGGCTGACCGGCGTCTACGCTGGCCGCATGAGGCTCGGGGGCGATCCGCAGGACCTGCGCGCCGACGCGCAGCGCGTCCGGGCCTGGGCCGACGCCGTCGACGACGCCGCGGCGCACGTGCTGCGCACGGCCGGCGTCGAGTGGCGAAGCAGCGCCGCCGACCGGTTCCGCGACCAGCTGGCCGAGCGTCGCCGCACCGCGATGGCCGTCGCCGACGACGTCCGACGGGTGGCCGACGAGATCGAGGCCCTGGCCACCACCCTCGAGGAACGGCAACGGACCCTGCAGAATCTGCTCGACCAGGCCGGTCGCACGATCGAGGAGGTCCAGCAGGCGGTGGCCGACGGCGCCGTCGACGTCATGGACGCCGCTCAGGGCTTCGCGAACGACGCGGTGGAGAAGGGCCAGGAGCTCGTCGGCCAGGCCCGTGACCTCGCCGGCGGACTGGGCCGGCTGCTGTGACCGTCGTGCTGGAACCCTCCGGCACCGCACTGCGGGCCCGGGTGGACGAGCCCGACTGGGCGGCGATCGTCGGTGACCACACCACCTCGTCACTGGCCCCCCTGCCCGGCACGCCCGCCTCCACGGTCGCGGCCGACCCCGCCGTGGCCGAGGCCGCCCTGCTGGCGGTCGACATGGGCGTCGTGGGGATCACCCTCGTCTCGGGCCGGGGTGACCGCGGCGTGCTCGCCCAGGTGGGGTGCGACCTGCGGTCCGTCGGCATCGCGGTCCGCGCGCTCGTCCCGGCCGACGACGGCTCCGGTCCGGTCGCGGTGCCCGGCATCGAGATCAGCGCCACCGTGCCGGAACACCTGGTCGCCGAGATCCTGCGGCTCCTGCCGGCCGCGGGACTGCAGCGACACACCCCGGCCGACCCGGTCACCCTGCCGTACGAGGCCTCGCTGTCGCTGTTCCTTGCCCTGACGACCGGCGACCACGCGCTCGCGCAGCACGTCGCGCAGCAGGCCGGATTCGCCGAGCCGCCGGAGGTTCTCGTCGCCCTCGCGGCCGGCACCACGGCCAGCGCCTCCCTCACGGTCCACGTGGCCGGGCACCGGGAGCAGAAGCTGCGGCAGTGGCTGCTCGCCGACGTGGGCTGGGTGGCGGTGTCCACCCAGGGCTCCCGCGTGACGCACACCGTCCGCAGCCGCGCCGAGATCGGTCATGACCTCGTCGACCTGCTCGCCGGGGCCTTCGAGGCAGCCGCGCGGGACGGTGACCACGATGGGTGACGGCCTGTCGATCAGCGGCGGGGCGGGCGGCATCACCGCGAACTACGAGGACATGGTCAGCTACGCGAACCTGCTGGACGAGGCGGGCGACGAGCTGCGCTCGGTCAGCGGAAGCCTCGCCGGTCTGCTCGTGGACGGCGACCTTTTACAGGCCACCGCGCTGTGCCCCGGGGAGGTGGCCGGGGTCCTGGCGACGATCGACTCGGCCGCGACCGGCCACCGGGGCGCCCTGTGGACCAGCGTCGAGCTGGAGGTCGCGGCCCGCTACCTGCGCACCAGCGTCGACGTCCTGCAGTTCACCGACGAGCAGCTCGCCCGGGCCGAGGAGCTGTGGTGGGACGCTGCCGGATTCACCGCCGGGGCGGTGCTCCCCGCGGCCGCGCTCGCGCTGCTCGTCGCGGCCGCCCAGAACCCGGCGCTCGCCGCCCAGCTGTACCTGAACCGTGACGCCCTCCTGGCCGACGTCCAAGAGACGTTGTACGACAACCCCTGGCTCATGGAGGCGTTGAGCCGGATGGCGCCGGGCCTGGTGCAGGGAGGCGCGTTCTCGCTGGCGGCCCTGTTGCCCGGCGGCCCGCTGCTCCTGGCCACCCTGAGCGACGGCAACTGGCCCACCGGCGACTACGCCTCGTCGGTCGCCGGCCTGCTGGCCCTCGCTCGGCTGGCGGGACACTTCGAGGACACCGGCGACTTCCGCGTGGATCGTGTCGGTGAGGCCGAGGAGATCCCGATCAGCCCCGACTCCGCGATCAGGACGATCTTTCAACAGCAGGGCCTGCTGTCGTCCGATCCCGGTCAGGTGCAGGTCATCGCGGTCGGCCATCCGCCCTCCTACATCGTTCAGATCCCAGGCACCCAGGTCCTCGACACCCAGCGCGGCGACAACCCGATCGACAACACCACCAACCTGACCCTGAGCGCGGGACAGGAGGCGATCATCACCGATCTGGTCGCCGAGGCCATGCGCAGGGCCGACATTCCCGCCGGCGCACCGGTGATGCTCACCGGACACAGCCAAGGTGGCATCACCGCGATGACGATGGCCTCCGATCCGGGCCTGCGCCGCGAGTTCAACGTGACCAGTGTCGTGACGGGCGGATCACCGGTGGGCCGATTCGACGTACCCGACCACGTCTCGGTGGTGTCGCTGGAGCACACCCAGGACTTCGTCCCGATGCTCGACGGGACGGCGAACCCCGACCGCTCCAACTGGACCACCGTACGGCGCGCACTCAGCGACTCCGAGGGGACAGACCGCGGCGCCAGGGGTCCGGTCACTGCGCACTCGACCGGCAACTACGCGAGCACCGGCTCCGACGTCGACGCGTCGACCGACCCCGGCATCGAGGCCTGGCGTCGACAGAACGAGCACTTCTTCGCTGGAACCGGCACCAGCACCCGCTACCAGATCACCCCGGAGCAGCCATGAGAATGCACTGGACCTTCATGATCGTCGCCGCGCTCCTCGCGGCCGGAGGCTGCACGCCGGGCCGCGACGACCCGACGCCCGCGTACACGCCGATCCCCGACGAGCAGCTCTACGCCCAGATCCTGGCGGTGCCGGGCATCCAGTCCGTCGACATCGCGTATGTGGACACGCTCGAGAATCTCTACGCGGGGAAGGTCGCCATCGCTCCCGACGCCGACGCCCAGGAAGTCTTGGACCGGGCCCACGCCATACTCCGGCAGGGCCGGGCCGACGCCGACATCAACCTGGTCGGCGTCCAGGACGGTCGCCAGGTCCGCTTCGAAGATCTTGACGTGGGGACCCGCGCCGAGCTGGAGCAGCGCTACGGCCCCCAGCCCGGCGACGGCACCCCGCCCGGCGACTGACTCCGGCGGTGGGTAGGCAACCGAATCGCGGGCCCAGGCGGTTGCTCACCCACCGACGGGAGCAGGGAAAGGTTGCTCACCCACCGCCCGTTCAGCGCGACCAGGGTGCCGCCGGGCGATCCGGGCTCGGGCCACGGTGGTGCCGCGACCGGGCGAGGGGCAGGATGGCCGTGACCCCCGCCACACCCGAGGAGCAGCATGCAGGTTGCGTTCAGCGTCGGCGACTTCCTCGCCCGCGCCCACACCGTCTACCCCGAGCGGGTCGCCGTCGTCGACGAGCCGCAGCAGACCGCACCGTCGTGGGGCGAGCTGACCTACGCCGACGTCATGCGCCTCGCACGGTCGCAGGCGGCGACGCTGGACGAGCTCGGCATCGAACCGGGTGCACGGGTCGCGATGATCTCGCACAACGCCGCCCGGATGCTGGTGTCGTTCTTCGGCGTCTCGGCCTGGGGTCGGGTGTTCGTGCCGATCAACTTCCGTCTCGCGGCCGCCGAGGTCGAGTACATCGTCGACCACTGCGGCGCCGAGGTCGTCATGCTGGATCCCGACCTGGCCCACCTGGCCGACGTGATCGACGCGCCGCACGTGTTCGTCCTGGGCCGCGACGACGACCGGATCTGGTCGAGCCGCGCCGAGCCCCGCCCGTGGGAGCCCGACGAGAACGCCACTGCGACGATCAACTACACCTCCGGCACCACCGCGCGGCCCAAGGGCGTGGAGCAGACCCACCGCGCGCTGTGGACCAACGCGACGGTCTTCGGCTGGCAGGCGTCGGTCAGCGACCGCGACGTGTACCTGCACACCCTGCCGATGTTCCACTGCAACGGGTGGGGCCAGGTCTACGGCGTCACGGGCATGGGCGGCCGGCACATCGTGCTGAGGCAGGTCGACGGCGCCGAGATCCTGCGCCGCATCGCCGAGCACGGCGTCACCTACCTGTGCTGCGCACCCGCGGTGCTGGCGATGGTCCTCGACGCCCTCGAGACGTGGGAGGGCGAGGTGCCCGGCCGTGACCGGGTCCGGTGCGTGGTCGCCGGTGCGCCGCCGCCGACCCGCACGATCGAGCGGGTCCGTGCAGAACTCGGTTGGGAGTTCATCCAGATCTACGGCCTGACCGAGACCGCGCCGCTGCTGACGATGAGCCGCATGCGCGAGGAGTGGGACGACCTCGAGGCGCCCGAGCAGGCCCGGCTCCTGGGTCGCGCCGGGGCGCCGGCGCTCAGCACCAGCATCATGCTCGACGACTCCGGAGAGATCCTGGCGCGCAGCAACACGGTGCTGCAGGGCTACTGGGACAACCCGGACGCCACCACCGAGGCGCTGGCCGGCGACTGGTTCCACACCGGCGACGGCGGGTCGTACGAGGACGGCTACGTCACCATCGCCGACCGCAAGAAGGACGTCATCATCAGCGGCGGCGAGAACGTCTCGTCGATCGAGGTCGAGGATGCACTGGCGTCGCACGACGCCGTGCGGGAGGTCGCCGTCATCGGCACGCCGGACGAACGGTGGGGCGAGCTGGTCACGGCGCTGGTCGTGGCCGACGGGGTGACCGCGGACGAGCTGATCGCGCACTGCCGGGAACGGCTGGCCGGCTACAAGTGCCCGAAGCGGATCGAGTTCCGCGACGAGCTCGCCCGCACCGCCACGGGCAAGCTGCAGAAGTTCAAGCTGCGGCAGGAGTTCTGGGCCGGCCACGACCGCCAGGTCAACTGACGGCCACGCCGGGCCGCTGCGTCAGCCCACGAGCCAGAGCCGCTGCAGCCCGGTGAAACCCTTCAGCTCGACCTCACGCACCTCGTCGAACACGAACTCGGTCGCGTCCAGCAGCGACTCGCGCAGCTCGTCGCTCACCAGCACCTCACCGCCGGCGGCCTCGGCCGCCACCCGGGCGGCGAGGGCCACGTTGCGGCCGAAGTAGTCGCCGTCCCGCGCGACCACGGCACCGCGGTGCAGACCGATCCGAACCGCGATGTCGTGGGACCGCAGCCGTCCGCGCTCGCGGCCGAGCCGCTCCTGGATCTCCAGGGCCGCGCGGACCCCGTCGGCGGACTGCCGGAAGACCACCATGAAGCCGTCGCCCTGGGTCTTGACCACGTGGCCGTCGTGGTTGGCCAGGGAGGTGCGGACCAGCTCGTCGTGGCGGGCGAGCACCTTGACGAACGCCCGGTCGCCCAGCCGTTCGTTCAGCGCGGTGGAGCCCTCGATGTCGGAGAAGAACACCGTCACCGTCCCGTCGGGCGCGGCGAACCTCTCGACCGCCGCCCGGTCCTCACGGACCCACTCGGTCAGGTCCTCGATCGACGACGCGACCAGGCCGCTGACCCCGCGCGTCCGCAGGATGTCGGCCGACTCGGTGACCGCCTTGACGGCCTTCTCGGCCCGGCGCACCACCAGCGGCGCCGAACGCCGCCGACGTCGCGGGTCACGGGCAGCCCGCTCGGCCTCCAGCCGTTTGACCAGCACCCGCGACCGGGTCAGCTGGGACCGCAGGACGACCGCGTACACAGACACGCCGCCCAGCAGCGCGACCAGGACGATCTCCAGCACGGACACCCCCGCATCCTCGCACCCCGGCGGGGCGCCGCCCCACGGGGATCAGCCGGTGTTGCGCAGGCCCGCCGCGATGCCGTTGACGGTGAGCAGCAGGGCGCGCCGCAGGTGCTCGTCGGTGGAGTCCGGGTCCTGACGCGACCGGGCCAGCAGGTCGACCTGGGCGTAGGAGATCGGCTGCAGGTACGTGTCGCGGATCTCCAGGGTGCGGCGCAGGGCCGGCTGGTGGTCGAGGAGCCGCTGCTCACCGGTGACGCGCAGCACCTCCTCGACCGTGATCGCGTGCTCGGCCCGGATCAGGTCGAACACGTGCTGCAGGTCGTCCGGCACCAGGGCGGAGACGTAGTGCGACGCGACCGCGAGGTCGGTCTTGGCCAGGGTCATCTCGACGTTGGAGATGAAGGTGCCGAAGAAGTGCCACTGCTCCAGCATCTGGGCGAGCGCGGCCTCGTGACCGGCCTCCCGCGCTGCGCGCAGGCCGCTGCCGACCCCGAACCAGCCCGGCACGATCTGGCGGGACTGCGTCCAGCCGAACACCCACGGGATCGCGCGCAGCCCGGAGATGTCACCACCGGAGTCGGGGCGCCGCGCCGGTCGCGACCCGATGTTGAGCCCACCCAGCTGGTCGACCGGTGTCGAGGCGAGGAAGTAGTCGAACAGCGACGGGTCCTCGACCAGCTCGCGGTAGGCGGCGTAGGCGCGACCGCTCACCAGCTCCATCGTGGTGTCCCAGTCGGTGAGGGTCTCGGCGGGTTGACGCGACTCGGTGTGCAGCGACGACGCCGTGAGGACCGCGGCCATCGACAGCTCGAGGTTCTCGCGCGCGAGCACCGGCAACGCGTACTTGTCGCTGATGACCTCGCCCTGCTCGGTGAACTTGATGTCGCCGGCCAGCACCCCCCACGGCTGGGCGAGGATCGCGTCGTAGGTGGGACCGCCGCCACGACCCACCGTGCCGCCACGACCGTGGAAGAGCCGCAAGGTCACGCCGTGCCGGGCCGCGACGTCCCGCAGACTGCGCTGGGCCTGGTGCAGCTCCCACTGGCTGGTGGTGATGCCGCCCTCCTTGTTGGAGTCGGAGTAGCCCAGCATGATCTCCTGCACCTCGCCGCGCAGGCTGACGATGCGCCGGTACACCGGGTCACCCAGCAGGTCGTCGAGCACGTCACCGGCCCGGCGGATCTCCTCGATGGTCTCCAGCAGCGGCACGAAGCCGATGCGGGCGACCGGCTCCGGGGAGTGCAGGTCGACCAGCCCGACCTCGCGCGCCAGGACGGCCGCCGCCAGCACGTCGTCGGCGCCCTGACTCATCGACACGATGTAGGACTCCACGACCTCCGGCCCGAACACACCGTGCATCTCGCGGATGACCTCGAACACGCCGTACGTGCGGGCGGCGGCCTCGTCGAGAGCGGGCGGCTGCGGGCTGAGCGGCCGGCGCGACCCCAGCTCGACGGACAGCAGACGGTGCCGGGCCGCCCGGTCGAGGTCGGCGTAGGCGACCGGCTGCTCACCGACCCGGTCGACGAGCAGCCCGACGGCGTGGTGGTGGGCGTCGGCGTGCTCCCGCACGTCCAGGGTGGCCAGGTGCAGTCCCACGAGCGAGGCCGTGCGGATCGTGTCGGCCACCATCCGGTCGGCGACGATCTCGCCGCCGTGGGCGCGCAGCGACCCGTCCACCAGGGCGAGGTCGGCGAGCAGCTCGGAGCGGTCGGCGTAGTCGTGGCCCGGGACGTGCGCGGCCCCGGCGGCGATGCGGTCGGCGGTGTGCTCGAGCTTCAGCCGCATGCACGACAGCTTGAGCCGGTAGGGCTCGGCGGCGTTGACGCTGAGCAGGCGCGGATCGAGGTCCGTGAGGACCTCGAGATCGACCTCGAGCGACGCGAGCAGGTCGTCGCCGACCCCGACCAGGTCGACCGAGGTCGACAGCTCACGGATCAGCACGTCGAGGCTGGCGGTGACGACGCGGTTGGCGATCCGGTGCTGCAGCCGCAGGACCTCACGGGTGATCTCGGGGGTCACGTTCGGATTGCCGTCGCGGTCGCCGCCGATCCACGACCCGAAGCTCAGCGGTCGGGCCGTGGCGGCGGGCCGGATGCCGTGGACGGCGAGCGTGTCGGCCAGATCGGCCGACAGGGTCGGCATGGTCTCGTCGAGGATGTCCTGCAGGTAGTAGACAGCATGCCGGGCCTCGTCGAGTGGGGTGGGCCGGTTGCGGCGCACCGGATCGGTCTGCCAGATGAGGTCGATCAGCTGGGCGAGGTTCGCGTCCTGCCGACGACGCAGCACCGTGTCGTCGTCCGACGGTTCGCCGAGGATGTCGGCGATCCGGCGGATCTTGGTGAGGGTGGACCGCCGGCTGACCTCGGTGGGGTGGGCGGTGAACACCGTCCGGATGTCGAGCGACGCGAAGGCCTCCGCGAGCGCACCCGGGCCCTGGTCCTCCACGATCTCGGCCACGGCCCGGTCGAGCCACCCCGTGCCGTACGGCCGGTCGACGACCTCCCGGACCCGCGCCACCTGCTCGGCCACGTTGGCCAGGTTGAAGTACACGCTGAACGCCCGCACGAGCGAGGCGACGGTGTCGGTGGGCAGCTCGTCGAGCAGGGCGTGTACCGTCGCCCGGTCCTCGGCCGCGCCCTCGTCGTCGCGGCGGCGGGACAGCACCCGCACCCGCTCGACCAGGTCGAACAGCTCCTGACCCTCCTGTCGGACGAGGGTCTGGCCGAGCAGGTCGGCGACCCGCCGCACGTCGCTGCGCAGGACCTCCTCCTGCGGGACGTCCGCAGGGAGGTTCTGCTCGGGCAGGCGGTCGGCGTGGGAGATCTCGGGCGTCACCCGACCAACCTACGTCGGTCAGGTGACGGCGAGGTTTCGCCGCGAGGGCGTCAGACCCGGTGCACCCGGGTCGACATGATCATGTCGGCGAAGGTCCGGCGCTCGCCGTCGAACAGCGGCACGAGGTAGCCGATGAGGCACGGCAGCGAGTCGAGGATGTGGGCCAGCTGGCGGACGAAGGTCAGGCCCGGCCCGATCGGCTCGCGGGTGCCGGCCCGGTGCACGCCGATGCCGAGGGCCTTCTTGCCCACGGTCTGACCCGTCGTGCCCTGCAGGTACAGCCAGTTGTAGCCGAACCACGCGAAGGCCAGCAGGTAGTACAGGACGGCCCCGACGCCGGCCAGCTGGAAGGAGAAGCTCCCGTCCCCGGTCTCGGACTCCCCGAAGAGCACCGCGCACACGACGAACACGACCAGCTGCGGGATGATGTCGATGATGAGGGCGCCGACCCGCTGCCCCCACGAGGCGAACGTGGTCGGGCTCTGCTCCGGCGGCGGCGGGGGCATCGATGGCTGGGTCATGGCGTCCTCCTGGTCTGCGGACCGCCAGACTAGGGGCCGCCCGGACCACCTGTCTGCGTTTCCGCGGGTGCCCGGCTCGCGCCGGTCCGTGAGCGGGGGACGGGCGGACCGGATCGATCACCCGCGGCGACCGGACGATCGTCGTGGTCCTGTCGGGGCGGCCCGGTGCAGCCGAGGATGGTCAGGTCCGTCGCACCTGCGCCTCCCGGGGGAACCACCATGAAGCACCACTCGTCCGTCCGGCGGCTCGCCGTCGGCGTCCTCGCCGCCCTGACCTTCTCGGTCGCCGTGGCTGGTCCGGCCGCGGCCGTCGACCCGACGCCCCGACCCCTCCTGTTCGGCTCCTTCGGCGGCGACAACTCGTTCCCCGCAGCGCTGGCGACGTCGATCGTCCGGCCGGCCGCGGACCCGGCCGGCGCGAACGACTGGTCCTGCCGGCCGTCGGCCCAGCACCCCCGGCCGGTCGTGCTGGTGCACGGGACGCTGGAGAACGCGTACAACAACTGGAACGGCCTGTCGCCGATCATCGAGGACCAGGGCTACTGCGTGTTCGCCCTCAACTTCGGCAACAGCACGGGCATCCCGTTCGTCAACGGCACCGGCGACCTGGTCGACAACGCCACCGAGGTCGGCGTGTTCGTCGACCGGGTGCTCGCCGCGACCGGCGCGACCCAGGTGGACCTGATCGGCCACTCGCAGGGCGGCATGATCTCGCGGTACTACACCAACGTGCTGGGCGGCGCGGACCACGTCGCGAACGTGGTCGGACTCGCCTCGTCCAACCGGCCGACGAACCTGTTCGGGATCACGCGGCTCGGGAGCACCCTGGGGCTGCTGGCACCGGTGTTCCTGGGCCTGGAGCTGCTCCAGCTGCCCGCCCTGGCCCAGCAGGTCGATCCGAGCCCCGCACCGCAGACACCGTTCTACCAGCGCCTCAACGGCAACGGGCAGACCGTCCCGGGCGTGACCTACACCAACATCGCCACCCGCAAGGACGAGGTCGTGACCCCCTACACCGCGGCCTTCATCGAGGCCGGCCCCGGCGCGACGGTCCACAACATCACGATCCAGGACGTGTGCCTGCTCGACCGGTCCGAGCACCTCAGCCTGTCGTACAGCAAGAACGTCGCCCAGATCATCCTCAACACCCTCGACCCGAGCGACGTCCACCGGGTGCGGTGCTTCGCCCAGCTCCCGCTGTTCGGCAACACCCAGCTCTTCGGCTGACCCCCTCGGCGCTGATTCCCAGGAAATCCCAGAAAACTGTCACGTCACCCCTGTTGCAACAGGGGACAGGTGACAGTTTTCTGGGATTTCCTGGGAATCAGCGGGGGGTGCGGCGCCAGACCGTGACGTGCTGCGACGCGAAGGGGACCGGCAGGTTCTGCACCTGGTCCGCCGCGGCCAGCTGTTGCTGCAGCTCGGCCACCTTCTCCTGCAGGGCCAGCACCTGGTTCTGCAGCTCGATGACGCGTTTCACGCCCTCCAGACCCAGGCCTTCGGCGGTCAGCCGGGCGATGGTCTGCAGCAGCTCGATGTCGCGCACCGAGTAACGGCGCCCGCCGCCGCCCGTGCGACCCGGCTCGACCAGTCCGAGCCGGTCGTAGGTGCGCAGGGTCTGCGGGTGCAGACCCGAGAGCTCGGCCGCCACGCTGATGACGAACACCTTCGCCTCGGGGCCCGGGGGTTGGAACTGCATGTCAGGTCACCGCCTCGAAGAGTCCGTCGCGGGGGGTCGTGCTGCCGCGCGCAGCGCGCAACGCCTCGAGCGCGGCTCGCTGCTCGTCGGTGAGGTCGTGCGGCACCTGCACCTCGACGGTGACCAGCAGGTCGCCGCGGGTGCCGTTCCTGCCGGGTGCGCCCTTGCCCTTGGCGCGGAAGGTGCGCCCTGCCGGGGTGCCCGCGGGCACCCGCAGACGGACCGGCGGGCCGTCGAGGGTCGGGACACTGATGTCGGCGCCCAGGGCGGCCTCGTCGAACGAGATCGGCACCGTGATGGTGAGGTGCTCGGCCTTGCGGCCGAACAGCGTGTGCGGCTCCACGTGCACGAGCAGCAGCAGGTCGCCGGCGGGGCCACCGCCGGCCCCTTGGCCGCCCTTGCCCTTGAGCCGGATCTTCTGGCCGTCCTTGACGCCGGCGGGCACCCGGACCTGCAGGGTGCGGCTCGACGGGGACCGCCCCGACCCGCGGCACGTGTCGCACGGGTGCTCGACCTTCAGGCCGCGGCCGCGACACTGCTGGCACGGCTCGGTCATGGCGAAGACGCCGCCGTTCGCGCCGGTCTGCATGCCGCTGCCCTGACAGTTGGTGCACACCTTCGGCACGGTGCCCGGGCGGGCGCCGGTGCCGTGGCAGGTGGTGCACGGCTCGTCACTGGTCATGCGCAACGGCAGGGTGACCCCCTCGACGGCCTGCTCGAAGGTGATGGTGGCTGCCGTCTCGAGGTCGTCGCCCCGCCGGGCCGTCGACCGGGCGCGCTGGCGGCCGCGGCCACCGAACACGCCCCCGAGGATGTCGCCGAGGTCGAAGTCGAACTGGGCCCCGCCGGGCTGGCCACCGGGCTGACCCCCCGGGAACCCCCCGCCGCGGAACTGTCCGAACAGCGTCCGCTGCTCGTCGTACTCCTTGCGCTTGGCCGGACTCGACAGCACCGCATAGGCCTCGGACACGGCCTTGAACCGCTCCTCGGCCGCCTTGTTGTTGGGGTTGGAGTCAGGGTGGTTGTCGCGCGCGAGCTTGCGGTAGGCCTTCTTGATCTCGTCGGCACCGGCGTCCTTCTTGACCCCGAGCACGGCGTAGAAGTCCTTGCTGGACCAGTCGCTGGCACTCATGCACGCACCTCCCTTCTCGTTGACTCAGTCGGTCGGGTCGTCGGTCGCGCCGGCTGACGTCGTGTCCGATTCTGCCGCCTCCGGGGCGTCGCCGGGCTCGACGACACCCACCGTGGCGGGCCGGAGCACCCGGTCGCCGACCCGGTAACCGATCCGCAGCACCTGCCCGACCGTCGTGACGGTGACGTCGGAGGACTCCCCGACCTGGAACACCGCCTCGTGCACGGCCGGGTCGAACGCGTCGCCCTCGGCACCGAACGCCTCGAGGTGGTGCTTGCCGACCGCAGACCGCAGCGCGTCGGCCACGGCCTTGAACCCACCGGTGAGCTCGCCGTGCTCCTCGGCCCGACCGAGGTCGTCCAGCACGGTCAGCAGGGAGTCGAGGACCTTCGCCTCACCCTGTGCCTTGACCAGCTCCCGGTCACGGTCGACGCGGCGCTTGTAGTTGACGTACTCCGCCTGCAGCCGCTGCAGGTCGGCGGTGCGCTCGGCGAGGTCGGCCTGAGCCGCCGCCAACGGGTCATCAGCACCGGCGGACCCGGCCGCGTCGTCGGCGGAGCCGTCGACAGCATCGCCGGCAGCGTCGTCGGCCGGGGCCGCCGGCGGGGTCTCCCCCGCCGGCGACTCCTCGACGTCACCCGGCTCGCCGGGTCCCGTCACTTGGTCTCACCCTCGTCGTCGACGATCTCGGCGTCGACCACGTCGTCGTCACCGGCGGCATCGGTGCCGTCGGCCGGCGCATCACCGGACGGCGCCGACGCGGCAGCCTCCGCGGCGGCCGCCTCGTACATCGCGGTGCCGAGCTTCTGGCTGGACTCGCCGAGCTTGGTGGTGGCCTCCTTGACCGCGTCCAGGTCCTCGCCCTGGAGGGTCTCGTTGAGGGCGTCGAGATCGGCCTGCACCTCGTTCTTGAGCTCCTCGCCGACCTTGTCGCCGTTCTCGGCCAGGAACTTCTCGGTGGTGTGGGCCAGCGACTCGCCGGTGTTGCGGACCTCGACGTCCTCGCGGCGCTTGCGGTCCTCCTCGGCGTACGCCTCGGCGTCCTTGACCATCTTGTCGATGTCGTCCTTGGACAGGGCCGAACCGCCGGTGATGGTCATCGACTGCTCCTTGCCGGTACCGCGGTCCTTGGCCGAGACGTTGACGATGCCGTTGGCGTCGATGTCGAAGGTCACCTCGATCTGCGGCACGCCGCGGGGGGCCGGGGGCAGGCCGGTGAGCTCGAAGGTGGCCAGCAGCTGGTTGCCGGACGCCATCTCGCGCTCGCCCTGGTACACCTGGATCGCGACCGACGGCTGGTTGTCGTCGGCGGTGGTGAAGACCTCGGAGCGCTTGGTCGGGATGGTGGTGTTGCGCTCGATGAGCTTGGTCATCACGCCGCCCTTGGTCTCGATGCCCAGGCTCAGCGGGGTGACGTCGAGCAGCAGGACGTCCTTGACCTCGCCCTTGAGCACGCCGGCCTGCAGGCTGGCGCCCACCGCGACGACCTCGTCGGGGTTGACGCCCTTGTTGGGCTCGCGGCCGCCCGTGAGGCCCTTGACCACCTCGGTCACGGCCGGCATGCGGGTGGAGCCGCCGACCATGACGACGTGGTCGATGTCGGCCACCTTGATCCCGGCGTCACGGATGACGTTGTTGAACGGCGCCTTGGTGCGCTCGAGCAGGTCGGCGGTGATCTTCTCGAACTCGCTGCGGCTCAGCGTCTCCTCGAGGAAGACGGGGTTGCCGTCCTGCACGGTGATGTAGGGCAGGTTGATCGCGGTCGACGACGAGCTGGACAGCTCGATCTTGGCCCGCTCGGCGGCCTCGCGGATGCGCGGCATCGCCATCTTGTCCTTGGTGAGGTCGATGCCGGTCTTGGACTTGAAGTTCGACACGATCCAGTTGATGACCGCCTCGTCCCAGTCGTCACCACCGAGGTGGTTGTCGCCGCTGGTGGCCTTGACCTCGATGACACCGTCACCGATCTCCAGCAGCGAGACGTCGAACGTGCCGCCACCGAGGTCGAACACGAGGATCGTCTGGTCGTCGCCCTTGTCGAGGCCGTACGCCAGGGCCGCGGCCGTCGGCTCGTTGATGATCCGGCTGACGTTGAGGCCGGCGATCTCGCCGGCCTCCTTGGTGGCCTGGCGCTGGTGGTCGTTGAAGTAGGCGGGCACGGTGATGACCGCGTCGGTCACCGCCTCGCCCAGGTACGCCTCGGCGTCGCGCTTGAGCTTCTGCAGGATGAAGGCGCTGATCTGCTGGGGGTTGAACGTCTTGCCGTCGACCTCCGAGCTCCAGTCGGTGCCCATGTGGCGCTTGACCGAGCGGATCGTGCGGTCGACGTTGGTGACACCCTGGCGCTTGGCGACCTCACCGGCCAGCACCTCCCCGTCCTTGGCGAAGGCGACGACCGACGGGGTCGTGCGCGCTCCCTCGGCGTTGGCGATGACGGTGGGCTCTCCGCCCTCCAGGACGGCCACGACGGAGTTCGTCGTGCCGAGGTCGATTCCGACGGCGCGTGCCATGGTGTTCCTCCTGCTGATCGGGGACTACGAGTGCTTGAAGACTGTCAGTCAGATGACTTGAGTCTGACCGTATCAACCTCGATCCAGCGTGGATCATTCCCCTCCCACGCCCCGCAGCACCGGCCCGCGCGGTCAGGGCCTCCAGGCGGGGTCACGGCCGATGAAGCCCAGGAGGCGGTCCTGCACCGGGGCGTCGGCGGGCACCGGCACGGCCGGCCCGTACTGGCCGGAGTCCCGCAGGAGCTGCTCCATCGGCTGCATGCCGGCCAGCATCTCGACGCTGAACTCCTCGTCGAGGGAGTCGTCCTGACCGGTCGCGCGGGCGAGGTCCCAGGTGTGCAGGAAGACGTCGGCCGTGTAGAACCGGTCGATCGCCTGGTCGAGCGGCTGGGTGCCGACGTGCGGGTGGGTGAAGTCGCGGCCGGGGTCGGGGCCGTCGAGGAGCGCCTGCACCTGCTCGCCGTGGTGCTCCCAGGCCGCGACCGGATCCTCGTCGACCGCCGGACCCGGCGCCAGCTCCACCCCTCCGGCGGCGAGGAACCCGGGCAACCACTCGACGAGGTGTCGCACGACGTCGCGCGCCGTCCACCCGTCGACAGGGGCCGGGACGGACCAGTCCGTCACGCCTGCGACCCGCTCGCCGAATCTCGCGGCCACCGCTCGGTGGTGCTCGGCGGCGGTCATGCCTCGACGTCCCCGAGCATCGCGTCGAGCTTGGCGTAGCCCTGGTCGACGCCGACCTCCATGCCGCTGCGCAGCCACGCGTCGCGACCCTCGAACGAGTCGACCAGCGACTGCGCGTGCAGGCGGGTACGACCGTCGCCGAGGTCCTCGAAGCGCAGAGTCTCGAGCGAGACCTCCTCCGGCATCCCCTCCCAGGTGAAGGTCTGCACGATCGTGTCGGCGCTGATCCGGTGGAAGCAGCCGCGGAAGCCGTACTCCTCGCCGTCGCGGCCGGCCACGTAGCGCCAGGCACCACCGTTGCGGGCGTCCCACTCCACGATGCGGGTCTCCATCCCGTCGGGTCCGACCCAGCGCGCGAACAGGTCGGGGTCGGTGTGGGCACGGACGAGCTGAGCGGGGGTGGCAGCGAAGTCGCGCGTGATGCGGATGATCGGGAGAGCGGGATCGGCCTCGATCGTGGCCTCGGTGGCAGTGGTCATGATGCGGTTCCTTCCTCGGCGGACGTGACGGTGGCGTCGTCCAGGGCGGCCAGCACGGCATCGAGCCGCTGGTACCGCTGCTCGGCCTGACGGCGGTAGCGCTCGATCCACTTCGTCATCAGGTCGAACACCTCCGCCTCCAGGTGCACGGGGCGGCGCTGCGCGTCCTTGGTGCGACTGACCAGACCCGCGTCCTCCAGCACCCGCAGGTGCTTCGACACGGCCTGGACGGTCACGTCGTAGGGGTCGGCGAGCTCGCCCACCGTGGCGTCGGCCACGGTGAGTCGCGCCACGATGTCGCGGCGGGTCGGGTCGGCCAAGGCGGCGAACACCCGCGAGAGCTGGTCAGCCATGTCACGTCCTCAACTGTTGGGTTGAGAACCACGGAACCACGACCGGTCGGCCTTGTCAACCATCTGGTTGCAGACGGTGGCGGTAGGTGAGGTACCGAACGACCGCCTGATGCGGTTGCTCACCCACCGCCGGTCCGGGGGAAGGGTTGCTCACCCACCGCCCACGGGTCAGCGGCCGGCGCCGACGAGCTCGCGGTCGTCGCGGGCGAGCGCCTCGCCCTCGATGTCGAGGTTCGGCAGGGCCCGTTCGAGCGACGTCGGGAGCCACCACATACGGTCGCCGACCAGCGCCATGAACGCCGGCACGAGGGTCATCCGCACGAGGAACGCGTCAGCCAGCACGCCCACGGCAAGGCCGAAGCCGATCGACTTGATGATGACGTCGTCGCCCAGAGCGAACCCGCCGAAGACGCCGACCATGATCGCGGCGGCCGCGGTGACCACGCGGGCACCGTGCTGGAAGCCGGTCACGACCGCCTCGGTCGCCTCGGCGCCGTGCACGTACTCCTCCCGCATCCGCGACACGAGGAACACCTCGTAGTCCATCGCGAGTCCGAACAGGATGCCGGTCAGCAGCAGCGGCAGCATGAACAGCACCGGGCCCGGGTTGTCGACGCCGATCAGATCGGCGAACCAGCCCCACTGGAAGACCGCGACGGTCGCACCCAGCGCGACACCGACGGAGATGAGGAACCCGCCCACGGCCTTGAGAGGCACCAGGATCGACCGGAACACCACCGTGAGCAGGACCAGGGCGAAACCGACGACCACCAGCAGGTACTTCGGCAGCGCCGAGCCGAGGCTCTCGGAGATGTCGACGCCGAGAGCGGTCTGACCGGTCACGAGCGCCCGCGCGCCGGTCTGGTCGGGCAGGTCGGCCAGGGCGACCCGCAGGTCGTCGACCAGCTGCTGGGTGGCGGCGTCCGACGGGCCGCTCTCGGGAATCACGGTGATGGTCGCGTACTGCGCGTCCGCGAACTGCTGCTGGAAGTCGGCGAGCTCCTCCGGCGTCGCGTCGGCCGGCGGAGCCGGCGCGATGACCTGGGCGACGTCCTCCTCGACACCGGACACCGCGGCGACGGCACGGTCGACCGCGGCGCCGGGATCAGCCGCACCGGCGACGTCGACGACGACGAGCAGCGGACCGTTGGTACCCGCGCCGAAGTTGTCGGCGATCAGGTCGTAGGCGACCCGGGGGCCCGAGCCGTCCGAGGCCGAGCCGTCGTCCGGGAGCGCCAGCTGCAACGAGGCCACCGGGATCGCCAGGACCGCGGCGACGGCCAGCCCGGCGCCGAAGGTGACGCCCTTTCGCCGGGTGATCAGGTCGGCCCAGCGACGACCGAGGGTGCGGACGTCCTTCGCCTCGGGGTCGCGGGCCTTCACACCCGGCAGTCGGTCGCGTCGGATCCGGGTCCCGGCGAACCCGAAGACCGCCGGCAGCATCGTCAGGGCGATCAGGACCGCGATGCCGACCGTGGCCGACGCGGCCAGGCCCATCTCGGTCAGGAAGGAGATGCCGACGACCGAGAGACCGGCGAGCGCCGCCATCACGGTGAGCCCGGCGAACACGACGGCCGAACCGGCCGTGCCGACCGCATGTCCGGCGGCCTCCTCCAGAGGACGACCTGAGGCCACCTCGTGCCGGTAGCGCGACACGATGAACAGGGCGTAGTCGATGCCCACCGCGAGCCCGAGCATCGTCGCGAGGATCGGGGTGGTCGCCCCGAGGTCCATGAAGCCGGTGAGGGTGGTGATGCCGGCGACGCCGATGCCCACCCCGACCAGGGCGGTCAGCAACGGCATGCCGGCCGTCAGCAACGAGCCGAAGGTGAGGACGAGCACGATGATCGCGACACCGATGCCGATCAGCTCGGCGGTCCCGCCGTGGGGCACCTCCTGCACGGCGTCGCCCCCGATGGCGACCTGCAGTCCGGCACCGCGGGCCGCGTCCGGGGCCGACTCGAGGGCCTCCTTGTCGGCAGCGGTGAGCTCGATGGAGTTGACCGCGTACGACACGGTGGCGTAGCCGGTGCGGCCGTCGTCGGAGATCGCGCCGGCCGTGAACGGGTCGACAGCGCTGACGACGTTGTCGGTGGTCAGGGCGTCGACGGTGTCGAGCACCAGCCGCTCGTTGGCGGGGTCGTCGAGCCGCTCACCCCCGGGCGCACGGAACACCACCCGTGCCGTCGCTCCGTCCGGCGCAGCCTCGGGCGTGCGCTCCTTGATCAGGTCGAACGCCTCGGTGGACTCGATGCCGGGAATGCTGAACTCGTCGGACGTGTCACCGGACAGGGTCGTGGCCCCGATGCCGACGGCCACGAGCAGGCCCAGCCACACCGACACGACGATGCGGCGATGACGGAACGACCAGCGTCCGATGCGGAACAGGTGCCGGGCCATGGGGTCTCCTCGAGAAGGTGGGGAAGGGTCAGCGGACGGTGAGGGCGGGCAGGAGGACGATGTCGACCCAGCTGTGCAGGAAGTCGGCGTCGGGCTCCGTGCCGGAGACGAGGTCGTGCAGGACGAACGGCGCGATGAACGCGGTGACGAGGTGCTCGCGGCCGGTCCAGTCGGCGTCGACCTCCCCGCGGTCGGTCGCCCGGTCCAGGACCGACCCGAGGGTCGACCGGATGCTGGCGAGGATCTGCTCCCGCAGGGCGGCCCCGAGCTCCGGGCTGGCCTTCACCGCGTGCATGAGGGCGGCGATCAGGTCGTTCTGGTACGACATCTGGGCGCGGTTGCGCAGGCCGCGGTCGACCAGCTCGTGCAGGTCGGTGCCGAGCGTGCCGGTGTCGGGCGGCTCCTCGTCGATCGAGGCCGACGAACCCAGCGCGTCGACGACCAGGTCGAGCTTGCTGCCCCACTGGCGGTACAGGGTCGCCTTGCTGCTGCGCGTCACCTCGGCGATCCGGTCCATCGTGACCTTCTCGTAGCCGTGCTCGGCGACGAGCATCAGCACACCACGGTGCAGCTCGTCGAGCCGGTCGGCGGTGAGGCGGGTCATGGTGCTCCTGAGCAGGTCGACGACTGGACGTCATCGAAACGAGACGGTTTCGTTTCGACTGTAGGCCGACCTCCGGGGCGGCTGAAATCGGGAGGCCGTGACCTTGGTCACGACCGTGCGCGGCCGGCAGCCTAGGCTCCTGCCATGCATCGGACCCGCCTCGCGCTCGTCGCCCCCTTGTTGTTGATCGGCCTGCTCGTCGGCTGTGGGTCCGACGAGGCGGACGACGACGGCGAGGACCGCCCCGCAGCCACTGCCACCGTGTCGGCCGACGCGGACGGGCCGACCGTCGACGCCGGCACGGTCGGCACCGACGACTTCTCGTTCACCCCGCCGGACGGCTGGCGCGATGCGGCCGGCGAGGTCCCGGGTTTCGCCCCCGAGGTCCTGTTCGTCGAACCGACCCAGGGTCCGTTCGCGACCAACGTCAACGTCATCCGCAGCACCGGTGCGCTGGACCTGTCGGCCGACGAGGTGGTGTCGCAGGGCTTCGCCGAGCTCGAGTCGGTCGGATTCACCGGCATGGCCGAGGGCGACCCGTACGAGGTCGACGGCGAGACGGCATCGGTCATCACGGCCACCGCCGCGACGGGCACGTCCGTCAGCCGCCAGTACCTCGTGACCCACGCGGGTGCGCGCTACATCATCACCTTCTCCTTCGGCGTCGACGTCCCCGACGACGAGCGGGTCGAGACCGCCGAGTCGCTGCTCGCCACGTGGCGCTGGGCCGACTGACCCTCACCGGCCGCGGTCGGGGCAGGTCGACCCGAGTCGGTCGCACGGTGATGATGGTCCCGTGACCGACCTGCACGAGCTCGACGCCCATGACCAGGCCGACCTGCTGACCCGCCGGGTGGTCAGCGCCGTCGAGCTGGTGAGCCACCACCTCGACCGCGCCGACCGGCTCGGACCCGACCTCGGGGCGTTCGTGACCCTCACGCCGGACCGTGCGCTGCGGGCCGCCCACGACGCCGACCGTCGCCGGGCCGCGGGTGAGGTGCCGATCTTCTGCGGTGTCCCCACGGCGTTCAAGGACCTCACCCCCACGGCGGGTGTCCGCACGACGATGGGGTCGGCCCTCCTGGCCGACGCGGTGCCGGACACCGATGCGCACGTGGTGCGCCTCGTCGAGCAGGCCGGCTTCGTCAGCCTGGGCAAGACCAACACTCCCGAGTTCGGACTGTCCTCGTACACCGACAACGACGTGGTGGGGCCGGCGGCGACCCCGTGGGACCCCTCCCGCAATGCCGGGGGTTCCAGCGGGGGTGCGGCAGCGGCCGTCGCCGCGGGGCTGGTGCCGCTGGCCGCCGGCAGCGACGGCGGCGGGTCGATCCGGATCCCGGCGAGCTGCTGCGGCGTGGTCGGGTTCAAGCCGAGCCGCGGCCGGGTGAGCCCGGGGCCGGCCGGCAGCGACTGGAACGGCCTGGCCGGGGACGGGCCGCTGGCCCGCACCGTCCGGGACGCCGCCGCGCTCCTCGACGTGCTCGCGGTCCGACAGGTGGGCGACGCCCGCGGTCTGCCCGATCCGCCGACCCCGTTCGCGTCGTGCGTCGACCGCGACCCCGGGCGTCTGCGCATTGCGCGGTGGTCGCAGCCGTACCTGCCGGGCATCGAGACCGATCCGGCGGTGGTGGCGGTGTGGGAGGACGCCGGCCGACTCCTGGCCGCCCTCGGTCACGACGTCGTCGACGTGCCGAACCCGTTCCCCGCCGAGCTGGAGCCGCAGTTCAACGTCGTGTGGTCCAGCGGCATGGCCGCCGCTCCGATCCCCGACGAGGCCGCGCCGATGCTGCGGGCCAACACCCGCTACTGGCGTGAGCGCGGCGGTCGCGCCACGGCGGCCGAGCTGGCCGCAGCGATGCAGTTCCTCGACCTCACCACCCGCGGGGTGATGACCGGTCTGGCCGACTTCGACGCCTTCCTCACCCCGACGCTGGCGATGCCGCCGCAACCACACGCCTGGTTCACCGAGTCCGGCGACCCCGCCGAGGACCACCGGCGCGAGCTGATGTTCACGCCGTTCACCGCGGTCTACAACATGGCCGGCGTCCCGGCGGCGAGCCTGCCCCTCGGGTCGGTCGACGGGCTGCCGGTCGGGGTGATGCTGGCCACCCACGCGGGCCACGACGCCGAGCTCTTCAGCCTGCTGGGTCAGGTGGAGGCCGCCGCCCCGTGGGCGGGTCGCCGACCCGGCTGACCCCCTCGAGCTACAGCAGCTCGTAGCGGTTGAGGAAGGCGGCCATCTGCTCCCGCAGCACGGGCTGCCCACCGCGGAAGGTGCCATCGTCGTACCCGGTGGAGATTCCCTCCCGCGCCAGCCACTCGACCTGGTCGAAGAAGACGAACGGCCGCCGGACATCGGTGAAGGTCGGACCGTCGGTGTCGACCGGACCTCCCGACGAGCCGAACTCGTAGCGGTACAGGAACGCGGCCATCTGCTCGCGCAGCACGGGGTCCGACGGACGGAAGGTCCCGTCGGCATAGCCCGTGGTGATGCCGCTGCGCGACAGCCACACGATCTCGCGGTAGAAGACGTGGTTGGTCGCGACGTCCCGGAACGGTGACACGGGCGGCAGGTTGGTGACCGCCGGCGACCCGGCCAGGCGGTACAGGAACGCGGCCATCTGCTCGCGCAGCACCGGGCCCGAGGGTCGGAACGAGCCGTCCTCGTAGCCGGTGGTGATGCCGCGGCCCGCCAGCCACAGGATCTCGTTGCGGAACCCGGGCCCCGGCGGCACGTCGAAGAATCCGTTGGGCCTCGCCCCCACGAGCTGGACGAGCGCCGTGTCCCCGGCCGACAGCACCCTGACGCTGGCGGCACCGTTCACGTACTGGCGACCGGGTGCCCAGGCGCCGGAGCTGCCGTCCGGCCGCAACCTGATGCGCGGGTCCGAACCCGTGCGGGTGGTGATGGTGACGCCCTCGGCGTAGGCGGTCGAGTACAGCGACAGCCCCGGTCCGTAGACGGTGCCGACGTCCCGTCCCACCTTGCGCCGGTACTCCACCCAGTGCTCGGTGGTACCGGTCACGATCCGCACTCCGCGCAGGCCGGAGGCGGCTCCGCGAGGCTGCAGCCGCAGCGTCACCACGGGTCCTCCCGTGACGCCCTGCGCGTCGAAGATCTCGCCGGCGGAGTCGACGTCGAGCTGGTGCCGGTAGGCGGAGTCCAGCGCCGGCACCGCGTAGGCAGGCGAGCCGCCGCCGATGGCCAGTCCCATGACGCTGTAGAGGTCGCCGTACTCCGCGCAGACGCCGCTGCACCCGGAGCGCTGCAGCCCCGCGTGGTCGAGCCCGAGGTTGTGGCCGACCTCGTGGACACCGACGAACGTGTTGATCGACGGTTCGAACTCGACGATCACCTTGCCGCCCGACGACAGGTCGACGCCGAACGTGGCCACGCCCGGGCCGTCGCACTGGTCGACGCCGCCGATGACGATCAGGTGGTTGCCGCTCGTCGCACCGAAGTCCACCCCGGGGTAGGCGTTGTCGGCGGTGTTCCAGACCGACGAGGGCGACGCGACCGAGCAGGATCCCGTGTAGAACGTGGTCGCACCAGCCGGCCGTGAGAACGACCGGATGCTGCCGCCGGCCTCGGCCACCCATCGGTCGGCGACCGCGCGGAAGGCGGACTCGGCCTGCGCGGCGGTCACCCCTGAACCGTTGCGGATGGCCAGGTAGTAGCGGTGGTCGGTCGCCACTGCGGCGGCGGCGACGGCTGGTTCGATGCTGGCAGAAGCGACGGTGGCCGGTTCGTCCTCCTGGAGCGTGGAACGCTCCGACGACGGGGCGTCGACCAGCTCGGCCGTGATCTCGCCTCCCGACACGACATCGGCGGGCAGGTCGATGTCGATGGGCACCTCGTCGCCTCCGGCGGTGGCGATCGAGTACGTCGTGTCACCGGCCGGCGACGCCTCCGTCGGCTCGACAATGGCGACGGTCAGCTCGCCCTCGACCTGCTCGGTGGACTCGTCCGCCAGGTCGGGGTCGACGTAGGTGAGGGTGCCATCCGGGGCCGTGCTGAGGTCCGGCTCATCGGCCGACACCGCAGGGGCCGCCAGCAGGCCGATGCACAGGACAACGGCGGCGGTCGCCGACATGGCCGAACGTCTCATGGACTCCCTCTCCCAGATGGGTCGAATCGTAGGCCGAGCGTGGTCCCGCCGCTCGGTGGCCGGTCGCTACGGCAAGCGGTCGTAGCGGTACAGGAACGCCGCCATCTGCTCGCGCAGCACCGGCTGTCCGCCGCGGAAGGTGACGACGCCGCCATCGGTGTAGCCGGTGGTGATGCCGGTGGACGCCAACCACTCGATCTCGTCGAAGAACACGAATGCCGGCGACACGTCGGCGAAGGTCGCACCGTCGGAGTCCTCGTAGCCCTGCTCGTCGAAGCGGTACAGGAAGGCCGCCATCTGCTCCCGCAGCACCGGCGCCGACGGCTCGAACCGCTTCGTCCCGTTGCCGTTGTCGTAGCCGGTGGTGATGCCCTGCTCACTCAGCCACACCATCTGCTTGTAGAAGACGTGGGTGGTCGGCACGTCGGTGAACGGTGAGGTCGCCGGCAGGTCGACCACCGGCTCACCGTTGCGCATCGTCTCGAATCGGTACAGGAACGCCGCCATCTGCTCCCGCAGCACCGGCGCCGACGGCTCGAACCGCTTCGTCCCGTTGCCGTTGTCGTAGCCCGTGGTGATGCCGGTGGACGCCAGCCAGAGGATCTCGGTGCGGAAGATGTGGTTGCCGGAGACGTCGGTGAAGGACGGTGCGTCCGGCACCGCCGTCACCTGGAAGTTCGCCGTCGCACTGCCCACGTTCAGGGCTGCGTCCGTCGCGCGCACCGACACCGAGTGCGCACCCACCGACAGAGCAGACGTGTTCACCGTGTGACTCAACGCAGCCGTGCAGGCCGTCCAGGCCCCGTTGTCGACCCGACACTCCTTCTCAGCCCCGGCGTCATCGACCGTGAACGCGAACACCGGACTCGACCCCTGCACCACCGACGTCGGCGGGTTCGAGAACGCCACCACCGGAGCCGTCGTGTCCGGCACCGCCGTCACCTGGAAGTTCGCCGTCGCCGACCCCACATTCCCCGCACCGTCCGTCGCGCGCACCGACACCGAGTGCGCACCCACCGACAGAGCAGACGTGTTCACCGTGTGACTCAACGCAGCCGTGCAGCTGCCCCACGGACCCAGATCGACCCGGCACTGCTTCACCGCCGACCCGTCATCGACCGTGAACGCGAACACCGGACTCGACCCCTGCACCACCGACGTCGGCGGATTCGTGAACGCCACCACCGGAGCCGTCGTGTCCGGCACCGCCGTCACCTGGAAGTTCGCCGTCGCCGACCCCACATTCCCCGCACCGTCCGTCGCGCGCACCGACACCGAGTGCGCACCCACCAACAACCCCGACGTGTTCACCGTGTGACTCAACGCAGCCGTGCAGCTACCCCACGGACCCAGATCGACCCGACACTGCTTCACCGCCGACCCGTCATCCACGGTGAACGCGAACACCGGACTCGACCCCTGCACCGCCGTGGTCGGCGGATTCGTGAACGCCACCACCGGAGCCGTCGTGTCCGGCACCGCCGTCACCTGGAAGTTCGCCGTCGCCGACCCCACGTTCCCCGCACCATCGGTCGCGCGCACCGACACCGAGTGCGCACCCACCGACAGAGCAGACGTGTTGACGGTGTGACTCAACGCGGCCGTGCAGTTGCCCCACGGACCCAGATCCACCCGGCACTCCTTCTCAGCCCCGGCGTCATCGACCGTGAACGCGAACACCGGACTCGACCCCTGCACCACCGACGTCGGCGGACTCGAGAACGCCACCACCGGAGCCGTCGTGTCCGGCGCGCCCAGAGCCACCACGTCGTGGACACGGACGGTGGCGGTCCCTCCGCCGATGGATTGGACCTCGATCCGGACCGTGCCGTCGTCGAACGTCTGGCCGGCCTGCCACTCGGCGGAGTTCCCGTCGGGCCGCAGGGTGGTCTCGCCGCGGGGCACGGCCTGCCGCACGATCGTCACGCCCGCGTCGAACGTCATGCCGCCCCACGAGCTGAAGTTGAACGACGTGTCGTAGAAGGTGCCCTCGTCGCGGCCGGTCCCGTCGCGGTAGTCGACCCAGTAGGTCACGTCCCCCGCAGCGGCGACCTGCACGCCTCGGGTGCCGGTCTCGCCCGCTCGAGGCGACAGGACCACCGTGGCCTCGGCCGAACCAGATCGTTGCCAGGCGCTGATCTCGCCGGGACCGTCGACCTCGAGCTGCTCACGGTAGGCCGAGCCGAGCGCCGGCTCGGTGAAAAAGACCGGATTGCCGTTGAAGTTGAAGGACAGTCCCAGACCCATGACGCTGAAGACGTTGCCGTACTCGGCGTTGCAGCCGGTGCAGCCGGTGATGCCCGCATGCTCGAGCCCGACGTTGTGACCCACCTCGTGGATCATCGTCAGCACGCCGACCGACGCGCTCCACGTGGCGATGGTCCAGCCACCGTCGTCGAGGGAGTCGCCGAACCGCCCGAGACCGGTACCACCGCAGTTGGCGCCGACGATGATCAGGTGGTTGCCGGACCCGTTGCCGAAGTTGACCTGGGGGAACAACGCCGATGCAGCGCTGACCGTGGCCGGCCAGTTGCCGGTCGAGCACGCCTCCGAGAAGGTCTGCGTCGCGACCGGTCGGGTGAAGGTCGTGATCGCACCGTCCCCCTCGTCGAGCCACCAGCCCATCGTCTCGTCGACCGCCGCCTCCACCGCACCATTGGTCGGCTCCGACCCCTGGGTCGAGATCGCCACGTACGCACGCTTGGCGGCCGGAGTCGCAGCCGCCGCGACGCGGGATTCGACGGTCGCGCTGGCCACCTCGACCTCTCCCGCGGGCCGGCCGGCCCGTGCGCTCTCGAGCTCGGGCGACTCGACCAGCTCGGCGGTCACCTCTGCGCCCGACGCGGTGCCTTCGGGCAGCTCGATGTCCAGTGGGATCAGTCCGTCGCCGGAGTCGATCGCGTAGGCGGCACCGCCGGGCTCACCCGGCGACGGTTCGACGATGGCGACCTCGAGCTCACCGACGACGGTCGTGGTCGGCTCATCGGCCAGCTGGGGCGCCGCGTAGTCCAGGCTTCCGTCCGGCAAGCTGGTCAGCGACGGGGGCTCTGGCGGGGCCTCCACCCCGGCAGCAGGCGTCACCACCAGGACAGGTGCCACCAGCACGACGGCAACCCACCGCGCGACTCCGTACCGCGTCATGACCGATCTCCCTCAACACTCCGACGGGACCAGAGTAAGGGCCGAAAGGCTCAGTCGCGGGCGGTGAAGACGATCGGGTCACCGTCGGTGATCGCGATCGTGTGCTCCATGTGGGCGCCGCGCGAACCGTCGGCGCTGCGGATGGTCCACCCGTCGGGATCCATGACGATCTCGTCGGTGGTGTGCAGGAACCACGGCTCGATCGCGATGACCAGACCCGGCTTGAGCGGGAAGCCGCGGCCCGGACGGCCGTCGTTGGGGATGTGCGGCTCGCCGTGCATGGTCCGACCGACGCCGTGACCGCCGAACTGGGTGTTGACCTTGAGCCCGTGGGCCCGGCCGACGTCGCCGACGGCACGGCCGATGTCGCCGACCTTGTTGCCGGCGCGCGCCTGGGCGATGCCCGCTCCCAGTGCCTCGGTGGTGATGTCGATGAGGCGCTGGTCCTCCTCACGAGGAGTACCGACGATGACGCTCAGGGCGGAGTCGCTGACCCAGCCGTCGACCGAGACCGCGAAGTCGAAGCTCACCAGGTCGCCGTCGCGCAGGGCGTAGTCGTGGGGCAGGCCGTGCAGCACCGCGTCGTTGACCGACGTGCACAGGACCTTGCCGAACGGGCTCGCGCCGAATGACGGGTGGTAGTCGATGTAGCAGGACTCAGCACCGCGGGCGCGGATCATCTCGTGCGCCAGAGCATCGAGCTCCAGCAGGTTGACCCCCACGTCGGCCGCCTCGCGCAGTGCGGTCAGCACCTCCGCGACGAACCGTCCGGCCGGACGCATCTCGTCGATCTGTGCCGGGGTCAGGAGCTCGATCGCCATCACTCCAGCCTAGTCGGGCCGCCCCGTCGACGCGGGTCCGGCGTGGCCCCACCTGCTTCACTGACGGCGTGAGCGAGACGTCCTTCGACTACACCAACCTCAGCGGGCGGCCTGCGGGACCGGTCGTCCGGGTCGCCAGCGCCCTGTCGCGTGGCGTGCGGTCGGTGCAGCGCCAGGTCGAGCCCTACGCCGAGCAGTGGCGGCGGCACAATCTCGCCGCGGTCGCCGCGGACGGCCCGCTCTGGGTGGTGCTCGGCGACTCGATGGCCCAGGGCATCGGCGCCAGCCGGCCGCACCGCGGGTGGGCGGGTCAGCTCGCCGACCACCTGCCCGACCACCGGATGGTGAACCTGTCGTTCTACGGCGCGCGGGTGCCCGACGTGCTGGACCGACAGCTGCCGGCGATGGACTCGCTGGGCGAGGCCCCCGACCTCGTGACCGTCGTGATCGGCAGCAACGACCTGATGAGCCGCACCGGACGGGCGGTCCTGCCCGAGGCCCTCGCCGACCTGCTGGAGCGGCTCCCCCCGGGCACCGTGATGGGCAACCAGCCCGGAGGACAGTCGTCCGCCGTGCGGTTCAACGACCAGGTCGACGAGGCGGTCCGCCGCCGCGGGCTGGTGCGGGCGGAGTTCCGCGATCCCCGCACGAGGAACTGGCGCGGCAAGCTGTCGGCCGACCACTTCCACCCGAACGACGCTGGCTACGCCGGCATGGCCCAGATCGTGCGGGAGGCCGTGCACCGTCGCTGAGCCCCTCGATCGGGCAGCGTCACCGATCGTTCATGTCACGTCCCCGTGCACGACAGGCCGGGTCCCTAGCGTCGGCCCACGGGGGTCGGGCGATCCCCGCCATTCGTGACGAAGGGACCTGCCCATGACCATCACCCCCGAACGACCCCTGCTCCCGATGGCGGACTCCCCCGCCGTCTCCCCGTGCTCCACCCGACGCTCGGCCCTCACCTGCCGGTACCGGTGCGGCGACGCCTGCGCCCACGACGCCCCCAACACCTCCGACAACGTGACGTTCGCCGAGGTCGTGCAGTCGGCTCTGAGCCGCCGTGGGTTGCTGCGAGCCGGGACCGTCCTCGGGGTGGCCGGCCTCGGCACCTCCGCCCTCGCCTCACCGGCTGCGGCGGCCGGCCTGTCGACCGGGGTGGCGCCGGGTCCGTTCGGGCTGAAGTACACCCCCGTGCAGCCCAACACCGCCGACATGGTGACCGTGCCGCCCGGCTACTCCCAGCAGGTCGTGATCCGGTGGGGCGACCCGTTGTTCGCCGACAGCCCGGCGTTCGACCCCGCGAACCAGACCGCAGCCGCCCAGCAGCGGCAGTTCGGGTTCAACTGCGACCACCTCGACATCCTGGAGGTGGAGCGCGGCGTGCACGTCCTGGTCGTCAACCACGAGTACACGAGCGAGACCCTGATGTACCCCGGCTACTCGTCGGCCGACCCCACCCGCGAGCAGGTCGAGACGTCGTGGGCGGCCCACGGCCTCACGGTCGTGGCGGTGAGCGACACCCGCGGCAGCGGCGCCCTGACGCCGATCGTCGGCCACCCGCTCAACCGCCGCCTGCACACGTCGTCGGAGTTCGAGCTCACCGGTCCCGTTGCCGGCCACCCGCTGGTGCGCACGTCGGCCGACCCGGACGGCACGACCGTGCTCGGCACACTGAACAACTGCGCGGGCGGCATCACCCCGTGGGGCACCTGGCTGACGGCCGAGGAGAACTTCAACCAGTACTTCGCCAACGCGAACTCCGTCACCGATCCGACGGTCCGCGCGCGACTGGCCCGCTACGGGTTCCCCGGCGGCACGACCGAACGCCAGTGGGAGCGGTTCGACAGCCGCTTCGACCTCGCCCAGGAGCCCAACGAGGCCAACCGGTTCGGCTGGATCGTCGAGGTCGACCCGTTCGATCCCACCGCGACGCCCAAGAAGCGCACCGCGCTGGGCCGGTTCAAGCACGAGGCCGCCACCGCGCAGCTCACCCGCGACCGCCGGGTGGCTCTCTACATGGGCGACGACGAGCGGTTCGACTACCTCTACAAGTTCGTCACGCGCGACACGTTCAGCAAGGGCCCGACCCGGGCGGCCAAGGCGGCCAACGCCGACCTGCTCGACCACGGCACGCTGTACGTCGCCCGGTTCAGCGGCAACTCGCCCGCGAACGAGATCGACGGGTCGGGCCGGCTCCCCGCCGACGGCCGCTTCGACGGCTCCGGCGAGTGGATCCCGCTCGTCAGCGGGACCGAGTCCTTCGTTCCCGGCATGGACGCGACCGAGGTCCTGCTGTTCACGCGGCAGGCGGCCGACCTGATGGGCGCCACCAAGATGGACCGTCCCGAGGACGTCGAACCGAGCCCGCAGACGGGCAAGGTGTACGTCGCGCTCACCAACAACAGCAACCGGGGGGCGGCCGGTCAGGCGGCCGCCGACGAGGCCAACCCGCGGGCGGTCAACCGCCACGGCCACGTGCTGGAGCTGACGGAGTCGAGCAACGACGCCGGAGCCACCACCTTCGGCTGGAACCTGCTGCTGGTGTGCGGGGACCCGGCCGATCCCAGCACCTACTTCGGCGGCTACCCCAAGACCGATGTCTCGCCGATCTCGTGCCCCGACAACATCGCCTTCGACCCGCGCGGCAACCTGTGGATCTCGACCGACGGCAACGCGCTGGGGTCCAACGACGGCCTGTTCGGTGTGGCCGTCGAGGGCAGCGACCGCGGCCGGGTCACGCAGTTCCTCACCGTCCCGGTGGGGGCCGAGACCTGCGGACCGGTGATCCAGCGGGAGCGCGTCATGGTCTGCGTGCAGCACCCGGGTGAGCGCAACGGCGCCAGCTACGAGAACCGGGCGTCGTTCTGGCCCGACGGCAACGGCGCACTGCCCCGTCCGTCGGTCGTCGCGGTGTGGCAGACCAACGGGCGCCCGATCGGCACCTGACCGGCTCGCGGCCGCTCGGACCCTGGGCCTCGGTCCTGCTCAGGGTTCGAGCGAGCCGCGGAACCGTTGCATGCCGCTGATCCAGTGGTCGTGGTCCGCGGCCTTGCGCGCCAGCATGTCGCCCACCTCGGGGTGGGGCAGCGCCAGGAACCGGCCCGCGGCCACCGCGTCGAGCAGCGTGTCGGCGACCTCGAGCGGGCTCAGCACCCGACCGGCCGTCGTGACGGCCCGCATGCCGAGGCCGGCGTCGCCGTCGGCGCTCGTGGCGCCCTCGGACAGCATGTCGGTGCGGACCCCCATGGGGCAGAGGCAGCAGACCTGCACCCCCCGGTCGCCGTAGGTGGCGGCCAGCCACTCGGCGAACCCGACCGCCGCGTGCTTGGTGGTGGCGTAGGTCGGTGACCCCAGCTGGGTGAGCAGTCCGGCGGCCGAGGCCGTCGACACGAAGACCCCGCCGCCAGCGCCTGCGGCGGCGCGTTCCACCCACCCGGGCACGAGGGCCCGGGCGGCCCTGACGTGGCTCTGCACGTTGACCTGCCAGGAGGACTCCCACGCGGCATCGTCGGCGTCGAGGCCGAACCCGCGGAAGATGCCGGCGTTGGCGACGTACAGGTCCACCGGCGCCGGGGCCGCCGCGATCAGGTCGTGGACGTGGCCCTCGTCGGCGGCGTCACCCGCCACGTGCGCGACCCGCCCGGGGTGGGCGGCGTCCAGCTCGGCGGCCGTCGCAGCGAGCCGCTCGGCGTCCAGGTCGCCCAGCACGACCGAGGCTCCGGCCTCCAACAACCGCTGGGCGATGCCGGCGCCGATGCCGCTGCCCGCGCCGGTGACGACGGCAGCGGCGCCCTGCACCTGGAACCCCATCGTCAGTCGCGCCGGTGCTTGGCGATCTCGGCCTTGGCCAGCGAGTTCTTGTGCACCTCGTCCGGTCCGTCGGCGAACCGCAGGGTCCGCATGCCGGCCCACCACTCCGCGAGCGGGAAGTCCTGGCTGATGCCGCCGGCCCCGTGCGTCTGGATCGCCTTGTCGAGGATCCACTCCACGGTCTGCGGGGTGGCGATCTTGATCGCCTGGATCTCGGTGTGCGCGCCCCGGTTGCCGACGGTGTCCATCAGCCACGCCGTCTTGAGCACCAGCAGACGCAGCTGCTCGAGCCGGACCCGCGACTCGGCGATCCAGTCGCGCACGACGCCCTGGTCGGCGATCGGCCGGCCGAAGGCGACCCGCTCGGTCGCGCGCCGGCACATCATCTCGATGGCGCGCTCGGCGATGCCGATCGACCGCATGCAGTGGTGGATGCGTCCGGGTCCGAGTCGCGCCTGGGCGATGGCGAAGCCCTCGCCCTCACCTCCGACGAGGTTCGACACCGGCACCCGCACGTTCGTGAACCGCAGCTCGGCGTGGCCGCCGTGGTCGCGGTCCTCGTAGCCGAACACCTGCATGCCCCGCAGGATCTCGAAGCCGGGGGTGCCGCGCTCGACCAGGATCATCGACTGCTGGCGGTGCCGTGACGCCTCCGGGTCGGTCTTGCCCATGACGATGAACACCTTGCAGTTCGGGTTCATCGCGCCGGTGATCCACCACTTGCGGCCGTTGAGCACGTAGTGGTCGCCGTCGCGCTCGATGCGCGTCTCGATGTTGGTGGCGTCCGAGGACGCGACCTGCGGCTCGGTCATCGCGAAGGCCGAGCGGATGTCGCCGGCCAGGAGCGGCTCCAGCCACTGCTGCTTCTGCTCGTCGGTGCCGAACATGTGCAGCACCTCCATGTTGCCCGTGTCGGGGGCCGCGCAGTTGAACGCCGCCGGGGCCAGCTGGATGCTGCGCCCGGTGATCTCGGCGATGGGTGCGTACTGCAGGTTGGTGAGGCCGGCCGGTCCGCCGCCGGGCAGGAAGAAGTTCCAGAGGCCCTGCTCCTTGGCCTTGGCCCGCAGCTCGGCGAGGACGGCCGGCGGGTCCCACCGGTCCTCGGCGATCGCGGCCCGCATCTGCTCGTGGGCCGACGCCTCGGCCGGGTAAACGTGCTCGTCCATGAAGGTCTGCACGCGGGCCACGATCTCGTTCGTCGCGTCGTCGAAGGCGAAGTGCATCAGGACGCCCCTCCCGCCATCACGTAGACGACCTCGGCCACGACCGCGGGCTTCTCCGCACCTTCGCGCTCGACGACGAAGGTGATCGTCGCCTGGGTGCCGATGGCGATGTCGGCCGTCTCCTTCAGCGTGGCCGTGGCCCGCAGCCGCGAGTCGACCGGGACCGGGTTCGGGAACCGCACCTTGTTGGCGCCGTAGTTGACGCCCATCGTCAGGCCCTCGACGGTGTAGATCTGCGCACTGAAGACCGGCAGCAGGGACAGCGTCAGGTAGCCGTGGGCGATGGTCGTGCCGAACGGGCCGGTGGCCGCACGTTCGGGGTCGACGTGGATCCACTGGTGGTCACCGGTGGCGTCGGCGAAGGTGTCGATCTGGTCCTGGGTGATCGTCACCCAGTCACTGGTGCCGAGCTCGGTGCCGGCGGCGGCCTTGAAGTCCTCCAGGCTGGAGAACACGCGGGGCTGGGACATGGGGGCTCCTCTGCTAAGCGCTTGCTTAGTTCGGACCCTAGCGCGCTCGGCGGCCGGTGACTAGGCCAGGAGCAGACCGATCACGCCGACCAGGGCGATGATCGACACGATGTCGGCCACGAGCACTCGGCGCAGGGACCGACCGATCTCACGCGCCCCGATCGCCAGAGCTGCGAAGGCAAGGTCGCTGACCAGCACGGCGACCGCGACGGGCCCCCGCAGGTCGGGGTCGAGGACCGCGGCGACGAGCAGCCCGGCCAGTACGCCGAACAGCACCGCGCGGTGCCGCAGCAGGACGGCGAGATCCGTGCCGTCGACGGTGATCGCGTACAGCGCAGCGACCCGCTCGCTCGACACGACGCCGATGACGGGCAGCGCGTGGATGACCGCTGCCACCACGAGCAGGACCCCGATCACGACCTCCATCTCGTCAGAGCACCCAGAAGGAGCCGGCGATCGTCGGGACGAAGGCGACCGGCCACCAGTACCAGGTGAAGGGCGACCGGCCGAGGATCACCCGGGTGACGACCAGCGTCACGACGGCGAAGACCCCCGACATGACCAGCAACAGGATGGCGTCGGTGCGACGCCCCGGATCGTCGACGATGGCGTGCGCGCCGCCGATCAGACCGAGGACCCCGTGGATGGCGATCGAGAAGAAGGCGATGCCGGCGACCCGACGCTGCACCCGCTTCAGTGCAGCGAGCTCGGCGGCCGTGGTGGTCATGGCGCCAGTGTCCCAGACCTCGGGGGCGTGATCAGCCGCCCGCGACGAACATCACGACCGGCACCGAGGCCAGCGCGAGGCCGCCGAGGGAGACCCCGACGTCGAGCCCCGACCACGGCGCGGGCTCGGCCCAGGTGCGGCGGTGCGCGGTGGCGAACCCGCGGGCGTCCATCGCGACCGACCGCGTCGTCGCCGACCGCAGCGTGGCGACGAGCAGACCGAACACCATCGATGCCGCGTACCGCCCCCGCGCACCGAGGCCACCGGCCGGGCCGAGACCCCGTGCCCGCCTGGTCCGGGCCAGCTGACGCCACTGCTCCATGAGGGTCGTGACCTGCTGCATCGCCGCCGACACGGCCACCACCAGACGGGCCGGCAGGCGCAGGTTCTGGGCCAGGTGGTCGCCCAACCGGGTCGGGTCCATGTAGCCCGCGACGACCGACCCGGGCCACGCCAGCACGACGATCCGCAGACCGGCCGTGGCGGCGACGACCTCGTCATGGCCACCGAGCCGCCAGGTCGACCAGGCGACGGTCAGGCCTGCGAACACCGCGAAGCCGAGGCACAGGGCGGCGTACCTCCACGACGGGGTGAACAGGAGCACGGCCACCAGGTACAACCCGAGCGCGACGAGGGCGATGTCGAGCGACCGCACCGCCAGCGAGCCGAACACCGACGCGGTGCCGACGACGGCCAGCGCCAAGGGGTTGGCCCGCACCACCAGCGTCCTCACACCCGGGCCCCGTCCTGGAGGCCGACCACCTGGTCGGCGAGTCCGACGAGCAGGTCGTCGTGGGTCGAACCGGCCACGACGGCCCCGTGCCGCGCGGCCGACGTCATCCACCCGGTCACCGCGGCCCAGGTGCCCCGGTCCTGGCCCACCGTGGGTTCGTCGAGCAGCAGCACGCCCGGCCGGTGGCCCAGACCGCAGGCGAGGGCCAGGCGTCGCTGCTCACCGCCGGAGAGCCGGTATGGGTGCGAGCCGGCCAGCTGCTCCAGGCCGAGGTGGGCGAGCAGTCCCTCCACGTCGACGGCGCGGCCCAGGGTCGCCGCCGTCAACCGCACCTCCTCGGCCACCGACGTCGCCAGCAGGCCGTGCTCGGGATTCTGGGGGACCCACCCGAGGCGGGCGGCCAGCGCCCGGGACGCCAGTTCCGTGGGTGGCCGGCCGTACCCGTCGACGCGACCCGTGGTCGGTTCGAGCAGCCCGGCCAGCACGGCCAGCAGGGTCGACTTGCCGGCCCCGCTGGGACCCACCAGCGCGGCGAGCGTGCCCGGGTCCAGCCGCACGTCGACGTCCCGCAGCGCCACCGAGGACCGGGTGTCGCGCAGGGACCGGCGCACCAGCGTCACCCCGAGGCCCGTGCCGACCACGGCGTCCGGAGAGCTGTCGGGGGCGACCAGGTCGGCGTCGACCGGCTGGGGCGCGGGCGCCGGGAGTCCCGGCATCCAGACCCCGGCCCGCCCCAGGCCCTCCCGGAACCGCTGCACGGCGTCACCGGGCGTCGTGTCAGCCAGCACCTGGCCCTCGCCGCCCAGCACCACGACGCGGTCGACGAGGTCGAGCCACGGTTCGATCCGGTGCTCGACCACGACCATCGTGGCTCCCGTCGCGGTCACCACCGCGTCGATCGCCTGCCGCACCTCGGCCGCCGTGCGGTCGTCGAGCATCGAGGTCGGCTCGTCGAGCAGCAGGGCGCCGGGGCGCAGGGCCAGGGTGCCCGCCAGGGCCAGCCGCTGGCTCTCCCCGCCGGACAGCGCGCTGACCGGGTGGTCACGGGACTGCGTGAGCCCGACCGAGGCACGGGCCTCGTCGACGCGCCGCCAGGTCTCGTCACGGCCCAGACCGAGGTTCTCGGGGCCGAAGGCGATCTCGCGGCCGATCCGTTCGGCCACCAGGGCGTCGCCGGGGTTCTGCAGCAGCAGTCCGATCCGACCGTCGGCGTGCACGGTTCCGGTGAGGTCGCCGGCGATCGTCTCGCCGAGGGCCCCGGCGACCGCGAGCAGGAGGGTCGACTTGCCGGCGCCGCTGGGTCCGGCGAGCAGGACCCGCTGACCCGGCTCGACGGTCAGGTCGAGGTCCGCCACGACGGGCCGGCGGCGGCCGAGCGGTCGCCAGCCGAACCCGTCGAAGCTGATCCTGACCGGGTCAGTCCTGGTGGACGACATCCCGCTCGTGCGCCTCGCGGCCCGCCCCGAAGGCGTCGAGCACCCCCGTGGCGGCCAGCGACCGCACCAGCAGCCAGCCCAGCAGACCCGCCAGCAACGCACCGGAGACGGCGAAGAAGCCCAGGTGTGCCAGCTTGTAGCCGAAGTCCCAGTCGGAGTAGTAGTAGGTCCACTCGTAGACCGACGCGAACGCCGCCGAGGCGATGCCCGCGAGCATCGCGACCGGCAGCGTGAACGCACGGTAGGCGACGAGCAGGAAGATCAGCTCGGCGCCCAGACCCTGCACGAGGCCGGACAGCAGGACCGTGAAGCCCCACTCGGTGCCGCCCAGCACGAACATGCTGATGGCGGCGGCCACGACCTCGGTCGCGAACGCGGATCCGGCCTTGCGGACGATCAGTCCACCCACGACACCGGCCATCAGCCAAGTGCCACCCAGCAGGGCGCCCGAGGGCGGGTAGCCGATCGTGGCGGCCAGGTCGAGGACCCCGTAGAGCTTCCCCCAGGCCCAGAACACGACACCGAACGCGACGCCCAGTGAGGCGATCGTGACCAGGTCGATCGTGCGGTAGGGCTGCAGGTAGCGGGATCGAACAGATGCAGAATTCATCATGACTCCCTTCGCCGGTACTAACCGGAGCAGGTTCAAGGGTCTGCGGCGGATCCGCACTCTCAGCGCCCTCTGCGAGGCGCTCCCCTGTCGTGCCTCCGACTGTACATCGCGAGACACCCCATGCCGTCCCGGTGCCGTCGCGATCGGCCGAGGTGGTCCAGAATGAGCGCATGTCCGTGCGCACCCCTGACCCGAATCCCGGCTGGCTCTCGGAGTTCGCCCTCGACGAGACCCGCGGCCGGGTCCCGATCCTGTACGTCGAGGCCGTCCCCGTACGGCTCGACCCGCACGGCCAGGTCGAGCACCTGGGCGTGCTGCTGCGCGGCTCCTCCACCACCGGGGAGCTGACCCGCACGATCGTGTCCGGGCGGGTGCTGCACGGTGAGTCGGTGCGCGACGCCCTGCTGCGCAACCTCGAGAAGGACCTCGGCCCGTCGGCCTTCCCCCAGCTGCCGCCGAGCCTGGTGCCCGTGACGGTGGCCGAGTACTTCCCCTTCCCCGGCGTGGCCCCGCTGGTCGACCCGCGGCAGCACGCCGTCGCACTGGTCTACGTGGTCCCCGTGAGCGGCGAGTGCGTGCCGCGGCAGGACGCACTGGAGCTGACCTGGCTCACCCCGTCGGAGGCGCTCGACCCCGAGGTCCTCGACGACTTCGAGGGCGGACGAGGATTGCTCGTCAAGCAGGCGCTGGCCCACCTCGGCGCCCTGGCGTGACCGAGGGCCACGGCTCGGCGGGACCGTGCGCCTGACGCGCGAGCGGCCCGATCCGTGGGTGATGCTCGTCGTCGGCGTGGTCGGTCAGATCGCCGGCACCGTCGCTGCCAGCGCACCCACCTTCCTCATCCCGTACCTGCACCTGCAGGAGGGTCTGCCCCTGGCGCGGGCCGGCGCCCTGGCATCAGCACCGCTGATCGGCACGATGCTGACGCTGGTGCTGTGGGGGGTGGTCGTCGACCGGTTCGGTGAACGGCTCGCGATGTCGGCGGGCCTCGCCGTGGCCGCCGTCGCGGTCCTGGCCTCCGCCACGACCGACGGCTACGTGGCCCTCGGGCTGTGGTGGGTGCTGCTCGGGGTCGGCGCCGCCAGCACCAACTCCGCCAGCGGCCGGCTGGTGGTCGGGTGGTTCGGCCCGGAGCGGCGCGGCACCGCGATGGGCATCCGCCAGACGGCCCTGCCCCTGGGCGTCGGGCTCTCCGCGGTGATCGTGCCACCGCTGGCCGCCGGTCCGGGACTGGTCACCGCACTGCTGGTCGTGGGGACCGTCGCCGCGGTGGCGACGGTGCTCTCGGCCCTGCTGGTCGTCGACCCGCCCCGGCCCGACCGTCAGGTCGCCCGGACCGACGGCCTCCTCGACAACCCCTACCGGCGGCGGCAGGGCCTGTGGCGCATCCATGCGGCGTCCGCCCTGCTGGTGGTGCCGCAGTACACGGTGTGGACGTTCATGCTGGTGTGGCTGATCGACACCCGCGGCTGGGCACCCGTCGCGGCCGGAGCCCTGGTGTTCAGTGCGCAGCTGCTCGGCGCGGCCGGCCGGATCGCCGCCGGCTGGTGGACCGACCGGGCGGGGAGCCGGCTACGGCCCATGCGCCTGGTGGCCGTCGGCGCCGTGGTCGTGATGGTGCTGCTCGGCGCGCTGGAGTCGACCTCGCTGGCCGTCACCGTGATCCTCGTGGCGAGCGTGGTCACCGTGGTCGACAACGGGATGGCCTTCACCGCGGTGGCCGAGATCGGCGGACCGTTCTGGTCCGGCCGCGCGATGGGCATGCAGAACACCGGGCAGTACCTGGCGGCCGCGGCCGTCCCGCCCGGCGTGGGCGCGATCATCGCCGGGCCGGGCTACGCGTGGGCCTTCGCGCTCGTGGCGGTCTTCCCCCTGCTCGCGGTGCCGCTCGTCCCTGTGCGCGCCGAGCGCCCCGTCGCCGACCGGTAGGTGAGCAACCCTTCCGACGGACCGGCGGTAGGTGGGCAACCGATCACCTCGTCCATACGGTTGCTCACCTACTGCCCGGACGATCCGACGAGGCGGGTCGAGCGTCGCCGCGCCGGGCAGATTACCTCCCGGTAACCTAGAGGGGGCGACACGCGGTTTGGCTTGCCTTACTCCTCAGGATGGAACCAGCCGGACTACTGTCACCATCACTGTCACGGTCGACCTGGAATGAGGCCCCCATGCAGCTCGTCGCGATCATCGTGTCGCTCGCAGTCACTGCCGTCGCGATCCCCCTGACGGTCATGGCCGTCCGGTCGATGCTGCAGATCATCCGAGCCGGCAAGCCGGCCCCGAACCGCATGGGCAACCCCGCCAGGCGCACGGCGACGATGTTCATCGAGACGTTCGGCCACACCCGGATGATCCAGAACCGGATCGTCGGCATCATGCACTGGTTCGTGTACGCCGCGTTCATCCTGCTCAGCACCGCCGTCCTGCAGGCGTACTTCCAGCTGTTCGACCCCGAGTTCGTCTGGCCGCTGATCGGCCACTTCTTCCTCTACGAATGGGCGGCCGAGGGCCTCGGACTGCTCAGCACGATCGGCATCATCTACCTGATCGCCGTCCGCCAGCGCCAGCACCCGCGCACCCAGGGCCGCAAGAGCCGGTTCTTCGGCTCCACCTTCTGGCAGGCCTACTTCGTCGAGGCGATGGCCCTGCTCGAGGGTGCGGCGATCCTGTTCGTGCGCGGCGCCGAGTACAACATCTACGTCGCCGACGGCGACCCCGACTACGCCAGCCGGTTCCACTTCCCGATCAGCGGCTACCTCGGCGACGCGATCTACCCCGACGACGTCGACCAGCTGAAGAACATCATCTTCTTCGTCGCGATGTTCAAGATCGTGCTCGCGATGGTGTGGCTCATCGTCATCGCCCGCAACCTCACGATGGGCATCGCCTGGCACCGCTTCACCGCGTGGCCGAACATCTGGTTCAAGCGGGAGTCCGACGGTGGCACCGCCCTCGGCGGCCTGGCCCCCCTGTACGTCAAGGGCGAGCCGCTGGATCTGGAGAAGCTCGAGGACCTCGAGGAGGAGGAGTTCTCCCAGCTCGGCGTCGGCAAGGTCGAGGACTTCAGCTGGAAGGGCATCCTGGACTTCACGACCTGCACCGAGTGCGGTCGCTGCCAGAGCCAGTGCCCCGCGTGGAACACCGAGAAGCCGCTCAGCCCCAAGCTGCTGATGATGGGCCTGCGCGACCACGCCTACGCCAAGATCCCGCTGCTCGACGCCGACCCCGACACCCTCACCGAGGCGCAGAAGGCCGAGCTCGAGCGGCCGCTGATCGGCGACGAGGACCTGTTCGGCGTCATCGACCCCGACGTCCTGTGGTCGTGCACCAACTGCGGTGCCTGCGTGCAGCAGTGCCCGGTCGACATCGAGCACGTCGACCACATCGACAACATGCGCCGGTACCAGGTGCTGGTCGAGAGCAACTTCCCGACCGAGCTCAACAACATCTTCAAGGGCCTGGAGCGCAAGGGGAACCCGTGGGGCATGAACCCGCGCGACCGCATCAAGTGGACCGAGGGACTGGACTTCGAGGTCAAGCAGGTCGGCGTCGACGTCGAGAGCCTCGACGAGGTCGACTGGCTGTTCTGGGTCGGCTGCGCCGGCGCGTTCGAGGACCGGGCCAAGAAGACCACCCAGGCCGTGGCCGAGCTGCTGGAGATGGCCGGCGTCAGCTTCGCCGTGCTGGGGGACGGCGAGACCTGCACCGGTGATCCCGCCCGTCGCGCCGGCAACGAGATCGTGTTCGCGCAACTGGCCATGCAGAACGCCGAGGTGTTCAAGGAGACGAAGGTCAAGAAGGTCGTCTCCACCTGCGCCCACTGCTTCAACACCCTCAAGAACGAGTACGCCGACTACGGCGTCGAGCTCGAGGTCGTCCACCACACGCAGCTGCTCAACCGCCTGGTGCGTGAGGGCAAGCTGACGCCGGTCGCCTCGACCGGGGCCGAGGTCGAGGGCAAGAAGATCACCTACCACGACCCGTGCTTCCTCGGTCGTCACAACCAGGTCTACGAGGCACCCCGCGAGCTGCTGAACGTGATCCCGGGAGCCACCTTCACCGAGATGCCCCGCAACAGCGAGCGGTCCTTCTGCTGCGGCGCCGGCGGCGCCCGCATGTGGATGGAGGAGAACATCGGCTCGCGGATCAACGTCAACCGCACCGAGGAAGCCGTGGCCACCGGTGCCGACCAGATCGCCGTCGGCTGCCCCTTCTGCCGGGTCATGCTCTCCGACGGACTCACCCTCAAGCAGTCCGAGGGTGCCGCCCGCGAGGAGGTCGAGGTGCTCGACGTCGCGCAGATGCTGCTGACGGCCGTCAAGCGGGTGCCCGCGATGGCCGGAGCCGGCGCCGCCGGTGCGACCGAGGCCGAGCCCGACACCGCGGACCGTGCCGACGACGCGACCATCAGCGACGCCGAGGAAGCCGCACCCCTGGCCGACGCGCACTCCGCCGAGGGACGCGCCGACGCCGAGGCCGTGGCCGGCCAGAGCACCGAGGAGCTCGACTCCCCCGCCGACGAGGGCACCGAGGCCGACCACGAGGCCGCAGCGGCGCACAACGTCGACGTCGACGACAAGGGCGCGGCCCACGGCACGCCCGACGCGCCGGCCGACACCACCGCTCCTGCCACGGACGACGAGCCCGAGCCGGAACCGGCGCCCGAGCCCGGCGACACCACCGAGCCCGAGACCGAGTCCGTCCCGGCGGCCGACGACGCGCCGGAGGCCCCGGCCGAGGAGTCCACCCCGGAGCCGGACGCCGACGAGCCGGTGGAGGGCGACGCCCGTGAGGAGGAGGCCGAGGAGGTCACCGACTCCGCGGCCGATGCGCCGGCCGATGCCAGCGAGAAGGAGAAGGCAGCCTGGGCGAACGTGGGTCCGGTCAACACCGACCTCACGCCGGACGCTCCGGCTCCCGCCGCGACGGAGGCGGAGCCCGAGTCTGAGCCGGCGCCCGAGCCGGCCGAGGACTCCGCCGACGACTCCGCCGACGAACCGACCGACGAGGACGACGAACCCGCGACGGAGTCGTCGGGCGAGATCGTCGACGTCGCCGACGCGCCCGGCCCCGACCCCGTCGACGAGGACGTGGCCGAGCTCTCGGACGCCAACCCCAGCGGTGCCGACCTGAGCTCGTCGGCCACCGGTGCGGTGCCCGACGAGGACTCCGAGGCCCCCGAGAAGCCGTCCGGATCGGGGTGAGGCCGGCCCGGGCGACGTAACCCGGGTCACACCGTCTCGTTGGACTCCTCACCGAGACATCCGTCCCCGACGGGACGGTGAGGAGCACCATGCGTCGAGACACCCCGCGTCGATCACCCCTGCGTCCGTCGGCCGCTGCCCTCCTGCTGGGGGTCGCGCTCGTCGCGCCGTCCCTCGTGGCGGCGCCGGCCGCGGCAGACACGCCCGGGCACACCGTGCAGACCCTGCACTTCTCCGTGACGGTCGGCCCCACCGACGCGGAGACCTGTTCGGTGATCGGCGACCTGTACCTGCCCGACGGCGCGAGTGCCGCGGACCCGGTGCCGGCGATCCTCACGACCAACGGCTTCGGCGGGTCCAAGGACGACCAGGCCGGCCTGGGAGGCGCGTTCGCCGACCGGGGCTACGCCGTGCTGTCGTACTCCGGCCTCGGCTTCGGCGGGTCCGGCTGCAAGATCCACCTCGACGACCGCGACTACGACGGCAAGGCCGCCTCCCAGCTGGTGAGTTACCTGGGCGGCGCCAACGGCATCGCCTTCACCGACGAGGACCGGACGGTGCCGGCCCCGGTGCTCGACGTCGTGACGCTGGACGCCCCGGGCGACCCGCGGCTGGGCATGGTGGGCGGCTCCTACGGCGGTGCGGTCCAGTACGCGGCCGCGTCGATCGATCCGCGCATCGACACGATCGTCCCCCTCATCACCTGGAACGACCTGTCGTACTCGCTCGCGCCCAACAACACCTCCCAGACCAGCGGCGTCAGCACGTCGACGTCCGGCGTCTCCAAGCTGGTGTGGGCCCTGGGCTTCGCCGGGCTCGGCGTCGTCACCGGCGCCCAGAACGCCCCCGTCGACCCGCAGCGCCTCGTCGGCTGCCCGAACTTCGCGAACTTCGTGTGCGGCTCGCTCGTGGCCGCCGGCCTCACCGGCACGGCCGACCCGGCGACCACCCGCGAGCTGCGTCGACGGTCCGTCTCGGACTACGTCGCGGGCGTGAAGGTCCCCACCCTGCTGATCCAGGGCGAGGCCGACACGCTGTTCAACCTCAACGAGGCGATCGCCACCTACCGGGCGCTGGAGGCCCAGGGCACGGAGACCAAGATGATCTGGTCGCAGTTCGGCCACTCCGGCCCGGCCGCTCCCGGCGAGCTCGACCTCGCATCACCCGACCCGGACGCGCAGTACATCACCGGCCGGGTCGTCGACTGGTTCGAGCACCACCTCAAGGACGAAGCCGTCAGCACCGGACCGGAGTTCGCCTACTTCCGCGACTGGGTCTCGTACACCGGCAACGCCGAGCCCGCGTTCGGCACCTCGGCCACCTTCCCCGTCGGCACCGACCGGACCTTCTACCTGTCGGGCACCGCACTGAGTCCGTCGCCGGCGAAGCTGAAGAAGGCCTCCTCCTGGTTCTTCACCACGGCGGCGGGCCTGCCGACCTCGCTGGACCCCCTCGACGTGATCGGCGAGTTCGCGCCGTTGCCCGAGGTCGACCTGCCCGGGACCTTCACGACCTTCACCACCGCGCCGCTGACCGACGACCTGGACGTCGTGGGGTCGCCGACCCTCGACCTGACGGTCCAGGCCCCCGGAGCCGGTCTCGGCAACCTGCTCGGGGCGACCGGCAACCTGGTCATGTTCGTGAAGCTGTCGGAGGTCGGCCCCGACGGCGAGGCACGGTTGATCCGCAACCTCGTCGCGCCGGTGCGCGTGGCCGACCCCCGCAAGCCGTTCCGGGTCACGCTCCCCGCGATCGCCCACCGGTTCGACGCCGGCAGCCGGCTACGGCTCACCGTCGCCGGCGGCTCGGTCAACTACCGCGGCGGGATCGTGCCGACGCAGGTGTTCATCCGCACCGGCTCGCCCGACCAGGCCCTCACCCTCCCGGTGGTCGACTGAACGCGCACCCCGACCCAGAAGTGCTCCCAAATCAACCCATTCTCGACGCGAAACGGTTGATTTGGGAGCACTTCTGGGTTGGGGTCAGGGGCGGGCGCCGCGGAAGGTGATGCAGCGCTCGGCGGCACCTGCGCCGCCTGCGAGCGCGGCCCGGGGGTCCTGCTGCTGCGTCCAGGCTGCGAGGAAGCCGGCCGTGAAGGCGTCGCCGGCTCCGGTCGTGTCGAGCACGTCGACCCGGGGCGCGACCACCTGCTCGCGCACGCCGTCACCCACCAGGACGGCGCCCATCGATCCCATCGTCACCACGACGTGCGGGTACGACGCGGCGAGCCGGTCGAAGTCGACGAACGGCCCGGACGACCCGATGAGGAACCGTGCCTCGTCGGCGTTGGGCACGACCAGGTCGACCCCCTCGGTCCACCCCAGGAACGCCTCCGCGCCGCACTCGCGGAGGAACCCCAGGGAGCTCGGGTCGACACTGGTGCCGACGCCACGCGACCGCGCCTGCGCCACCAGGTCGAGGGCCACCGGTCGGGTGTCGGGATCGAAGAAGGTGTAGCCGGTCAGGTGCAGCCACGTGACGTCGTCCCACACGTCGTCGGGCACGTCGTCGCCACTGAGGGTCGCGTTCGCGGCGCGGTCGACGAACATCGTGCGGTCGGCGTCGGCGTCCAGCGTCAGCACGATCGTGGCCGTCGGCAGCACCGGGTCGACCGCGATCCGGGCGTCGACACCCAGGTCGGCCAGTGCTGCTCCGTGCCGAGCCGGACCGTCGACCCCGGCCCTGCCCACGAAGCGGGTGTCGACACCCAGGAAGCCCAGCCAGGCCGCGGTGTTGGCGGCCGACCCGCCCGGCGTCATGCGGATCTCGGCCCGGGTGTCGCTGCGCGGGTTGACCGGCTCCAGCGGACGCACCCCGACGTCGTCGACCACATCGCCGACGACCAGGATCACGCGACCTCCGCCCACGCCCGGGCGATGCGGGCGGCCACGGCGATGTTGTTGCGGGCGATGTCGAGGTTGACCCGCAGGCTCTCACCGTCGGTCAGCTCCACGATTCGCTGGAGCAGGAACGGGGTGACCTCCTTGCCCGAGAGCCCGGCCGCGGACGCCTCCTGCAGGGCCTGGTCCAGCGCGGCGTCGTGGACCTGCGGGTCCAGCTGACGCTCGACCGGCAGGGGGTTGGCCACCACGATGCCCGACGACTGGCCCAGCGCGTCCCGACTGCCCATCACGGCCGCGACCCCGAACGCGTCGTGGACGCTCCAGTCGAGCGCATGACCGGAGGCGGTGAGCCAGAAGCTCGGGAAGTCGTCGGTGCCGTAGCCCAGGACGATCACGCCGAGGGTCTCCAGCCGCTCCAGCGTGGCCGCGATGTCGAGGATCGACTTGACCCCGGCCGAGACGACCGTGATCGGCACCTGCCCCAGCACGGTGAGGTCGGCCGACTCGTCGAAGGTCTCGGCCGCGCCCCGGTGGACCCCGCCGAGCCCGCCCGTCGCGAAGACCCGGATGCCCGCCCGGTCGGCGATCCACGAGGTCGCGGCGACCGTGGTGGCACCGCTGCCGCCCCGAGCGAGCGCCACCGGCAGGTCGCGCACGCTGAGCTTCGGCACGTCCTCGGCGGCGATCCGCTGCAGCTCGGCATCGGTCAGCCCGGCCTTCAGCTCACCGTCGAGGACCGCGACGGTCGCCGGGGTGACCTCGGCGTCCCTCAGGATCTGCTCGAACTCCCGGGCGGCCTCGAGGTTGCCCGGCCGCGGGAGGCCGTGCGAGATGATCGTCGACTCCAGCGCCACCACCGGACGGCCCGCGGCGAGGGCCTCGGCGACCTCCGGTGACGTGGCCAGGGGCAGCGGTGGCACGGCTCAGATCTCGGTGCGGTGGAAGTTCGCGTGGCTGCGGGACGCGGTGGGTCCGCGCTGTCCCTGGTACCGCGACCCGTACACCGACGACCCGTAGGGGTTGAGCGCCGGCGAGGTGAGGCGGAAGAAGCACAGCTGACCGATCTTCATGCCGGGGTACAGCTTGATCGGCAGGGTCGCGACGTTCGCGAGCTCCAGCGTCACGTGGCCGGAGAACCCCGGGTCGATGAACCCGGCGGTCGAGTGCGTCATCAGACCGAGTCGGCCCAACGAGCTCTTGCCCTCCAGCCGGGCGGCGACGTCGTCGGGCAGACCGACCAGCTCGTAGGTCGAGCCGAGCACGAACTCGCCCGGGTGCAGCACGAAGGCGTCCTCGCCGGTCACGTCGACCATGCGGGTCAGGTCGGGCTGGTCCTCGGCGGGGTCGATGTGCGGGTACTTGTGGTTGTCGAAGATCCGGAAGTACCGGTCGAGCCGCACGTCGATGCTGGACGGCTGGATCATGCTGCGGTCCAGGGGGTCGAGACGGACCCGCTCGGCATCGATCTCGGCGAGGATGTCGCGGTCGGAGAGAAGCACGACAGCAACCTAGCCGATGGGTTCGCGCGGCCGTCTGCTCCACGCGAGGCCGGCCGCCACGACCACGGCCACCGCGGTGAGGACCAGCCACGAGGTCAGGTAGGGGCGGTTGAGGATCGAGTCGTTGTCGGACCGGCCACCCTGCCCCGACAGCACGGCGACGGCCGTCATCGAGACCGTCGCCCAGACGCAGAACACCGTCGCCACGGCCGGACGGGCGTACCCCGGGAGCACCCGGACCGCCACGACGCCGAGCAGCACCACGAGGGGCGCGAGGATCGCGTCGTGCAGCGCGACACCCCCCACCAGCCACAGCCCCAGCGAGGTGAACTGCTCACCGCTGAAGTCCCGGGTGAGCCACACACCCCAGGCCCCGACCGCCACGCCGGCCGCGCCCAGGACCCAGCGAAAAGCGGTCACGTCCGCACCTCCAGGCGCTGGACCCACTTGGTCTGCAGGACCCCCGGCCGGTTCGGCGCGATGATCCGGCACGGGAACCCGTGGTCGTGGCTGAGCTCCTCGCCGTTGATGCGCAGGGCCAGCAGGGTGCGGTGGTCGGCCACGAACTGGCCGGGAAGCTCCGAAGTACCGAACGCACCACGGGTCTGCAGCGACGTGACGGCGACCGCCGCGTCGGGGTCGCCTCCGACCATCGCCACCAGGTCGCGCACCGCCACGCCGGTCCACTCCGCGTCGCGGCTCCAGCCCTCGACGCACGCCATCGGCAGCACGTGGGTGCGCTGCGGCAACGCCTCCAGCTCGGCCCGGGTGAGCGACACGGACCGTGAGCCGCGGACGAGCTCCAGGACGAAGTCCGGCGACGGCGCCGTCTCCAGCACCCCCGCGGCGCGTGCGGTGCGGTTGACCGACAGGCCCTGCGGCCCGTCGCTCGTGCGGGGGGCGAACAGCGAGACCCGCCGCAGGCCCGGGACGGCCTGCCCGGCGACCAGCACCCCGGCCACCACCGCGGAGATCCCGGCCGCCCGCACCACGGTCCGGCGTGAGGGCCCGTCCTCGTCGCGGTCGTCGGGGTCCGCCGGGTCGTCCTCGGGGTCGCCGGGCTCGCCCTCGGCGGAGTAGGCGGCGCGGATGGTCGGCAGCTTCACGGCCAGGTGCACCAGCAGCGCCCCGATCAGGACCCAGGCCATCGCCTCGTGGGTGCGCCGGAAGCTGAAGTCCCACGGGTACCACTGGGCGATGTTCAGCAGGCCGGACGCCACCATGAAGATCGACGCCGCGACCAGCACGGCGATCGACGCCCGCTCCAGCAGGTGGACCAGGGCGGAGCCGGCGGGACGCAGCGGCGGTCGGATGAACAGCCGCGGGAACGCCGACCATAGCTTGACCAGCAGCAACGGGATCGACGCGACGCCGGTGATGATGTGCAGGCCCTGCGTGATCCGGTAGAGGTACACCGGGTCGGGACCGATCGGCGCCCACGCCGGCGGGTCGTACTGCAGGTGGCTCCACACCCCGGTCAGGAAGCAGATCCCGAACGTGATGCCCAGGGCCGTACCGACCCGGGCGGTGGTGCGCGGACCGCGGGCGCGGCTGGTGAAGTCGTCGGGCGCGGGCAGGAGCCGCTCGACATCCGCGACCGTGGGGAGCCTCACGACCGGCCTCCCGGTGAGGGCGCGGCCAGGGTGACGGCGTGCCGACCGGCGAGGCTCTGCACCGTCTCGACGACCAGCCCGACCTCGGCGGCGAGGTCGGACATCGCGTCCAGGCCGACGACGGCCCACGCGAACGGTTCGGAGAGCCGGTCGCCGACGCGCAGTCGGCGGCTGTCACGCACGATGCCGACACCGGGCCCCGCCACCTCGGCGATGACGCGACCGTCCGGGGTCATCAGCTCCCGCAGCCGGCCCAGCAGGCTGACCGGGTCACCACCGATGCCGACGTTGCCGTCGGCGAGAAGGGCGAACTGCCAGCGGCCCTCACCCGGCAGGTTCGAGAAGACGTCGCGCCGCAGGGCGACGGCACCGCGCTCGCGCGTCTGCCGGACGGCCTCGGCCGAGACGTCGATGCCCAGCGACGGGATGCCCCGGTCGACCAGCGCGCCGACCAGTCGTCCCGGGCCGCAGCCCACGTCGAGCGTGGGTCCGGTGCAGGGCGTGACGAAGAAGGCCCGGTCGGCGGCGTCGGGGTCGGCGGCCCAGTGCGCCACCGCCATCGGGAGGTCGCCCCCCAAGGAGTCGACCATCGAGCTCGGGGTGCCGCGGAACGCCTGGTCGAACGCCGAGACGGAGTCGAAGTCCGTGGGGTCGAAGTCCGCGAAGCCGGCGGAGTCCAGCGCGGCCCGGCTCATGCCGACACCCCCCGGCCCACGGCCAGACGCCCGACGACCCGGCCGGTCCGGGACCCGGGAATACCGGCCGCCACGGCGAGCGCGTCGTCCCATCCGTCGATGTCGCGCAGCTCCCGCAACCGGTCGGGACTCCCGCCGAGCGCCAGCTCGGTGAGCCGTCCGGTGTCGCCGGTCGACATCGGGACCTCGGTCAGCACCGATGCCCGTCGGGCGTCGGGCAGGCCGAGCAGCCACCAGCCGCCGTCGTCGGCGGGCCCGATGACGGCGCGGCCGGCGGCGACGGACGTCCCTGCCGCGCGGTAGTCGTCGGCCGTCACCTGCGGGGTGTCCATGCCCACCTGCACGACGCCGTGCCCGCGATCGGCGGCCCGGTGCGCGGCGGCCAGGCGTTCGCCCAGTCCGTCTCCGACCTGGGCGACGACCTCGGTGTGCTCCAGTGCCGCATCGACGGCGTCGCCGTCGAACGCGTCGGCGAGGTCGCCCGCGAGCGCCACCACCACGGGCCAGCCGACCGACTGCGCGACGTCGAGGGTGTCGAGCAGCGCCGCCGCCGCCACCTCGGCCGCCGCGACCGGCCCGATGGTCCTGGCCAGACGGGTCTTGGCGTAGCCGGCCACGGGGGCCTTCGCCACGACCAGCAGGGTCGGGGCGGTCGTCGCTCCACGCTCGCTCATCGCAGCACCCCCGCGAAGTCCCGCACGACTCGCGCGGTGCCTCGCAACGACCCGGACACCTTCGAGCGGGTGCCCACGGCCCGGGGCCCGTAGGCCACGTCCAGCTCACGGACGGTCCATCCCGCGCGCGACGCTCGCAGCATCAGCTCGAGCGGGTAGCCGAAACGGCGGTCCTGCACCCCCAGGGCCAGCAGGTCGTCGCGCCGGCACACCCGCATGGGCGCCAGGTCGTGGATGCCGAACGAGGACCGCCGGCGGATCCACGTCGCCAGCACCCAGGTGCCGAGCCGGGCGTGCCACGGCCAGACGCCGCTGCGGATCGGGCGGCGGCGCCCGATCGCCATGGTGGCGTCCCCGCTCCGCACGACCTCCAGCATCGGCACGAGGTCCGCCAGCTGCATCGTGGCGTCGCCGTCGATGACCGCCACGTGCTCAGCCGTCGCCGCCAGCATCCCCGTGTGCACCGCAGCCCCGTACCCGGCCAGCGGCTCCTCAACCACCGTGGCCCCGAGGGCACGCGCCACGTCGGCCGTCCCGTCGGTCGAACCGTTGTCGACGACCACCACGCGCCAGCCCTCCGGGACGTCCCGCAGGACGATCGGGAGGGCGGCTGCCTCGTCACGACAGGGGACGACGACGTCGCAGACGGCAGGGGACATGGGTCTGACGCTAGGGCCGCGGGTCGTCTCGCGCCATCGCAGCCGCGTGACCGACCCGTGACGTCGGCGTTCGAGCGCGCTGAGATCACCCCCGTGCTCCTAGGGTGAAGGGGTGAGCCGACTCGTATCGACGCGCGCCGCCGTGGTCTCCGCGACCCTCGGGGCGCTGCTCGTGGCCGCCTCGATGCTCGTCCCGCTGGTCCTCGAGGACGACGTGAACGTCAACTGGCCGCCCCTGCACGCGGACTGGGACCCACGCGTCAGCGCGCTGATCCTGCCTGCGGTGGCGATCGGACTCCTGCTGTGGATCTACCTGCCACGACTGGCCGCGACCGTGTCGTGGGGGCGGTTGCTGATCCTCGGCTACGTGAGCACGTGGGTGTGGACGGCCGCCGTCGCGCTCACCGAGGGCACCCAGGGCCTGTCGCGCACCTACGAGCGGCGACAGGAGTACATCTACGACGCCCAGCGGGTCGACGACATCGGCATGATGCTGCAGACCTTCATCACCCGGATCCCGTTCGACTCGGTCGACAACTGGTACGTCCACGTGGCCGGACATCCGCCCGGGGCGTTCCTGATCTTCATCTGGATGGACCGCCTGGGCATCTCCGACCCGTTCTGGATCGGCGTGGCGACCGTGACCTTGAGCAGCACCGCCATCGTCGCGCTGCTCGTGACGCTGCGTGCGCTGGGTTCGATCGACCTGGCCCGCCGCGCCCTCCCCTGGGTGGTGCTCGCCCCGACCGTCGTGTGGATGGGGGTCAACGGCGACGCGATCTTCACCGCCGTCGCCGCGTGGGGCCTGGCGCTGCTGGCGCTGGCCGCCACCCGCGACCGCCACAGGATCCCGCTCGCCGTCGGTGCGGGCGTGCTGCTGGGCTACTGCGTGTACCTGTCGTACGGCCTCACCCTGCTGGGGATCCTGTCCCTCGCGGTGCTGTTCATCGCGAAGAACTGGCGACCGCTGCCGTGGGCGCTCGGCGGCGCCCTGGCGGTGGCCGCCGTGTTCACCGCCGCCGGATTCGTGTGGTGGGACGCCTACCCGGTGCTGGTGGAGCGCTACTACGACGGCATCGCATCGCGCCGGGCCTACGGCTACTGGGTGTGGGCGAACCTGGCGGCGTGGACGTTCACCGCCGGTCTGGCCGTGTGGGCCGCGTTCCCCGCAGCCATCCACGCGGCCCGCCGTCACCTGCCGGCCGGCGCCGACGCCGCCGTGCTCGCACGGCTCGCCGCCGCTGCCGCCCTGTCGATCGTCGCGGCGACCCTCTCGGGCATGAGCAAGGCCGAGGTGGAACGCATCTGGATGCCGTTCACCCTCTGGCTCGTGGCCCTGCCGCTCCTGCTGCCGCAGCGTTGGCACCGTCCGCTGCTCCTCAGCCAGGTCGTCCTGGCCCTCACGATCCAGCACCTCGTGCTGACCCGGTGGTGACCGTGCCCACCGACGGCCGCGCCCACGTGCTGGTCGTCGAGGACGAACCGGCCGTGCGTGACGTGGTGCGCCGGTACCTCGAGGCCGAGGGCTACCGGGTGACGGTCGCCGCCGACGGCATCACCGGACTCGAGACCGCCCGCACGGCCGAGCCCGACCTGATCGTGCTGGACATCATGCTCCCCGGCCTCGACGGCCTGCAGATCTGCGAGCGGCTGCGGCGTGAGGACGGTTCGGCGGTCCCGATCGTCATGCTGACGGCCCTCGGCGAGACCGACGACCGGATCGCCGGGCTCACGAGCGGGGCCGACGACTACGTGGTGAAGCCCTTCAGCGTCAAGGAGCTGGTCCTGCGGGTCGAGTCGGTGCTGCGCCGCAGCGTCATCGAGCCGGCGCTGCCGGTGGCCGAGGTCGTCCGGGAGGGCGACCTCCAGCTGAACCCGGTGTCCCGGGTGGCGGTGCGTGGGCGGCAGCCGCTGTCGCTGACCTCCCGCGAGTTCGACCTGCTGATGTTCTTCCTGCGGCACCCCGGTCGCGTGTTCAGTCGCGACGAGCTGTTGAACCGGGTCTGGGGGTGGGACTTCGGGGACCTGTCGACCGTCACCGTGCACGTGAAGCGACTTCGGCACAAGATCGAGGACATCCCGGCCGATCCGCGACGCATCGTGACGGTCTACGGACGGGGCTACCGCTGGGACCCCCAGCAGGACCACCCCGAGCGAGCGAGGGCGAGGCAGACATGAGCACCGACGACCTGAGGTCGATCATCGTCGGCCTGGCCTGCTCGATGGCCGTGGTCCTGGTCGGCGCGGCCGCCCTGCGGTGGTTGCGCCGTCGCACCCTGGCCCTGTCGATCATGGTGCTGACCCTGGTGCCGCTGCTCGCGATCATCGTGGGCGTCATGACCACCAGTCGGTTCATGTTCACCGAGGAGCTGCGGCGCACGGCGTGGGTGTGGCTGGCGGTGACCGCGGTGAGCGTGCCGAGCGCGGTGCTGCTGGGGCGGTCCCTGGCCCGGCAGAGCGTGTGGGAGCGCGAGGCGCTGGAGCGGGAGCGGAGTGCCGAGCGTTCGCGACGCGAGCTGCTGGCCTGGTTGAGCCACGACCTGCGCACGCCGATCACCGGCGTGCAGGCGATGACCGAGGCGCTGGTCGACGGCGTCGTGTCGTCACCCGAGGACGTGCGCCAGTACGCGCAGGTCATCCGCGGGGAGACGATGCGGTTGGCCGGGATGATCGACGACCTGTTCGAGATGTCGCAGATCAACGCCGGGACCCTCCAGCTGGCCGTGGGGCCGGTCGCGGTCGACGACGTGCTGCGGTCGGCGGTCGAGGCCGCTCGGCCGGCGGCCGAGCAGCGCACGGTCGGGATCGACGTGGCGGGGTCGGCCGGCGGCACGATGGCGGTGGGGGCCGCACCGGAGCTGCTGCGCGTGGTGCACAACCTGCTGGTCAACGCCATCCGCCACACCCCGGAGGGCGGCGAGGTCCGGCTGGCCGTCGGGAGCGAGGCCGACGAGGTCTGGCTGCGGGTCGAGGACGCCTGCGGCGGCATCCCGGAGTCGGACCTGGCGAAGGTGTTCGACATGGGCTACCGCGGCAGCACGGCCCGGGAGTCCGACACCACGGCGGGACGCCAGGGCGCCGGCATGGGTCTGGCGATCGCCCGGGGCCTGCTCGACGCCCAGGCCGGGTCGATCTCCGTGCGCAACCACGCCCACGGCTGCCGGTTCGAGATCCGCCTGCCCGCCGCCGCCTGATTGCTCGCCCGGGGGACGGTGGTCGAGGTGCGACGAGCTCTGCGAGGAGCCTCGAGACCACGCGGCGGGTGTGGTTTCGAGGCTGCTCGTTCCTCGCAGCACCTCAACCACCGAGGGGTCTCCGGTCCCTGAGGTGCGAGCCAGCGAGCCTCGAAGGGTCGAGGCTGCTCGTTCCTCGCAGCACCTCAACCACCGAGGACGCGCGACCCCGCGTTCGCCAGCCCGAGGGACGAGGGCGTGAGCGAAGCGAGGCGACCCCACCGCACGAGTCGCCTCGGGCTCCGCCCTCACGGTCGCTCCGCTCCCTGGCGACCACAAGCCCCGTTCGCCAGCCCGAGCTTGCGAGGGCGTGAGCGCAGCGAGGCGAACCCGACTCGGGCGGTCAGCGGGGGCCGACGTCGAGGATGCGCACCACGGCCTCCCCGGCCTCGTCGGACGCCGCCAGGTCGACCTCGGCGCTGATGCCCCAGTCCCGGTCGCCCTCGGGGTCATCGAAGGTCTGCCGGACGGTCCAGGTGTCGGCACCCTCCTCGACCATGAACAGCTCCGGCCCTCGCGACCCGGGGCCGGTCCCGAGGTCCGCGTACTCCTCGCGGTAGGCGGTCATCGCCTCCATCCAGGCCGTCGCGTCCCAGCCGTCCTCGGCGTCGAGCTCGCCCAGCTGGGTCCAGCGGCCGAAGGCAGCCAGCTCGACCCGCCGGAACAATGCGTTGCGCACCAGCACCCGGAAGGCCCGCGGGTTGCCCGTGACCGGGCGGGGCGCGGCGCCGCTCTCGGCCCGAGGTCGCACGTCGGCCGGGTCGGTACCGGGTCGGATCAGCTCCTCCCACTCGTCGAGCAGGCTGGAGTCGGTCTGCCGCACCAGCTCACCCAGCCACTCGGTGAGGTCCTCCAGCTCCCCGTTCCGGGCCTTCTCCGGCACGGTGCGTCCCAGCGTCTTGTAGACGTCCGACAGGTACCGCAGCACGAGGCCCTCGGACCGGGCGAGCTGGTAGTCGCCGATGAGCTCGGAGAACGTCATGGCCCGTTCCCACATCTCGCGCACGACCGACTTGGGGCGCAGCTCGTGGTCGGCGACCCACGGGTGACCGATGCGGTAGGCCTCGTACCCGGCGGTCAGCAGCTCCTCCAGGGGCTTGGGGTGGGTGACCTCCTCGAGCAGCTCCATGCGCTCGTCGTACTCGATGCCGTCCATCTTCATCTCGCCGATCGCCTCGCCCCGCGCCCGGTGGCGCTGGGCGTTGATGATCGGACGGGGGTCGTCGAGGGTCGCCTCGATGACCGACACCACGTCGAGTGCGTAGGTGGGCGCCTCGCGGTCCAACAGGTCCAGCGCGGCCACGGCGAACGGCGACAACGGCTGGTTGAGGGCGAAGTTGGCCTGCAGGTCGATCGTGAGCTGCAGGGTCCGACCCTCGGAGTCAGGCGGGTCGATGGCCTCGACCACACCGCCGGTCAGCAGCGCCTCGATGATCTGGTCGACCTCGGCCAGCATCCGGTCCTGCGACTCCGCAGGTTCGCCGCTCTCGCGCAGCAGCCGCTCCAGGGACGCCCGGGCGTCGCCGGGCCGGCTGATCACGTCGAGCACCATCGCGTGGCTCACCCGCATCCGCGACACCAGCGGTTCCGGGGTGCCGGTGCTGAGCTTCTCGAAGGTGCCCTGTCCCCACGACACGAAGCCCTCCGGCGGCTTCTTGCGCTGGATGCGCCGCTGCTTCTTGACGTCGTCGCCGGCCTTGCGCAGCAGGCGCGCGTTCTCGATGTCGTGCTCGGGGGCCTCGACGACCACGTGCCCGATCGTGTCGTACCCGGCGCGGCCGGCCCGGCCTGCGATCTGCTGGAACTCGCGTACCTGCAGCTGCCGCTGACGGGTGCCGTCGTACTTGCTGAGTCCGCTGAACAGCACGGTGCGGATCGGCACGTTGATGCCGACGCCGAGCGTGTCGGTGCCGCACACCACCTTCAGCAGGCCGGCCTGGGTGAGCGTCTCGACCAGCCGCCGGTACCGCGGCAGCATGCCGGCGTGGTGCACCCCCACCCCCATCCGGATGAGCCGCGACAACGTCTTGCCGAACGCCGAGGAGAACCGGAAGTCGCCGAGCGCCTCGGCGATGAGGTCGCGCTCCTCGCGGGTCGCCACCTTGATGCTGGTCAGCGCCTGGGCCCGTTCCAGGGCCGAGACCTGCGTGAAGTGCACGACGTACACGGGCGTCTGGCCGGTGGCGATGAGCTCCTCCAGCGTCTCCTGCACCGGCGTCGTGACGTACTCGGTCACCAGCGGCACGGGTCGCTCGACCGACGACACGACGGTGGTCTCGCGGCCCGTCCGCCGGGCGAGGTCGGCCTCGAGCCGGGTGGTGTCGCCGAGGGTGGCCGACATCAGCAGGAACTGGGCCCGCGGCAGCTCGATGAGCGGCACCTGCCAGGCCCAGCCGCGGTCGGGGTCGGCGTAGAAGTGGAACTCGTCCATGACGACCAGCCCGATGTCGGCGTCGGCACCCTCCCGCAGCGCCATGTTGGCGAGGATCTCGGCGGTCGCGGCGATGATCGGGGCGTCGGCGTTGACGGCGGCGTCGCCCGTCACCATGCCGACGTTCTCGGCGCCGAAGATCTCGCACAGGTCGAAGAACTTCTCGCTCACCAGGGCCTTGATGGGGGCGGTGTACACACTGCACTCGCCGCGGGCGAGGGCCGCGGCCATCGCCCCGGTGGCCACGAGGCTCTTGCCCGACCCCGTGGGTGTCGCCAGCACCACGTTGGACCCGGCGACGCACTCCAGGATGGCCTCGTCCTGGGCCGGGTAGAGGGTCAGACCGCGCGCCTCGACCCAGCGGCTGATCGCGTCGTAGACGACGTCCTCGTCGGTGGTCGTGCCGGACGGCAGGAGGTCGACGAGTCGCATCGGGCCATTGTCCCCCGCAGCCCACTCGCTAGGGTCGGGGCATGCGTGCCGCTCAGATCACCTCGCTCGACGGCCCCGAGGCCGTGACCGTCGCCGAGGTCCCCGAACCCGTGCCCACCGACGACCAGGTCCTGATCCGCGTCCGCGCGGCCGGGGTCGCGTTCCCGGAGGTGCTGCAGTCCCGCGGGCAGTACCAGTTCAAGCCGGACCTGCCGTTCGTGCCCGGCGCCGAGGTGGCCGGCGAGGTCGTGTCGGCCCCGGCCGGGTCGGAGTTCTCCGTCGGTGACCGGGTCGCCGGACTGAGCCTCATCGGCGGCTTCGCCGAGCAGGTCGCGGTGCAGGCCGACCTGGTGTTCCCCCTGCCCGCCAACGTGTCGTTCGAGGCCGGCGCGTCGGTCGTCTTCAACTACGGCACGGCCTACTTCGCCCTGATCGAGCGCGGTCGCATGCAGCCGGGCGAGTCCGTGCTGGTGCACGGCGCGGCCGGCGGCGTGGGCACCGCGGCGATCCAGGTCGCCAAGGCGTTCGGCGCGGGTCGCGTCGTCGCGGTCACCTCGACCGAGGCGAAGGGCGAGGTCGCCGTGGCGGCCGGTGCCGACGAGTACGTGCTGGCCGAGGGGTTCCGTGGTGCGCTCGGCGACAAGGTCGACCTCGTCGTCGACCCGGTCGGCGGAGACCGGTTCACCGACTCGCTGCGCAGCCTGCGTGAGGACGGCCGGCTGCTGGTGATCGGGTTCACCGCCGGCGAGATCCCCACGGTGCAGGTCAACCGGTTGCTGCTGAACAACATCTCGGTGGTCGGGGTCGGCTGGGGCGCCTACGCGCTGTCCAAGCCGGGCCACGTGCGCACGGAGTGGGACGCGCTGCACCCGCACCTGGAGTCCGGCGCCCTCGACCCGGTCATCTCCTCGACCCGGCCCCTGGACGAGACGGTCGACGCCCTGCTGGAGCTCGACCAGCGTCGCGCCACCGGCAAGGTCCTGCTGATCCCCTGATCCCTTCCCGCTGATGCCCAACCCGAAGGACGTCCACGACCCCGACCTCGCGCCGTGGGTCGCGGTGCTCACCACGGCGCAGACGTCGGGCATCCTCGGCGACGGCGACGACGCGATCGAGGGCCGGCTGCTCGCGGCCGCCGACACGGTCGGGCGCACACCGGCCCAGCTGCGCGCAGCCGCAGGGGTGCACGACCCCGAACCGCGGTCGTTCGTCGACCTCGTCACGGTCCGGCCGCACCCGTTGACGTCGATCGACGACGGGGTGCTCGCGCGGACGCGCGTGCCCAACGGGTCGTGCCTGGTGCGGGTCGACGCCGACGGCTCGCGCCGGGTGCTCACGTACTACGACGGCCCGGCCTACGGCTGGCGCAACGGACGCGGCTACCGCGACCCGGTGGAACCCCTGGGCCCGTGGGCGCGGTTCGCCGGCGGCCGGTACGCGGCGGCGTTCCCGGCCGGCGAGACCGACCGGGTCGGACTCGTCGCCGTCGGCGACGACCCTCCCGAGGGATTCGCCTGGACCCGCCCCGGCATCTCCCAGCGCTACGTCGACGTGGCCGAGCTCGACGAGCTCACCGCCCGCTGACCGTCAGGCGAGGAACACCTCGCCGTTGCGCGGCATGCCCGGAACGGCCGTGTCGGCGGGGTCCTTCGCGAAGGACTTCAGCTGGTCGTCCACCTCGCCGGTGAGGTCGACGCCCGACCACCGCATCGCGATGCCGGCGGCGGCGTCGACCTGGGCCCGGTCCATCAGCTGCACGTGCAGGTGCGGCATCGACGTGTTGCCGGTGTTGCCGATGCGGCCGAGCACGTCGCCCGTCGCGACCTGGGCACCCTCGGCGACGGCGGCGGAACCGCGCCGCAGGTGGGCGTAGGCCGCGAAGGTCCCGTCGCCGTGGTCGACGACCACGTGGTTGCCGAGGACCCGGCCGCTGCCGCCCATCTCGCGCAGCAGACCCTCGAACGTCAGCATGAACGCCAGGCTCTGCCACGTGTTGCGGGCGCGGTGGTCGCGCCGCCGGTCGCGGACCCTGACGACCGTGCCCGCGGCCATCGCACGGACCGGTTCACCGAAGCACGGGTACTCCTCGGGGCGGCTCGACCGGAGGGCCCACCGGACCAGCGCCGGGGCTCCCGCGGACGGGGCGGACACGTCGACCGCACCGAACTGTCCGCGGGTCCGCGTGCCGTGGCTGGGCAGCTGTTGCCCCGGGCTGTTCATCGCGACCCAGCGGCCCCGGACGGGTGCCGCCAGCTCGACCGGTCCCTCGTCGTCGGCGGTCGGAGCGAACCCGATGAGCAGGTTCAGGACGATGAAGAGGCCGACGACCAGGGCCACGAGCTGGAACCCGCCGGGCAGGTCGAGCCCCGGCAGTCCCGGCACCACGGCGGTGCCGACGTCGACCACCACGAGCAGACCGAGCAGCGCCAGCAGCGTGTCCCACACCGGCCTCAGCGCTGCGATGCGTCTGGTCATGCGTCCCCCTCCGGGCCGGCCTCACCGGCCGCGCGTCAGTCGATCAACGTCCCCAGCACGGCCGGGAGGGTGGCCTTCCAGGCCGCCTCGAGCTCCGTGACGGCCACCGAGAACTGGCCCTCGACCGTGAGGTCGGAGCCCCCGGTGCGGCCGATCGAGGCCAGCTCGACCCCGTGCCGCTCGGCCAGGGCGACGAAGGCGTCGTGGTCGTCCTCGGCGACGGTGACCACGGCCCGGGCCGACGACTCGCTGAACAGGTCGACGAACGGGTCGTCGAGCGCCACGGTGACGCCGACACCGTGCTTGAACGTCGACTCGGCCAGCGCGACCGCCAGACCGCCGTCGGACAGGTCGTGCGCCGAGGTGAGCAGCCCGGCCGCGACGGCGTCGCGCACGAGCGCCCCGAGGGCCTGCTCGGCCGGCAGGTCGACGACCGGGGGGTGGCCCCCGAGGTGCCCGTGGACGACGTCGGCCCACGTGCCGCCGGAGAGCTCCTCGCGGGTCTCGCCCAGCAGCAGCACGTGCTCGCCGGCAGCCCCGAAGCCCATCGGCACCCGGGTGCGCACGTCCTGGACGACGCCCAGCACCCCGACGACCGGGGTCGGCAGGATCGCGGTGTCGCCGGTGGAGTTGTAGAACGAGACGTTGCCGCCGGTCACGGGGATGCCCAGCTCGGCGCAGGCGTCCTTCAGCCCGTGGGTGGCGCGCTCGAACTGCCACATGACGTCGGGGTCCTCCGGCGAGCCGAAGTTGAGGCAGTCGGTGACCGCCAGCGGCAGCGCGCCGGTGACCGCGATGTTGCGGAACGACTCGGCCAGGGCCAGCTGCGCGCCCACGTAGGGGTCCAGCTTGGCGAACCGTCCGTTGCAGTCCGTCGACACCGCGACCCCGAGGTGGGTCTGCTCGTCGATGCGGACGACGCCGGCGTCCTCGGGCTGGGCGAGCACGGTGTTGCCCTGCACGTACCGGTCGTACTGGTCGGTGACCCACGACTTGTCGGCGATGTTCGGCGACGCGACCACCCGGCGCAGGTGCTCCAGCAGATCGTCACCGCCGACCGGGCGCGACAGGGCCTCCGCGGCGTCGGCCTGCAGGGCGTCCTGCCACGCCGGGCGTGCGAAGGGGCGCTCGTAGAGCGGTCCGTCGTGCGCGACCGAGCGCGGCGGGACGTCGACCACGGTCTGACCGTGCCAGTCGATGACGAGGTGGTCGCCGTCGGTGACCTCGCCGACCACGACCGCCTCGACGTCCCACTTGGCGCAGATCGCCATGAACGCGTCCAGGTGGTGCGGCTCGACGACCGCCATCATGCGCTCCTGGCTCTCGCTCATGAGGATCTCCTCGGGCGAGAGGGTCGAGTCGCGCAGCGGCACGGTGTCGAGCTCGACGTGCATGCCGCCGCTGCCGGCCGACGCGAGCTCGCTGGTGGCGCACGAGAGCCCGGCCCCGCCGAGGTCCTGGATGCCGTTCACCACCCCGGCGGCGAACAGCTCGAGCGTGCACTCGATCAGCAGCTTCTCCATGAACGGGTCGCCCACCTGAACAGCCGGTCGCTTGGCCGGCCCGCTCGAGCCGTCCTCACCGGCGTCGAAGGTCTCCGAGGCCAGCACCGACACCCCGCCGATGCCGTCGCCGCCGGTGCGCGCGCCGTAGAGCACGACCTGGTTGCCGACACCGGAGGCGAACGCCAGGTGCAGGTCCTCGTGCCGCAGCACGCCCACGCACAGCGCGTTGACGAGCGGGTTGCCGAGGTAGGTCTCGTCGAAGACGACCTCGCCGCCGATGTTGGGCAGCCCCAGGCAGTTGCCGTAGCCGCCGACTCCGGCCACGATGCCGGGCAGCACGCGGCGGGTGTCCTCGTCGTCGAGGGGGCCGAACCGCAGCGGGTCCATGACGGCGACGGGGCGGGCGCCCATCGCGAGGATGTCGCGGACGATCCCGCCCACGCCGGTGGCCGCACCCTGGTACGGCTCGACGTACGACGGGTGGTTGTGGGACTCCACCTTGAAGGTCACGGCGTAGCCCTGGCCGATGTCGATGACGCCGGCGTTCTCGCCGATCCCGGCCAGCGTCTTGCCCAGCGGGGTCTCCTGCGGCAGGTCGCCGAACTTCTTCAGGTGGACCTTGGAGGACTTGTACGAGCAGTGCTCGCTCCACATGACCGAGTACATGGCCAGCTCGGCGCCGGTGGGGCGACGGCCGAGGATCTCGGTGATGCGGGCGTACTCGTCGGCCTTCAGACCCAGCTCCGCCCACGGGAGCTCCCGGTCGGGAGTGGCGGCGGCGTGATCGGTGGTGTCCAGGACGGGCGTGGCGGGGGCGTCGGTCACCCGGCAATCCTAGCGGGGCGCCAACCCCGCCCACGCGGCGTCGATCGCGGAGTTGACGTCGACGATGCGCGCCCGTGCGATCTCGGGCTTCTCGAGCTCACGCGCCACGTACTTGGCGACGAAGCGCTTCACCTCGGCGTCCACCCCGGCGAGCTTCTTGACCATCCCGGCCCGCCGTCCGTCGGCGGTCAGGTCGAGGCGGACGTCGCGCGCCGACGGCGGCGTCACCTCGACCACGATGCGCAGATCGGGGGTCGCGCGCGCCCGCACCTTGAGCGGCAGCTCCAGCGCTCCGTGGAAGTGGTGGGTCTCGACCTGCAGGTCGAGCGCGAAGTCGAGGGCGACGGGCAGCGTCACGTCGAAGGAGATCTCGCGGCCGGGGACCTCCTGGGCGGTGGCGGTGCCGATCTCACCGGTGGCGGTGACCTTCGCGAGCCGGCCGGGTCCGACGCCCATCGGACCGAAGGCGATGGGACGGCCACCGAGCGCCGCGACGGCCCCCAGGATCTTGTCGCTCGTCACGGCGGCGGCGAAGAACCGCTTCCCGAACTCGGCGTAGCTGCAGAACTCATCACTCATCCCGGCACGCTACCGCCGTCAGAGGTGGGAGGCGAGGACGTCGACGGCGAAGGTGTAGCCGTCGGGGCCGGCCCCGGCGATGACTGCCTCCGCGACGCCCGACACGTACGAGTGGTGACGGAACTCCTCGCGGCGGTGGATGTTCGACAGGTGCACCTCGACGACCGGCAGCGCGATCGCCGACAGCGCGTCACGGATGGCCACGGAGGTGTGGGTGAAGGCCCCCGGGTTGATGATGACGCCGACACAGGTCTCGCGGGCCGCCTGGATCCGGTCGATCAGCTCGCCCTCGTGGTTGCTCTGCACCGCACTCACCTCCAGGCCGTGCATCTCGGCGCGGTCGGTGACGATGCCCTCGAGCTCGGCGAGCGTGACGGATCCGTAGATCTCGGGCTCGCGGGTGCCCAGGAGGTTGAGGTTGGGCCCGTTGACCAACAGGATGCGGCGCGCGGTGCTCACCCGCCCACTCTAGGACCCGGTCAGGCCCGGCGCCACGACCCGCGGTGGTACTGCGGCGGGTAGGGCGCGGCGCGCGGCCCGACTCCCAGGTCGTGGGCGGCACGGAGCGGCCACGCGGGTTCGCGCAACGCCACGCGGCCGAGCAGCACGACGTCGGCGGAACCGTCGTCCAGCACCGCCTGCGCCTGGGCCGCCTCGGTGATCAGCCCGACCGCCCCGGTGGGCACGCCGGACACCTCCCGGATCCGGGCGGCCAGCGGCACCTGGTATCCCGGACCGACCGGGATGTCGGCCGTGGCGGTGTTGCCCGCCGAGGAGACGTCGACGAGGTCCACCCCGTGGGCGCCGAGGGTCTCGGTGAGGGCCGCGCTCTCGTCGACGGTCCATCCGCCCTCGACCCAGTCGGTGCCCGAGAGGCGCACCAGCACCGGCTTGTCGGCCGGCCACACCGCACGGATCGCGTCGACGACCTCGACCAGGAACCGCGAGCGGCCGGCGAGGTCACCGCCGTAGGCGTCGGTGCGGGTGTTGCTCAGCGGCGACAGGAACGCGTGCAGCAGGTAGCCGTGCGCGGCGTGCACCTCGACGACGTCGAACCCGGCACGATCGGCACGACCGGCGGCCGCGGCGAACGCGGCCACGACGTCGGCGATCTCGTCGGTGGTGAGTGCGCGCGGCTCGCGGAGGCCGGGGAACGGGTCGGCGCCCGGACCGACCGGCTGCCACCCGCCCTCGGCATCGGTCAGGGGGTCTCCGCCGCCCTCATCCAACGGTGAGGCGAGGGAGGCCTTGCGGCCGGCGTGGGCCAGCTGCACGGCCGGTACCGCGCCCTGGCCACGGACGAAGTCGGTGACCCGCTTCCACGCCGTCACCTGGGCGTCGTCCCACAGCCCCACGTCGTGGGGACTGATGCGACCCTCGGGGACCACCGCCGTTGCCTCGGCCATCACCAGGCCGAACCCGCCGGCGGCGCGGGCCCCGAGGTGCACCAGGTGCCAGTCCGTCGGCACGCCGTCCCCGGCGAAGGCGCTGTACTGGCACATCGGTGCGAGCCAGATGCGGTTGCGGGCGGTCACGCCCCGCAGGGTCAGGGGATCCAGGATCGAGGGCACGCGCGGGTCAACCTCCGCGCGGCTCCGGACATTCCGCTCAGATGCCGGCGAACCGCAGGAAGTGCCGCTGTTCCGGGTCGAGACCACCGTCGGGATCGGGCACCGGCTCGGTGTCCTGACTGGTCACGGTGTCCTCGAGCCGGACCGGGGGCGGCAGGGCGCGGAACCGCTCGCGATCCGTCACGGGAAGTCCGGGTCCGTGTCGTTGACCGGCGCCGCGATCGCGGGACTGGCCGGCCGCCGGCGCGCACCGGGGATCCGGCCGGCCAGCGAGCTGAGCGGCTCGACCGCACCGTTCAACACGTTCACCGCGGAGTTGAGCGTCGGGATCATGTTGGTCAGCATGTCGACGCGCGGCATCAGCGCCTCGAAGGTGTCGCCCAGCTGCACGAGCCGTTCCAGCGTGCCGCCGGGGCCGAGGAGCGTCTCGATCATGCCCTCCTCCTGCAGCAGCTGCTCCAGCAGTCCACCGGGTGCCAGCAGGCGGTCGACCACCCCGTCGGCCTCCAGCAGCCGGTCGAGGGCACCGTCGCGCTGGATCAACCGCTCCAGCGGGCCCTCGGGGGCGAGCATCCGGTCGAGCAGTCCGCCGGGGGCGATGACGCGCTCGACCGCGCCCTCGTCCTCCATCAGCCGGTCGAAGACGCCGCCGGGCGCGATGAGCCGCTCCAACGGGCCCTCGGCGGCCAGGATCCGGTCGAGCGGGCCGTCCGGCGCGACGAACCGGTACAGCGCCCCGTCGGCGGCCAGGGCCCGGTCGAGCGGACCGTCGACCTCCAGCAGCCGGACGATGGGGCCCTCCTCGGACGCCATCCGGTCGAGCAGGCCGTCGCGGGCCAGGGCCTTGCCCAACGGCCGGTCCTCGTGGGTCAACTCGGCCAGCGTGTAGGCCAGGCCGATCGGTCCGTGCTCGTCCTCCAGCAGCCGGTTGAGCCGGTCGAGGAGGCCGTCGTCGGCGATGATGCGCGAGATCTGGGCCGCGTACCCGCCGGGACGCAGCAACGGGCCCTGCGGCGAGACGAAGTGACCGAGCGCCAGGGTCGTCCGGGTCGCTGCCACGGACACTTGGAACGGCAGGAGAGCGAGCGAACGGACGTCCATTCCCGCAGCCTAGGACCTTGACATCACGGATGTCACGTCTCGCGATGTCAAAGACTGCCGGCCACGGCACCGATGACGGCGAACAACGCGACGACGATCGACACGGGAACCAGCCAGAGGGCCGCGATCGCCATCGACACCGTCGTCCCGATGCGCGGCGGGGCGAAGTAGCGGGCGCGGGGCAGGTCGCCGATCCCGTCGATCCATCGTCCGGTCAGGGTGACCCCGCTCCAGGCCCCCCGCAGCCGGGAGAAGACGCGCGCTCCGCCGCCACCGGCCAGCTGCTCGAGCACCCCCCGGGTCTCGTCGACCTTGCCGCCGAGACTCACCATGATGCCGAGCTCGGTGGCGAGCGCGGTCGGCTCGCTGACCGCCTCGATGATGCGGTGCCGGCGCCAGGCGAACGCACCCCAGACGATCGTCATCACGGTCACGACGACCGCTCCGAGCACGCGTCCGGCGCCGTCCGCGGAGGCGACCACGAGCGCAGTGGCCACGATGAACGGGACGGGCAGGACGACCACCACCAGGGTGGGGATGCGCAGGATCCGGACCGCGAGGGCCAGCATGGCAGCGGCCCGCTGGGCCGACTCGCCGGTGCGGGCGTCCGCGCTGCCGGCCAGGTGGTCGGCCGCCTCGTTGGCCCTGCGGCCCCACCCGCGCCGGCCGCCCCTGTCGCCTCCGGAGTCCCCGCTCATGCCTCCATCGTACGGAGGCACGACAGGGGTCCAGTAGCGTCGGCCCGTGGCCGTCGCTCTCGCTCTGCTGTCCGCCGTGGCGTACGGCGTCTCGGACTTCCTCGGCGGCGTGTTCTCCCGTCGGGTCAGCGTCTGGCAGGTGGCCGTCGTCGGTCAGAGCTCGTCGACCGTGTGTGTCCTGGTGCTCACCCTGTTCGTGGACGGGGAGCCCGTCGCCCGGGACTTCGGGTTCGCCGCACTCGCGGGTCTGGCCACCGGCCTGGGGACGGCGTTCCTGTACCGGGGCCTGTCGCGGGGGCGGATGGGAGTGGTGGCCCCGGTGTCGGCGATCGGCACGGCGCTCGTTCCGCTCGCCGTGGGCCTGGTGCAGGGCGACCGGCCCGAGCTGCTGGCCGCGCTCGGCGTCGCGCTCGCCTTCCCGGCGATCTGGCTGATCGCCAAGGAGACCGCCGGGTTCGAGGACGACCGGGCCGGTTTCGTCGACGGCGTGCTCGCCGGGGTCGGCTTCGGCGGCCTGTTCGCCCTGCTCGGGCAGGTGCCGGAGGAGGCCGGGCTCGCACCGTTGGCCCTGACCCAGGCGTGCTCGATCGTGTCAGTGGTTCTGATCGCCGTGACCCTGCGCCAGCGGTGGGTCCCGCGGGACCGGCGAGCCTGGTGGGCGGTGCTGATGGGTCCCCTGGGCGCCACGGCGACCGCCGCGTTCCTCGCCGCGACGTACAGCGGGCTGCTGTCGGTCACCTCGGTCATCGCCTCGCTCTACCCGGCCTCGACGGTGCTGCTCGCGACCCTGGTGCTCAAGGAACGCATCCACGCGGTGCAGGGAGTCGGGCTCGCCTTCGCCGCCCTCGCGGTCACCTGCGTCGCCCTCGCCTGACCCCACCCCGATCCGCGAAGTTACGGAGCCGGCACGGATGGTTGTCACATGGCACGGCAGATCTGCCGTGCCATGTGAGGAACTGCCGTGCCGGCTCCGTAACTTCGCGCGGGGGTTACTTGAGGAACTTGCTGGTGGAGCGGTCCTTCAGGCGGGCGCCGCCGGTCTGGCAGGTCGGGCAGTACTGCAGCGACGAGTCGCTGAAGGCCACCTCCGCCACCGTGTCGCCGCACACCGGGCACGGCTGACCCGTGCGTCCGTGCACCCGCATCCGGGTGCGCTTGTCGTCCTTCAGCTCGGCGGCCGGCTTGCCGTGCGCCTCACTGACGGCGGCGGAGAGCACGTCGCGCACCGCGGCCGCGAGCGCTGCGACCTGGTCCTCGTCGAGGTTCTCGGCGATCGCGAACGGCGACAGCCTCGCCGCGTGCAGGATCTCGTCGCTGTAGGCGTTGCCGATGCCGGCGACGATCTTCTGGTCGCGCAGCAGCCGCTTGACCTGCATCCGCCGGGCGAGCAGCGGCCTCAGGTCGAAGCCGTCCGCGAGCGGATCGGGTCCGAGCGCCGCGACCCCCGGGACCTCCGCGACGTCGCGTACCGCGTAGACCGCCAACCCCTTGCGCGTGCCGGCCTCGGTGAGGTCGAACCCCGCGGTCGGGCCGTCACCGGTGTCCAGCCGGACCCGCAGGGCCAGCGGACCGTTGCCCATCTTGATCCGGGCCGGCGAGAACCGGTCGCTCCAGCGCAACCAGCCGGCCTTGGCCAGGTGGAACACCAGGTGCAGGCCGTCGACGTCGAGGTCGATGAACTTGCCGTGCCGCCGCACGTCCGTGACGCTCAGACCGGCGAAGGAGTCCAGCGGCGGGTCCACGGTCTTGAGCACCGAGAAGGAGCCCAGCTCGATCCCGGCCACCACGGCACCGACGCACCGCTCGCGCAGGTGCGCGACGAGGGCGTCGACCTCCGGCATCTCGGGCACGGAGCCATTGTCCCCCGTCAGTCGTGCTTGGCGAAGAAGTTCTCCATGCCCGGCCAGGTCGTGCGGCGAGCCGCCCGGCCGGTGAGGACGCCCAGGTGTCCTCCGGGCGCCTGCAGCAGCTGGGTCTCGGGGGATCCGGTCAGCAGGTCGGCCAGGTGGGCCACCGACGACAGCGGCGCGAGCGTGTCGTTCGTCCCGGCCACCACGAGGGCCGGCACCTCGATGTCGGCCAGGTGCACCGGCCGCCCACCGAGCTCCATCGTCCCGGTCGCGAACTCGTTCGTGCGCATCACCACGTGGTACAGCTGCCCGAACGTGCGACCGGGGTAGGCGTACATGTTGTCCATGAACCGGTCGACCGCCTCCAGCTGGGCGAGGAAGTCGGTGTCGTCGGCGTGCATCAGCATCGTCGCCGGCTTGGTGAGGTACTTGTCGGCCGCCGACAGCTGGAAGCCCAGACGGGTCAGTGCCGACGGCACGCCGCCCATCGCCCGGTAGGCCGGACCGATCAGCCCGCCGGCCAGGCGGTCGATGGGTCGGGCGAGCGCCAGGAGGGGAACCTGCCGCAGGTCGAACGGGCTGGCCACCGCGGTGACCGAGGCGATAGGCAGGCCGGGCAGTGCCGCCGCCGTGAACATCGTGAAGATGCCCCCGAGGCTCCACCCGGCGACGTGCAGGTCCTCGTAGCCGGCGTGGGCCGAGGCCCGCTCCATCGCGTCGGGCAGCAGGTGGTCGGTCCAGTGCTCGATGCCCAGGTTGCGGTGGCTGAAGTGGACCGGCCCGTAGTCGACGAGGTAGACCGGCCGACCCTGGTGGACGAAGTACTCGACGACGCTGCAGGACCGCCGCAGGTCGAAGGCGAACGCCGGTGCCGCCAGCGGGGGCACGAGGAACAGCGGCTTGCCCTGCTGTGGCACGTCGGCGGGGGTGTACCGGTACAGCGTGTACCCGTCCCGCTCGGCGACGGTGTCGCGGGGCATCGGACGCAGATCCGCGAGAGGTTCACGTCGCAGCTTGTGCAGCAGGTTGTCGCGTGAGGCGTCGAGATCACGCGGGACACGGACGGAGGGAAGCGCCATGGGCGCAGAGTCTGGCACAGAGAGCCGACCCCGCACCCCTGCCGCTCACCGTCTCCCCGAGAAGTGTGACGTTCTTGTTCGTTCTCGTCGGTCGAACGAACAAGAACGTCACAGATCTCGAGGAGACGGGACGGGGTGGATCAGGCCGGGCGGGCGGTCCGGCTGCGGCCAGCGTTCTGGGACCCGCGCGGTCCGCCACCCTGGCCGCCGCCACGGGAGCCGCCGCGGGCGCCACCGCGACCCCGCGGGCCTCCACCGCCCTGGCCACC
>NZ_CM001024.1:2818690-2912171 GCF_000160775.2 Aeromicrobium marinum DSM 15272 | reverse complement strand
CGCGGCGCTGGCCGCCGTTGCTGCGCTGCGCGCCGCCGGCCGCCGGGGCCAGCTTCGTCAGGGTGCCGCCCGTCGCGAGTCCGGCGAGCGTCAGGGTGCGGCCCTCGACCTCGTGACGGCGGGCCGAGACGCCGGCCTTGTTCTGCATGGCGACGACGTCGCGGAGGTCCTCGGGCGTCGCCAGGGTCACCACGATGCCCGACTCCCCGGCTCGTGCGGTCCGGCCCGAACGGTGCGTGAACGCCTTGTGCTCGGCCGGCGGGTCGTAGTGCACCACCAGGCCGATGCCGTCCACGTGGATGCCACGGGCGGCGACGTCGGTCGCCACGATGACGTCGGCGGTGCCGTTGCGGAACCGCGCGAGGTTGCGCTCGCGCTGGTTCTGGTTGAGGTCGCCGTGCAGGTCGACGGCGGTGAGACCGGCCGTGCTGAGCTGCTTGGCCAGCCGGCGGGCGCCGTGCTTGGTGCGGGTGAAGACGATGGAGCGGTCCTCGCCGGCGATCAGGTCGCGGGCCACGCGCACGCGGTCCTCGCGCCGGGTGACGACCAGGTGGTGCGTCATGTCAGCGGGGGCGTCCTCGGCGGAGTCGACCTCGTGGCGACGGTGCACCGGCAGGTGACGACGCACCAGCCGGTCGACGTCCCCGTCGAGGGTGGCGGAGAGCAGCAGCTTCTGGGCGCCCTGCGGCGTCTTGGCCAGGATCGCGTCGATCGGCTTGTAGAAGCCGAGGTCGCACAGGTGGTCGGCCTCGTCGAGGGCGATGACCTCGATCGCGTCGAGCGTCAACGCGCGACGCTCGAGCAGGTCGCCGAGGCGGCCCGGGGTGGCGATGACCAGGTCGACACCGGCGGTCACGGCACTGATCTGCCGGTTGATCGGCGTGCCGCCGTAGACCAGGGCCATCGACAGGTTCAGCCGGTCGGCGAAGGGCACCAGGGCATCGCGCACCTGCGTGGCGAGCTCACGGGTGGGCAGCAGGATCAGACCACGCGGGGCCTTGCGCCTGCGCTGGCCGCCGGAGAGCCGCACGAGCACCGGCAGCCCGAAGGCCAGGGTCTTGCCCGAGCCGGTACGGGCCTTGCCGAGCACGTCGTGGCCGGCGAGGGCGTCGGGGATGACGGCGTCCTGGATGGGGGTCGGGGTGTCGAGCTGCCGCGACGCCAGGGCCGAGAGGACCGGGCGGGGAAGGTCGAAGGAGGAGAACGGGCGCACGGCGGCGCCGGGAAGGGGCTGGTTCACAGCAGGGGCTCACAGACTGACGGCGCCGACGAGCGGCGCTGACGATACGGGCCCGATGGCCTGGAGCAGCAGGGGTGCTCTCCATCGTCGGGCGACGGGCGCCGGCTCGGAAGCCGCGCTCACGTGGGGCCAGCCTAGCAGCGAGGAGCCCCGGGGCGGGCATCCCGGCGTGGTGACCCCCGACACCCGCTCAGGCGACGAGGTCGGCGTACTCGGGGTGCTTCTCGACGAAGTGGCGCACGTACGCGCAGGTGGGGACGATCTTCTGGCCCCGGCGACGGACGTCGTCGAGCGCCTCGGCGACGAGCGTGCCGGCCAGGCCCCGCCCCTCGAAGGCGGACTCCACCACCGTGTGCGGGAACGTCAGGACGTCGCCGTCGGCGCGGAACTCGGTGTACCCGGCGACCTGGCCGTCGGCCAGGATCTCGTAGCGGCCGGCGTCGTCGTTGCGTCGGACCTCTGGTGTGTCGGTCATGAGGTGGTCAACGACCACGGCGCGTGGGAGATTCCCGCTGCGCGGCCGTCAGGCGACGAGGGAGCGCAGCGCCGACGTGAAGAAGCCCAGGCCGTCGGCGCCGGGACCGCACAGGTCCTCGACGGCGTGCTCGGGATGCGGCATCAGTCCGACGACGTTGCCGGCCGCGTTGGTGATGCCCGCGATGTCGTGGACCGATCCGTTCGGATTGCTGCCCAGGTACCGCGCGACGACCCGACCCTCGTCCTCCAGCCGGGCGATCGTGTCGGGCGCCCCGACGAATCCGCCCTCACCGTTCTTCAGCGGGACGACGATCTCCTGTCCGGCCGAGTAGTCGCGGGTCCACGCGGTGTCGACGTTCTCGATGCGCAGACCCTGGTCGCGGCACACGAACGTGCGGTGGTCGTTGCGGATCAGCGCGCCCGGCAGCAGGTGGGACTCGCACAGGATCTGGAAGCCGTTGCAGATGCCGAGGACGGGCATGCCCCGGCCGGCGGCGGCGACGACCTCGTCCATGATCGGCGCGAACCGGGCGATGGCACCGCAGCGCAGGTAGTCGCCGTAGGAGAAGCCCCCGGGGAGCACGACGGCGTCGACCCCGCCGAGATCGTGGTCGCCGTGCCACAGCGCGACCGGCTCGGCGCCGGCGAGACGCACCGCGCGGCGGGCGTCGCCGTCGTCGAGGGATCCGGGGAAGGTGACGACCCCGACCCGGGTCATGCCGGGTCCACCCGCACGGCGTAGTCCTCGATGACCGGGTTCGACAACAGGGTCTCGGCCATCCGCGCGATCTCGGCGAGCGTGGCCTCGTCCGCGGACTCGACGGTGAGCTCGAACCGCTTGCCCTGACGGACGTCGGTCACCCCGGTGAAGCCGAGCCGCGGCAGGGCGCCGTGCACGGCCTTGCCCTGGGGGTCGAGGATCTCGGGCTTGGGCATGACCTCGACGATGACGCGCGGCACGGGCACTCCTGGGGCTGGGGAGGCGGACGCCCCGATCCTACCCAGCACCACCGGACGTGCCCCGGACCGAGGTGCCCGCGGTCACCGTGCGTAGTCGGCGAGTGCCGGCTCCTGACCGACCGAGGTGGCCGGCACCTGCGTCAGGGCGCCGGTGACGGCGCCGCCGGCCGCGACGACGAGCCGGGGCAGACCACTGGCGTCCAGACCCGGCATGCCGGCGCGGAAGCACGTGAGACGGGAGATCCGCCGGCGGTCGGCGGGGCCCTCGTGCTGCAGTGCGTCGAGCACCAGGGAGTAGGCGACGTGGTCGCCGAGGATGGCGAAGTGTTCGACCGGCCGCAGCGGGCACACGTCCTGCACCAGCACGTTGGAGGCTCCCTCAAGCCGGCTGGCACGGGGCTGGGGGACGATGAGCGGGTCGAAGACGGTGGCGATCGACGTGTACGAGGGGCCGGTCGGGAGCGGACCGTCGAGCGCCGCGAGGTAGGCCGATCCGGTGGCGATCTGCCAGGCGGCCGGAGGGCAGGACCGCAGCGTCCGACACGCGAGGGCCGAGGTGGCCGTGCCCCGGAACGGCGTCGCGAGCGCGATGAAGTCCTCCACCACGGGTGCCACGTCCGGCCAGAAGCGCAGGGCCCAGAGCCCGTTCAGGGCTCCGTGCTGGTGACCCATGAGGGTGATCGGTCGGCCCGCCGCCTCGTGCATGCGTCGCGTGGCGGCGACGACGTACTCGGCGGCGACCTGCAGGTCGCCGTACCCCCGGTCGGGCAGTGACAGGCTGCAGGTCGGGTACCCGGCGCGCGGGAGCGACTGCAGGTAGTTCCAGCCGTACGACTGCTTGTCGGTCGAGAACGCGGGCGTGAGCAGCACGGGTGTGCGGTCGGCGTCCGCGAGGTCGCCGCTGCAGGTCAGTGCTCGGTCGAGGTCGGCGTCGGTGACCGACAACGCCGGTCCGGGCGGCTCGACCGGCACAGCGGCACCCACCGGGGTCGCGGCCGCCCCGATCAGCAGCAGAGGGACGACCAGGAGGCGCGCGGCGGGCCACGACCACCGCTGTCTCGCACGGGACACGGGCACTCCTGGGGGTTCTGGGACCGGGAACTGGCGAGTCTAGACGCCCGGGCCGGACCCGAGGTGGCGTCGCATCCAGTCGACGGCGAAGTCCACGAACTCCGGTCCGTCGAGCAGCTCGGCCCGTGCGCCGCCGACCCGGCCGGCGCGGGCCCGGCCCGCGGCCACGAAGTCCAGCAGCACCTGCGCGAAGTAGTCACCGTCCGCCCACTGCGCGATGCCGTCGCTGTCGTCCAGCGAGCTGATCAGATGCTCGGACCCGCCGGCGAGCACGTAGGTGCGCGCGACCCGTGCCTTCTCCGGCAGGTCGACGACGTACTCGGCCCAGTGGGTGAGGGTCACGGTGTCGGCGTCGGCGCCGAGCCGCAGCACCCTGACGCCGGCCTCGGTGAAGCGCTGCAGGGGGGACCCGGGGCCGTAGTAGTCGTGCCACGGCTCCGGGTGCAGTGGTGGGACGGCCGCCCCCCAGGCCGCGAGGCGCGACGCCGGGTGCCGGCCGACGCGCACGTCGGGACGGGTCCGGAACACCTCCGCCAACACGCCCATCTCGGGGTCGACCGGCGTCGTGGCGGGGTCGAAGGCGACCCCCTCGGGCGAGCCCAGGACCATCACGAGTCCGCCGGCCGGACCGACGACGTCCTGCAGCGCGTCGATCAGCCCGTCCGCGCCCCCGTCGACGGGTCCGACGGCGCGCAGCGAGACGTGCAGGAAGACCAGGTCACCCGGGCGGAGGCCGACGTCGCGCAGCTGCTGCGCGACGTCGGCCCGCTCGAGCACGGATCAGCTGAGCTCGCGCTTGAGGATCTTGCCGGTGGACGTCATGGGCAGCTCGTCGCGGAACTCCACGATGCGCGGGTACTTGTAGGCCGCGAACTGCTCCTTGCCCCACGCCACGAGGGTCTCCTCGGTGACGTCATCGTGGTCCTTGTTCTTCACCACGACGGCCTTGATCTCCTCGCCGTGGGACTCGTGCGGGACGCCGATGACGGCCACCAGCGAGACCGCCGGGTGGGACATCAGGACCTCCTCGATCTCACGCGGGTAGACGTTGTAGCCGCCGCGGATGATCATGTCCTTGGAGCGGTCCACGATGAAGTAGAAGCCGTCGGCGTCCTTGCGGCCGAGGTCGCCGCTGCGGAACCAGCCGTCGCGGATCGCCTCGGCCGTGGCCTCGGGCCGGTTGTAGTAGCCCTTCATGATGTTGTGGCCCTTGATCGCGATCTCACCGATCGCGCTCTTGCCGTCCTCGGTGGGGGCGTCGTCGACGTCGTTCCACTCCGCGTCGATGAGCTTCATCTCGACGCCGGGGATCGGGACGCCGATCGAGCCGACCCGCGGCTCCTCGCCCCAGACGCTGAACGACGCCACCGGGGACGTCTCGGACAGGCCGTAGCCCTCGAGGATCGTGACGCCGAAGCGGTCCTTGAACTGCTTGTGGACCTCGACCGGCAGGGCCGAGCCGCCGGCGGCCGCGACCCGCAGGTTCGCGGCGAGGGTCTCGACCGGCACGTCGTCGGTCAGCGCGCCCAGCAGGCCCCAGTACATGGTGGGGACGCCGGCGAAGAAGGTGACCTTCTCGCGCAGCATCAGGCCGATGGCCGGCTCGGCCTCGAACCGCGGCAGCATCACGACGGTGCCGCCGTACGCGAAGCCACCGTTCTGGATGACGGTCTGGCCGAAGGAGTGGAACAGCGGCAGCACGCACAGGTACGTGTCGGGGTTCTCGGCGTCGGCGCCGAACAGCTTCTCGCCGGTCAGCGCGTTGTCGCGCATGTTGCGGTGCCGCAGCTCGGCGCCCTTGGGCTGGCCCGTGGTGCCGGAGGTGTAGAGGATCACCGCGGTGTCGTCGTCGTCGCGCTCGACGGTCTCGAACGTCGGCGGCTGCTCGCCCACCAACGGGGCGTAGAACTCCGGGCCCTCCAGCGGCGCGGGCGCCGACGAGTCGAGCTTGATGAGGAAGAACTCGGTGCACGTGTCGGTGGCGTCGAAGCCCTCGAGGGCGGCCTCACCGATCGGCAGGTCCGCGGTGCCCTCGAACGCGAACAGCGCCTTGGCCTCCGAATCGGCCAGGTGGTACGCGACCTCGCGGCCCTTCAACAGCACGTTGAGCGGCACGACGGTGGCGCCGGCCTTGAGGATGCCGTAGTAGATGATCGAGAAGTAGGGCAGGTTCGGGCAGGACAGCGCGACCTTGTCGCCGGGCTGGATGCCGCGCGCGACCAGCAGGTTCGCGACCTGGTTGGCGGCGCCGTTGACCTGCGCGTAGGTGAACGAGGAGTCGCCGAACACGATGGCCTTGCGGTCACCGTACTTCTGGGCGGAGTTCTCCAGCAGGGCGGACAGGTTGGCCACGGGTGCTCCTCTGGTGGGGGGTGTGATGCCGATCTCAGCCTAGCCCGGACCGGTCAGAATCGTTCGCCGGTCAGGCGTTCGTACGCCTCGACGTACCGCTGCCGGGTGCGGTCGACGATCTCGGGCGGCAGCGGCGGCGGGGGCTCGTCGCCCGCGCGGTCCCACCCCGAGGCGGCCGACAGCAGCCAGTTGCGGACGAACTGCTTGTCGAACGAGGCCTGGGCGCGGCCGGGCTCGTGGTCGTCGGCCGGCCAGAACCTTGACGAGTCGGGGGTGAGCACCTCGTCGGCGAGCACGACGGTGCCGTCGGGTCGCGCACCGAACTCGAACTTGGTGTCGGCCAGGATGATGCCCCGCTCGCGGGCGATCATCTCGGCCCGGCGGTAGATGCTCAGCGTCAGGTCGCGCAGGGTCGCGGCGGACGCCGCACCGATCGTGGCGACGACGGCGTCGTAGGAGACGTTCTCGTCGTGCTCGCCGACCGCCGCCTTCGTGGCCGGCGTGAAGATCGGTGCCGGCAGGGGGGATCCGTCGACGAGACCCGCCGGGAGGGCGACGCCGCACACCTCTCCGGTGGCGCGGTAGTCGATCAGACCGGACCCGGTGAGGTAGCCGCGGGCGACGCACTCGACCGGGAACATCGCGAGGTTCTCGCACACCACGGCGCGGCCGGACACGGCGGCCGGGACGTCGGTGGAGACCACGTGGTTCGGGACGAGGTCGGTGAGCTGCTCGAACCACCACAGCGACATCCGGGTCAGGATCTCGCCCTTGTCGGGGATGCCGGGCTCCAGGACGACGTCGAACGCCGAGATCCGGTCCGACGCCACCATCAGCAGTCGGCCCGACTCGTCGGTGTACAGGTCCCGCACCTTGCCCGAGTGCGTGTGGGTGTAGCCGGGGAGGTCGAGGGTCACGCCCCCACCCTAGTGAGCACCCGTCACCTTCCCGCTGGGAGTGACGTTCCGGCCCCGATTCGGCCGGATCCGGGGCAGAATCGTCACTCCCAGCGGGAGGGGAGGTCAGAGGATCGAGCCGGGTACGTAGGCCGCGGCCTCGGGCTCCGCCGCGGTGAGGGCCTCGATGCGGGCGACCACCGCGCCGACCTGCGACACCGCCGCCCCGGTGAACTCCACCGGCGCCGCCACGAGCGTCACGAGATCGGTCTCGGTGAGCCCCAGCCGGTCGTCGGCCGCCAGACGGGCGAACAGGTCGTTCTCGGCGGCGCCCTTCTCGCGCATGCCCAGGGCGACCGCGACGGCGTGCTCCTTGACCGCCTCGTGGGCGACCTCGCGGCCGGCCCCGTGGCGGACCGCGGCCATGAGCACCTTGGTGGTGGCGAGGAACGGCAGGTAGCGGTCGAGCTCGCGCTGGACGACGGCGGGGAAGACCCCGAACTCGTCCAGGACCGTCAGGAAGGTCTCGAACAGACCGTCGGCGGCGTAGAACGCGTCCGGCAGGGCGACCCGGCGGACCACCGAGCACGACACGTCGCCCTCGTTCCACTGGTCACCGGCGAGCTCGCCCAGCATCGAGACGTGCCCCCGCAGGATGACGGCGAGGCCGTTGACCCGCTCGCACGAGCGGGTGTTCATCTTGTGCGGCATCGCACTGGACCCGACCTGGCCCGGCTTGAAGCCCTCGGTGACCAGCTCGTTGCCCGCCATCAGCCGGATCGTGGTGGCCAGGTTCGACGGTGCGGCCACGAGCTGCGCCAGCGCCGTGACGACGTCGTAGTCCAGCGAGCGCGGGTAGACCTGACCCACGCTGGTCAGCACCCGGCTGAAGCCCAGGTGGGCCGCGACGCGCTGCTCCAGCTCGGCCAGCTTGGAGGCGTCGCCACCGAGCAGGTCCAGCTGGTCCTGGGAGGTGCCGACCGGACCCTTGATGCCGCGCAGCGGGTACCGCACCAGCAGGTCGTCGACCCGCTCGACCGCGGCGAGCAGCTCGTCGGCGACCGTGGCGAACCGCTTGCCCAGGGTCGTGGCCTGGGCGGCGACGTTGTGGCTGCGCCCCGCCATGACCAGCTCCGCGTGCTCGCCGGCGAGCCGGCCGAGGCGTGCGAGCGCCGCGACGGCCCGCCCGCGCACGACCTCGAGGGCGGCGCGCACCTGCAGCTGCTCGACGTTCTCGGTGAGGTCGCGCGACGTCATGCCCTTGTGGATGTGCTCGGTGCCGGCCAGCGCACAGAACTCCTCGATGCGGGCCTTCACGTCGTGCCGGGTGATCCGCTCCCGTGCGGCGATCGACTCCAGGTCGACCTGGTCGACCACGGCCTCGTAGGCCTCGACGACGCCGTCCGGCGTGGCCACGCCGAGGTCGCGCTGGGCCTTCAGCACCGCGATCCACAACTGCCGTTCGAGCACGATCTTGTGCTCCGGCGAGAAGATTGTCGCCACCTGCGGCGACGCGTAGCGGTGGGCGAGGACGTTGGGCGTGGTCACCGGGTCAGTATCGCGCACCGGCCCGTCGCGGCGGGCCCGCAGGTTCCGGTCAGACGACGACGCGGCCCTCCGCAGCGGCCAGGGCGATGTCGCTGCGGTGGTGCGCCCCCGCGATGTGGATCAGCTCGACCCCCGCGTACGCGCGGCTGCGGGCCTCGTGCAGGTCGGTGCCGGTGGCGGTCACCGACAGCACCCGGCCGCCCGCGGTGACCAGGCGTCCCTCGGCGTCGGTGGCCGTGCCCGCGTGGATGACGTCGACGCCCTCGATCGCGTCGGCGACCTCGACCCCGTCGATGACGTCACCCGTGCGGGGCGAGGCGGGGTAGCCCTCGGAGGCCACGACCACCGTCAGTGCGGTGCGGTCCGACCACTGCGGCAGGCCCACCTCGCCCAGCGTCCCGGTGGCGGCACCGTGCAGCAGGGCCGACAGGGGTGTCTTGAGCAGCGCGAGGATGGCCTGGGTCTCGGGGTCCCCGAACCGGGCGTTGAACTCGATGACCCGCACGCCCCGGCCCGTCAGGGCCAGGCCGGCGTAGAGCAGTCCGCTGAACGGGGTGCCGCGACGAGCCATCTCCTGGACGGTCGGCACGAGCACCCGGCGCGTCACGTCGGCGACGAGGTCGTCCGGGGCCCACGGCAGCGGGGTGTAGGCGCCCATGCCGCCGGTGTTCGGACCGGCGTCGCCGTCGTGCACCCGCTTGAAGTCCTGGGCCGGTTGCAGCGGCAGCACCGTCGAGCCGTCGGTGATGGCGAACAGCGAGACCTCCGGACCGTCGAGGAACTCCTCGATGACGACCCGACCGCAGGACGCCGCGTGGTCGATCGCCTCCTGACGGTCGTCGGTGACCACGACCCCCTTGCCGGCGGCGAGCGCGTCGTCCTTGACCACGTAGGGGGCCCCGAACGAGTCGAGCGCCGCGGCCACCTGCTCGGCGGTGTCACACACGTGGGCCATCGCCGTCGGCACCTCCGCCGCCGCCATGACCTGCTTGGCGAAGGCCTTGGAGCCCTCCAGCTGCGCGGCGGCCGCGGACGGCCCGAAGCAGGCGATGCCGGCGGCCCGGACGGCGTCGGCCACCCCGGCGACCAGGGGCGCCTCCGGCCCGACCACGACGAGGTCGACGCCCAGCGAGGTCGCGAGGGCCGCGACGGCGCCGCCGTCGACCGGATCGACCGCGTGCACGGTGGCGACCGCCGCGATGCCCGGGTTGCCCGGCGCCGCGTGGACCTCGGTCACGCCGGGGTCGCGGGAGAGCGCGAGGGCCAGCGCGTGTTCGCGCCCGCCGGTGCCGATCACGAGAGTCTTCACGCCGCGAGCCTATCGTCCCCACGATGGGTGGAGCTGATGGTCGTCCGACCGCGAGAAACGACCAAAAGGTGCACGAATCGCGGGGAGAACCGGCCTCAGAGCAGGTCGTGCCGCACGATCGTCTGCTCCCGGTCGGGGCCGACACCGATCGTGGAGATCCGCGCGCCCGAGATCTTCTCCAGAGCCAGCACGTACTCCTGGGCGGTGCGGGGCAGGTCCTCGAAGGTCCTGGCGGCCGAGATGTCCTCGGTCCACCCCGGGAACATCTCGTAGACCGGCTTGGCGTGGTGGAACCCGGTCTGCGTCATCGGCATCTCGTCGACCCGCTCGCCGTCGACGTCGTAGGCCACGCACACGGGGATCTGTTCCCAGCCGGTGAGCACGTCGAGCTTGGTGAGCACGAAGTCCGTGACCCCGTTGATGCGGGCCGCGTACCGGGCCACCGGCGCGTCGTACCAGCCGCAGCGACGGGGACGGCCCGTCGTGGTGCCGAACTCCGCACCGTTGACCCGCAGCCGCTCGCCGTCGGCGTCGAACAGCTCGGTGGGGAACGGACCCTCACCGACGCGGGTGGCGTAGGCCTTGACGATGCCGATGACCCGGGTGATCGCGGTGGGCGCGATCCCCGACCCGGTGCACGCGCCGCCCGTGGTGGCCGAGGACGACGTGACGAAGGGGTAGGTGCCGTGGTCGACGTCGAGCAGCGTCGCCTGGCCGGCCTCGAGCAGCACCGTCCGGTCGGCGGCCAGCGCGTCGTGCAGCAGCAGGGCGGTGTCGGCCACCATCGGCCGCAGCCGCTCGACGTAGGACGTGAGCTCGTCGACGATCTCGTCGACCTCGACCGCGCGGCGGTTGTACACCTTGGTGAGGACCTGGTTCTTCATGTCGAGGGCCCCCTCGACCTTCTGCCGCAGGATCTTGGTGTCGAAGAGGTCCTGGATGCGGATGCCGAGCCGGTTCATCTTGTCGGCGTAGGTGGGACCGATGCCCCGGCCCGTGGTGCCGATCTTGCGGCTGCCGAGGAACCGTTCGCCCACCTTGTCGAGCGTGCGGTTGTAGTCGGCGATGACGTGGGCGTTGGCGCTGATGCGCAGCTTCGACGTGTCGATGCCCCGGGCCTCGAGACCGTCGATCTCCTCGAACAGCACCGACAGGTCGACCACGACGCCGTTGCCGATCACCGGGACGCAGCCGGGGCTCAGGATGCCGCTGGGCAGCAGGTGCAGGGCGTACTTCTCGTCGCCGATCACCACGGTGTGGCCCGCGTTGTTGCCGCCGTTGAACTTCACGACGTAGTCGACCCGGCTCCCGAGCAGGTCGGTGGCCTTGCCCTTGCCCTCGTCGCCCCACTGGGCTCCGACGATCACGACTGCTGGCATCCCGGTGCCACCCCTGTCACGTGCGACAAGCCCCGGAGGACGGGGCTCTGACCGGTGCACTCTAGCCGGTGGGGGCCTAGTGTCTCCAACCATGAAGGCTTCTCGGTGAGTACGTGGACGGTCGTCGCCAACGCCAAGGCCGGTACCAGTGAACCCGAGGCGATCGACGAGGTGATGGCGGTGCTGGGCGCACGGCACGACGCCGAGCTGGTCGAGACCGCTGATGCCGACGACCTCGCCGAGGTGCTGGGGAGGGTCGCGGACGGGTCGACGGTGGTCGCCCTCGGCGGTGACGGCAGTCTGCACGCCGTCGTCTCGGTGCTCGACGACCTGGGCCGGCTCGGCGACGTGGTGGTCGGGCTCGTGCCGCTGGGCACCGGCAACGACTTCGCCCGGACGATCGGCATGGACCGGGACGACCCGGCCGCCGCGGCCGCACAGCTGCTCGAGGGCGAGGTGCGCTCGCTCGACCTGGTGCGTGACGGCGAGGGGCGGGTCGTCGTGAACGCCGTCCACGTGGGCATCGGGGCGGAGGCCGCGGTCGAGGCCAAGCCGTGGAAGTCCCGGCTCGGACCGGTCGGCTACGCGGTCGGGGCGATCATCTCGGGCGTGCGGGCCACCGGGTTCAAGGCTCGCGTCGAGGTCGACGGCGCCGTCGTGTCGCACCGGGGACGACTCATCCAGGTGGCGGTCGGCAACGGCCGGTACATCGGCGGCGGCACCCCCCTGCTGCCCGATGCCGACCCGGGCGACGGGAAGCTCGACGTGGCGGTGTCGTGGGCCGATGCCCGGTGGCGTCGGGTCGGCTACGCCTGGCGGCTGCGCAAGGGACGCCACCCCCACCGCGACGACGTGCAGATGATGCGGGGACGCCGGGTCACGGTGACCGGTCAACCCAGTCGCGGCAACCTCGACGGCGAGGTCTGCCACCCGGCCGCGACCCACACGTGGACGGTGGAGCCGGCCGCGTTCCGGATGCTGCTGCCGGCGAGCGGTCAGACGAGCTCGGCGTAGGCCTCGGGGCTGGACTCCCGCAGGAACTCGCGGCACCGGTGGGCCTCGGCGAGGTCGTCGAGGCGCTCCGAGCCGGTGGCGAGGACCGCCAGCGCGATCAGGAAGCCACGGTTGGGGACGTGGTCCCACGGCACCGGGCCGAATCCCTTCCAGCCGTTGCGACGCAGCAGGTCGAGGGCACGGTGGTAGCCGGTCCGGGCGAACGCGTAGCCCTCCAGGTCGTGTCCCGCCTCGAGCGCGACCCCGGCCAGCGTCGCCCAGGCGAGCGGGCTCTCAGGGTGCAGCGCCGCCACGTTGCGGGGGTCGTCGCCCGCCTCGATCGCGGCGGTCGCGGGGTCCTCGGGCAGCAGCGTGGCAGGAGGTTCGCCGAGCAGGTTCGTCATCCCACCATCCTCCCACCCGGGCGAAGTTTCCCAGGAGGTCCCCGGAAACCGTCACTTCACCCCTGTTGCGACAGGGGTGAAGTGACAGTTTCCTGTGACCAGTCGAGCTTTCCACAGGCTGAGCACGGCGCGAAGCGATCCACACCCCGGGCGCCGGCGTGCGCGCGTCGCCCCTGATCGCTGCACGGTCGAACGATGAAGGACGACCTCATCCACCGCGCCGAGCTGCGCGGATTCATCACCCGCACCGAGATCCTCGACAGCGGCTACCTCGATCGCGACATCCGCGAGGCCATCGCCATCGGGCTCCTGACTCGCATCGGATCCGGGCTGTATGCCGTGTCGCGGACCTACACCGCGCTGACGTTCGACCAACGCCACGCCGTTCGGAGCCGCGCCGTCTTCCAACGTCACCTCCAGTCCGTCGTCCTCACCCACCAGTCGGCCGCGATCATGCACGGGCTGCCCGTGTGGGGTCTCAGCCTCGACGAGGTCCATGTCACGCGGCGCGACCACGGCCGCGGCCGCCACGAGGCCGGAGTCCAGCACCACACCGGCCGGATCCCCGATGCCGACATCGTCGAGATCGACGGGGCTCTCGTGTCATCGCCCAGTCGCTGCGTCTGGGAAGTGGCCTGCAGCGCCTCCACCGAGGCAGGCCTGGTGACCGCCGACGCAGCCGCCCACCGCGGACTCGTGACACCTGAGAATCTCGGCGAGACGGCCGCGACCTTCGCCCACTGGCAGGGCTCCCGGTCGGCCCGCATCACCACCCGGCTCATCGATCCTCGCGCCGAATCACCCGGCGAGTCCCGCAGCCGACACCTGTTCTGGCGCTTCGACGTACCGATGCCCGACCTGCAACACCGCGTCCTCGATGCCCGGGGGCGCCAGATCGCGCGGACCGACTTCGGCTGGGAGTTGTGGCGCCACCTCGCCGAGTTCGACGGGCGGATCAAGTACGACGGCACGTTCACTCCGGAAGGCTTCGAATCGGTCTTCGACGAGAAGCGCCGCGAGGACAGCATCCGCGCACAGGAATGGGGGATGAGCCGCATCGTGTGGGCCGATCTCGAACCCGCACGTGCTCCCCACACGGCGGCGCGGATCCTGGCCGATCTCGACCGGTCCCGATCGCGCTACGGCCGCCGGGTCGTCCTCTGACAGAAAACTGTCACTTCACCCCTGTTGCAACAGGGGTGAAGTGACAGTTTTCGGGGATCTCCTGGGAAACCTCGGTCAGAGGCGGGTGCCGGCGCTGCGCAGGGCGGCGCAGGCCTCCGCCACGCGGGTGGCCATGCCGGCCTCGGCGGCCTTGCCCCACGCGCGGGGGTCGTACTGCTTCTTGTTGCCGACCTCGCCGTCGACCTTCAGGACGCCGTCGTAGTTCGACAGCATGTGCGCTGCGACGGGCCGGGTGAACGCGTACTGGGTGTCGGTGTCCACGTTCATCTTCACGACGCCGTGGTCGACGGCCGCGGAGATCTCCTCCGGCAGCGAGCCGGAGCCGCCGTGGAACACCAGGTCGAAGGGCGCGTCCTTGCCGTACTGGGCGGCCACGGCCTCCTGGGCCGCCTTGAGGATCTCGGGCCGCAGGGTCACGTTGCCCGGCTTGTAGACGCCGTGCACGTTGCCGAAGGTGAGCGCCGTCAGGTAGCGGCCCTTCTCGCCGACGCCCAGCGCGGCGGCGGTGGCCAGCGCGTCCTCGGGCGTGGTGTAGAGGTGCTCGCCCATGCCGCCCTCGACACCGTCCTCCTCGCCACCGACGATGCCGATCTCGACCTCGAGGATGATGTTCGCCGCCGAGCACCGCTCCAGCAGGTCCTGGGCGATCTCCAGGTTCTCCTCCAGCGACACGGCCGATCCGTCCCACATGTGCGACTGGAAGTACGGCAGGCCGCCACCCTTGACCCGCTCCTCCGACGCGGCGATCAGCGGCCGCACGAACCCGTCCAGCTTGTCCTTCGGGCAGTGGTCGGTGTGCAGGGCCACGTTGACCGGGTACTTCTTCGCGACCTGCTCGGCGAACGCGGCGAACGCCAGCGAACCGGTGACCATGTCCTTGACGGTGGGACCGGAGAAGTACTCCGCGCCGCCGGTCGACACCTGGATGATGCCGTCGCTCTCGGCCTCGGCGAAGCCGGCGAGGGCGGCGTTCAGGGTCTGCGAGCTCGAGACGTTGATCGCCGGGTACGCGAACGAGTCGCGCTTGGCGTGGTCGAGCATCTCGGCGTAGATCTCGGGAGTGGCGACGGGCATGCGGTGCTCCTGGGGTCGGGCGGGACGGCGCCGCCCAGTATTCCAGCAGGTCGCCGTCAGGCGTCCATCGCCTTGACCGCTGCACGGGCCGCCACCTGGACGGGGCTCCACACCGAGGCGAACGGTGGAGCGTAGGCCAGGTCGAGCATCACGACGTCGTCGACGGTCATGCCGGCCGTCAGGGCGGTCGCTGCGGCGTCGACCCGGAGACCCGCGTTCTCGGTGCCCACCACCTGCACCCCCAGCAGCCGGCGCGATCCGCGGTCGGCGACCAGCAGCACGGTCATCGACCCGGCGTCGGGCATGTAGCCGGCGCGGGCACTCGTCTCGATCGAGACCACGACGGGGTCGAACCCGGCTTCCCGTGCCTGCTGCTCGCCCAGGCCCGTGCGGGAGATCTCGAGCGCGCAGAACTTGGTGATCGCGGTCTGCACCACCCCGGGGAAGGTCAGCCGGGTGGGCTCGTCGAGCAGGGTGGCGGCGACGTCGTCGGCCACGACCATGCCCTGCTTGTTGGCGTGGGTGCCGAGCGGCAAGTGGATCGGCAGGCCCGTCGTCCGGTCCCGGGTCTCCACGCAGTCCCCCGCCGCCCAGACGCGGTCGGCACCGGCGACCCGATGGCGGGCATCGGTGACGATCCCGCCCTTGACGCCGGTGGGCAGACCGGCCGCCACGGCCAGGGCCGACCGGGCGGTGACCCCCAGCCCCAGCAGCACCAGGTCGGCCGGCAGCACCTCGTCGTCGACCCGGACCCCCCGCACGTGTCCGTCACCGTCGAGATCGAAACCGCTGACCGCGGCAGACGTGCGCAGCTCGATGCCACGGCCGCGCATCGCGACCGCCACCTGCTCGCCCAGGACGGGCTCGATGATCGACAGCGGCACGGGCGCCCGCTCCACGACCGTCGTGCGACAGCCGCGCAGCACGCACGCCTCGGCCATCTCCAGGCCCACGTAGCCGCTGCCCACCACCACCACGTCCCGCGGTCGCTCGGCGAGGGCGTCGATGACGTCCTGGCCGTCGCCCAGGGTCTGCACCCCCAGGATCCCTCGGCCGTGGATCCCGGGCAGGTCAGGACGCACCGGCTCGGCCCCGGTCGCGATGACGAGGGCGTCGAAGGCGATCCGGTCACCGGCCGCGGTCTCGACCTCGCGGGCGTCGAGGTCGATCGAGACGGCCTCGGTGCCGGTGCGCAGGTCGATGCCGTTGGCCCGGTGCTCGGCGGGGCTCCGGGCGACGAGGTCGTCGACCTCGGTCACCTCGCCGGAGACCCAGTAGGGGATTCCGCACGCGGAGTAGGAGGTCCACTCGCCCCGTTCGAGGACCACGACCTCGTGCTCGACCGGCAGACGACGACGCAGCGCCGCCGCGGCACTCATGCCGGCGGCGTCACCGCCGATCACGAGGACTCGAGCCATGCGGTCGAGCCTACGGCCGGGGTGGACCCTCCGCCGGTCCGAGTCGCTTCTCGAACCAGTGCTGCGCGTACGGGTTGTCGTTGTACCGGTCGATCTCGACGTAGCCGGCACGGCGGTACATCGCCACGGCGTCGGTGAGCACCGCGTGGGTGTCCAGCCGTACGACCGAGCGGCCGCGAGTGACCGCCTGCTGCTCCAGCGCGCGCAGCATCCGGCCGCCCAGCCCGGTGCCCCTGCGACGCGGGTCGACCCACATGCGCTTGACCTCGTCGATCCCCGCCGCGATCGACTGCAGGGCGCCGCAGGCCACGGGCTCCCGGTCGTCCCGGGCGACCAGGAACAGGCCGCGGCCGCCGCGGAACGCGTCGAGGTCGTCCACACCGGCGTCGAACCCGCCCGGGAACCGCACGGCCAGCTCCGCGAAGTAGGCCTTCAGGCACTGCTGCGCGTCAGGGTGTGCCGGGTCGACCGGGTCGATGCTCATGCCGGGGGCTCCCCGGCGTGCTGACGGATCCACGTGTGCATCGCGATGGCGGCCGCCGCGCCGGCGTTGATCGACCGGGTCGACCCGTACTGGGCGATCGACAGCGTGCTGCGGCAGAGGCGCCGGGCCTCCGGCGAGAGGCCGGGACCCTCCTGGCCGAACACCAGGACACAGGAGCGCGGGAGCACCGCCGACTCGATCGGGACCGAGCCGTCGACGTTGTCGATCCCGAGCACGGGCAGGTCCTCGGCGCCGGCCCAGTGTGCGAACTCCTCGACCGTCGCATGGTGCCGGACGTGCTGGTACCGCTCGGTCACCATCGCTCCACGGCGGTTCCAGCGGCGCCGCCCGATGATGTGCACCTCGGCGGCGGCGAACGCGTTGGCGGTGCGCACGATCGACCCGATGTTGAAGTCGTGCTGCCAGTTCTCGATCGCGACGTGGAAGCCGTGCCGTCGGTCGTCGAGGTCGGCGACGATCGCGTCGACCGTCCAGTACCGGTACCGGTCGACGACGTTGCGGCGGTCGCCCGCCGTGAGCAGCTCGGGGTCGTGGCGGGGGTCGTCCGGCCGGGGCCCCGTCCACGGTCCGACCCCGATCTCGTGGTCGGAGTCGGGTCCGGTCACACGCCGTACTCGGCGCGGTACCGGCGCACCGCGTCGAGGTGCTCGTCGGCACGACCGGTGTGCTCGAGGTGGGCGATGATCTGGTCGACCGACACGATCGCCGAGACGCCGAACCCGAGGTCCCGCTCGACCTCACCGACGGCTGACAGCTCACCGCGTCCTCGCTCGGCACGGTCGACGGCCACGACGACACCGGCCACGGTGGCTCCGGCCGCGCCGACGATGTCGACGACCTCCCGGATCGCCGTGCCGGCCGTGATGACGTCGTCGACCACCAGCACCCGGCCGCTCAGCGGGGCACCCACGATGGTGCCGCCCTCGCCGTGGTCCTTGGCCTCCTTGCGGTTGAAGCACCACGGCACGTCGCGGCCATGGCGCTCGGCCAGCTGCACCGCGGCGGCCGCGGCGATGGGGATGCCCTTGTAGGCCGGGCCCATCAGCACGTCGAACTCGGGCGCGACGTCGACGATCGCGTCGGCGTAGAAACGACCCAGTCCGGCGAGGGCCGCGCCGGAGTCGAACCCGCCGGCGTTGAAGAAGTACGGGGACGTCCGTCCCGACTTGAGCGTGAACTCACCGAACCGCAGGACCCCGAGGTCCAGGGCGAACTCGACGAACTCGTGCTGGTAGTCCTGCATCAGGAGGCAGGTGCGGCCGCGGCCTCGGCCTGCGGCACGGGCTTCTCGCGCTCCTCCACCAGCACCCCGATGGCGACCTGGCGGTCGCGGGTGTGGAACAGCTCGGAGCAGGTGAGCATGGTCAACAGGTGCTCGGTGGGCTCGGCGCCCCGCTGGTCGGGGTCAGGCACCGGGAACAGTGGCCACGAGGTGGTGAAGTCGACCGTGATGTCGCGGCCGTTGGTCCGCATCTCGTAGATATACAGGTGGGTGCGGGTCTCGACCTCGACGATGTCGCCGGGCTCGAGCTCGAGGAAGTCCCGGAACGGCTCGCCGCGGGTGACGCGGTGGCCGGCGATGACGAAGTTGCCCAGCTGACCGGCGTCGGCGCCCTTCTCGTAGCTGCCGACGCCGCTGGTGAGCGCCTCGTCGCTGAAGGACTCGTTGATCGGGACCTCGAAGTCGTCCCCGAACCTGGGGACACGCAGCAGGCCGATCGCCGCGCCGTCGATCTGCTGGCCCCAGTCCTCGACGATCTGCTCCTTCACCTCGGCCTGGTTGCGCTCGGCCACGATGTTGGTGCCGTAGTACTGCCAGCCGACGTAGCCGAGGAACCCCAGGCCGGTGAGGATGAGGACGAGTCCGAGCACCGTGAGGGTGCGACTGCGACCGCGACGGCGACGATTCCCCCCGCGCGGCGGTGGCGGCGGGTCGGCCGGTGTGGCCTCGAGCGTCGTCGTCATGGGCACCAGTGTGTCATCCGATCCGGCATCGTGGCAGGTCACCGATCACATCCGAGACGGACCAGGCGCGAAAAAGTTCACCCCAAGTCGTGCCGCGTCACCCCGTCCCCGCTATGCTGAATCTGCAGGGTCGGTGAGTTTCGACCGTCGGCTCCTGTTGTCGCCCCACCGTTTCACCCCCCGAGAACGGTGGGGCGACTTATTTCTCCAGCGGCTCTGCGCGCGCCGTTCACGCCCTGCCGGCCTGTCCGTAGGGTGGGACCGATGAAGCGCAGCAGCGAGCGGCTCGACGGCCTGGGAACGACGATCTTCGCCGAGATGGGCGCCGCCGCGGCGCGCACCGGGTCGGTGAACCTCGGTCAGGGTTTCCCTGACACCGACGGGCCCCGCGCGGTCGTCGAGCGGGTCGAGCTGGCGTTGCGCACCGGGCACAACCAGTACGCGCCGGGCCGGGGCGTGCCGGAGCTGCGTTCGGCGATCGCCGCGCACCAGCGGCGGCACCACGGCGTCGAGCTGGATCCCGAGACCCAGGTGGTCGCCACCACGGGCGCCACCGAGGCGATCGCGGCGGCGGTGCTGGGCCTGGTCGATCCCGGCGACGAGGTGCTGGTGCTCGAGCCGTACTACGACTCCTACGCCGCGATGATCCAGATGGCCGGGGGCATCCGGAGGCCGGTGACCCTGCGCGCCCCGCACTTCCGGCTGCCGGTCGAGGAGCTGCGCGCCGCGGTCACGCCGCGCACGACGGCGATCCTGCTCAACACGCCGCACAACCCCACCGGCTCGGTGCTGACGGCGGACGAGGTCGGCGAGATCGCCAGACTCGCCCGCGAGCACGACCTGGTGGTCATCAGTGACGAGGTGTACGAGCACCTGACCTTCGACGACCACGTCCACGTGCCGATCGCGACCCTGCCGGGCATGGCCGAGCGGACCGTGACGATCTCCAGTGCCGGCAAGACGTTCAGCTTCACGGGATGGAAGGTCGGGTGGGCCACCGGACCGGCCGACCTCGTCGACGCCGTCATGGGGGCCAAGCAGTTCATGACCTACACGTCCGGGTCGGCGTTCCAGCCGGCGGTCGCGTGGGCGCTGGACCACTGCGACGACGAGGTGGCGGCCCTGCGGACGGACCTGCAGGCCCGGCGCGACCAGCTGTGCGCCGGACTCGACCGGCTCGGGTTCGACGTGATGGTGCCCGAGGGCACGTACTTCGCGACGACCGACGTGCGACCCCTGGGGTTCACCGACGGCCTGGAGTTCTGCCGCGCGCTGCCCGACCGGGTCGGCGTCGTCGCCATTCCGCACCAGGTGTTCCACGACGACGTCGAGGCCGGCCGGCCGCTGGTGCGGTGGGCCTTCTGCAAGCGCGAGTCGGTCATCGACGAGGCGCTCGAACGGTTGTCAGGGTTGGCCGGCGTGCGTTGAGGTCATCCGCCGCTCGCCCGCAGCGGCGACAACCGATCTCTCGCGTGTCTAGATTGGCCACGCGGGCGATGGGCGTCGGCGGCCGATGTCGAGAACCGCTGTTCTGCTCCGACCCCGTGACGAGAGCGACCGCCGGTCGCCGGTCCAGGAGGATCATCATGGCCAAGTACCTGTTGCTGAAGCACTACCGCGGCGCCCCCGCAGCCGTCAACGACGTGCCCATGTCCGAGTGGACACCGGAGGAAGTGACGGCCCACATCACCTACATGAACGACTTCGCAGCCCGTCTCGAGGAATCCGGCGAGTTCGTCGATGCGCAGGCCCTCGCCTTCGACGGCATGTGGGTGCGGTTCGACGGAGAGGGTCGGCCCCCGGTGACCGACGGCCCGTTCGCCGAGACCAAGGACGTCATCGCCGGGTGGATGGTGATCGACGTCGACAGCGAGGAGCGGGCCGTCGAACTCGCCGGCGAGCTGTCGGCTGCACCCGGGGCGGACGGTCGACCGATCCACGAGTGGCTGGAGCTGCGCCCGTTCCTGACTGAGCCGCCCACCGTCGGGGAATGACGTCCGCGGTCGACGAGGCGGAGATCCGGCGCCTCACCCCCGCCGTCCTGGGCGTCCTCGTCCGCCGCGGCGCCGACTTCGCGGCGGCCGAGGATGCCGTGCAGGACGCGCTGGTCGAGGCGGTGCGCGTGTGGCCGGACGACCCGCCCCGTGACGCGAAGGGCTGGCTGGTCACCGTCGCGTGGCGCCGGTTCCTCGACGAGACCCGGGCGAGGGCCTCGCGCCTGCGCCGCGAGGCTCTCACCCGGGAGCAGCCCGCGCCGGGTCCGGCCCGGGCGGTCGACGACACCCTGCAGCTCTACTTCCTGTGCACGCATCCGTCGTTGACACCGTCGTCGGCGGTCGCGCTCACCCTCCGTGCCGTCGGAGGACTGACCACACGACAGATCGCCCGGGCCTACCTGGTGCCCGAGGCGACGATGGCGCAGCGCATCAGCAGGGCCAAGCGCACGATAGCCGGTGTCCGCTTCGACCAGCCCGGTGATGTCGCCACCGTGCTGCGGGTCCTCTACCTGGTCTTCAACGAGGGGTACTCGGGCGACGTCGACCTGGTGGCCGAGGCGATCCGGCTGACGCGACAGCTCGCCGACGTGATCGACCATCCGGAGGTGGCCGGTCTGCTGGCGTTGATGCTGCTGCACCACGCGCGACGGGACGCAAGGACCGGGCCCGACGGCAGTCTGGTGCCCCTCGCCGAGCAGGACCGCGGCCGCTGGGACACCGCGGCGATCGGCGAGGGGGTCGCAGTGCTGCAGGCGGCTCTGGCCCGCGACCGAAGGGGCGAGTACCAGCTGCAGGCCGCGATTGCCGCGTTGCACGCGGACGCCCCGACGGCCCCGGAGACCGACTGGGTGCAGATCGTCGAGTGGTACGACGAGCTGCTCCGGATCACGGGGAGCCCGGTCGTCCGACTCAACCGGGCGGTGGCCGTCGGAGAGGCGAACGGCCCGCAGGCCGGGCTCGCTGCGTTGGCGGAGGTCGACGCGGGAGTGGCCCGGCACACGGCGGTGCGGGCCTACCTCGTCGAACGCGACGGGGATCCGGCAACGGCCGGCCAGTTGTACACCGAGGCGGCGCGTGAGGCGATGAACACCGCGGAGCGCGACCACCTCGTGAAGCAGGCCGCCCGCCTGCACCACCGGCGGTGAGGGCAAGGGTGGAGCCGCCTGTCGGAATCGAACCGACGACCTTCTCATTACGAGTGAGACGCTCTACCGACTGAGCTAAGGCGGCGGAGTCCGCCGGGGATCGCCCGCCGGACCGGAGCACCACGTTACCGGCTCACCGCAGCCCCGCACGCAGCGGCCTACACTCGTCGCGTGACCGACGACATCCGGGCCGAGCTCGAGGACATCCGCGCCAGCATCGACAACATCGACGCCGCGCTCGTGCACCTGCTCGCCGAGCGGTTCAAGTGCACGCAGCGCGTCGGCCGGCTCAAGGCGACCCACGACCTGCCGCCGTCGGACCCCGAGCGGGAGGGACGTCAGATCACCCGGTTGCGCGCCCTCGCCGGCGAGGCCGACCTCGATCCGGCCTTCGCCGAGAAGTTCCTCACCTTCATCATCGACGAGGTCATCCGTCACCACGAGGCCATCCGCAGCTGAACCTGCTCAGCAGCGCGGGTCCGCCTCGGGCACGGTGCCGTCGAGCAGGAACCGGTCGACGGTGTCGGCGATGCACTGGTTGCCCGACGTGTAGGCGGTGTGCCCGTCGCCGTCGCGGGTGATGAGCATCCCGGACTCCAGCTGCTCGGCCAGCGCCACCGCCGACTCGTACGGGGTCGCCGGGTCACGCGTGGTGCCGAGGACGAGGATCGGCGGGGCACCCGCACCGTCGAGCTGGGGCGCCGGGTCGTCGCTGGTGAACGGCCAGGCCGAACACCCGGCGGCGCCCCAGGCCAGCGCCCGACCGAAGATCGGCGACGCCTGCTCGAACCGGTCGACCTGCGCGAAGACGTCGTCGAGCTCGGGCCGGTCGGTCGAGTCGAGGCAGCTGACCGCCGTGATGACCTGACCCAGGTTCGACCCGTAGGACCCGTCGTCCTGCCGGTCGAAGTACAGGTCGGACGCGTACATCAGCCCGGACCCGTCGCCGTCGAGCGCCAGCTCGAGCGCCTGGGAGAGGAAGTCCCACGACCCCTCGTTGTACAGCGGGAGGGCCACCCCGTAGAAGGCGATGCCCTCGGTGAGGAGCCGGTCGCCGAGACCGGGCAACGGCCGGACGTCCAGCGCCGCGAGGAACGAGGTCAGCCGGTCGACGCCCACGGCCGGGTCGTCGCCCAGCGGGCAGTCGCCCTGCTCGGCGCACCACGCCGCGTACGACTCGACCGCACGCTGGAAACCGGTCGTCTGTGCCATGGCCGACTCGAAGGCGTCGAGGGTCGGGTCGACGGCACCGTCGAGCACCATGCGACCGGTGCGCTCGGGGAACAGGGTCGCGTACGTGGCGCCCAGCTGGGTGCCGTAGGAGGCACCGAACCAGTCGAGCTTCTCCTCGCCCAGCAGGGCCCGCACGACGTCGAGGTCGCGGGCCACCTCGACCGTCGACACGTGGGCGGCGAGGGCACCGGAGTTCTGCTCGCAGGCCGCGGCCAGCTCGGAGATCTCCTGCACGTACCGCGCCTGCTCCTCCGGGTCGTCGGGGGTGGGGTCCTGGGCGACGTAGTCGTCGAACCGGGCCCCGTCGAAGCACTCCAACGGCGTGCTCTCGCCCACCCCGCGCGGGTCCATGCCGACCACGTCGTAGACCTGTTGGACGTCGTCGCCCACGAGCGCGGCGAACTGGTCGGCGAACTCGATGGCCGATCCGCCCGGGCCGCCCGGGTTGACGAACAGGCTGCGTCCGCCCTCCCCGTCGGCCGGGACGACCGACACCCGCAGTCGGGTGGTCTCGCCGGCCGGGTCGTCGTAGTCGACCGGGACGGTGACCCAGGTGCACTGGTTGCGGCCGCACTCCTCCCAGCCGAGGTCCTGCTCGTAGTACGACTCGAGGCCGGCCGCGACCGACTCCCCGGTGGGGTCGGGCGGGATCCACCCGGCGGTGGTCGCCGGTGCGTCGTCGTCGTCGAACAGCAGCAGCCCGAGCCCGACGCCGGCGAGCAGGGCCACCAGGACGATGGCGACGTGTGACTTCTTCATGCGGCCTCCCGAGGCGGCGTCATCGGACGAATCGAGCCATGAGTCGCTCGAGCGCCAAGAGGGGTGCGGCGTTGGCCTCGAGCGCGGCCCGGCACTCGACGATCGCATCGATGGCAGCCATCGTCGACTCGGGGGTCCACAGCCGGGCCGAATCGGCGGCGAGCTCGGCGACGTCGGCGTTGATCAGCTGGTCCGGGCCGGACACCGCCTCGAGCTGCAGGGTGATGACGTCGCGGCAGTAGGCGAGCAGGTCGAGCAGCACGCCGTCGATGGCGTCGCGGGCCATCCGCTTGCGGCGCCGCTCCTGCTCCTTGGTGAGCGCGGACAGCGCGCCGGCGTAGCCGGCCGGCCTCCGACCGCGGTCCTCGACGCCCCAGGCCGCCTTGAGGTCGTCCAGCTCCCGGGCGTCGGCGACGTCGCAGTGGGTGGTGGCGCGGGCGGTGGCCTCGGCGTCGATGCGCTGCGCGGCGACGAGGGCGTCACCGAGATGACCGACCCCGGCCGGCAGGGCGAGGATCTCGCGGCGGCGGTCGCGGGCGGCCGGGTCACGGGCGAGCCCGCGGGCGCGTCCGATGTGTCCCTGCGACGCCGCCGCCGTGGCCGCGGCGAGCGCCGGCTCGACCCCGTCGCGCTCGACCAGCAACCGGCTGATCGCCGACGTCGACGGGGTGCGCAGCAGCACCGCCCGGCAGCGGGAGCGGATCGTGACGATGACGTCCTCGACGGCCGGGGCGCACAGCATCCACACCGTGCGGGGCGCCGGCTCCTCGATCGCCTTGAGCAACGCGTTGGCCGCCTGGTCGGTCAGCCGGTCGGCGTCCTCGACGACGAGCACCTGCCACCGCCCGAGCGCCGAGTGCAGGGCCGAACGGCGCACGACGTCGCGGGCGATGTCGACGCCGATCGACAGGCCGTCGGTGCTGACGACCGCGATGTCGGGGTGGCTCCCGGCGGCGGCGGAGACGCAGGACGAGCAGGCGCCGCACCCGCCGAGCTCGCACTGCAGGGCCGCCGCGAAGGCCAGGGCGGCGTTGGACCGGCCGGAGCCGGGCGGGCCGGTGAACAGCCACGCGTGGGTCATCGCGCCGGGCTCGGCCACCACCCGCGACAGCAGGTCCACGACGGGCTCCTGACCGACCAGGTCGTCCCAGACGGTCACGTGGCGGCCGGCCGCGTGGTCGACCGGGAGAGCCAGGGGGTCAGCGCACCGCGGATGTCGGCCTGCACCTGCTCGGCGGGCCGGTCGGCGTCGACCACGAGGTAGTGGTCGGGATCGGCCGCCGCCAGCCGCAGGAAGTGCTCCCGCACCCGCCGGTGGAACGCCAGCGGCTCGGCCTCGATCCGGTCGGGCTCGCCCGCCCGCGCGAGACCCACGACGGGGTCGATGTCGAGGACCACGGTGAGATGGGGGCGCAGGTCGGCCGTGGCCCACCGCGCGACGTGCTCCAGTTCCTGGACGTCGATCGCGCGGCCTGCACCCTGGTAGGCGAGCGTGGAGTCGACATATCGATCCGTGAGGACCACCTGGCCCGCGGCCAGCGCCGGCAGGACGAGCGCCTCGACGTGCTCGGCCTTGTCGGCGGCGTAGATGAGCGCCTCGGTGCGGGAGTTGAGCGCACCGGTGGCCGGATCGAGCACGATGCGCCGCAGCTGCGACCCGACCGGGGTGCCACCCGGCTCTCGGGTGACCAGGACCTGGTGACCCCGCTCGGTCAGCCACGAGGCCAGCAGGCCGGACTGGGTGGACTTGCCGCCGCCCTCGCCACCCTCGAGCGCGACGAAGACGCCCGAGTCGGTGAAGTACGGCATGGCGCGAGCCTAGTGGGCCGCGCCCACGACCCCTCGGGGGCGGGCCGCCATCCGGAGCTCGACGACCAGCAGGGCGACGCAGACCGCTCCGACCCACAGCTCGGTGTACGGCCACCAGGTCGCCGCGACGGTGGCCGCGACGGCCACCGCCAGCGGACCCCAGGTCCGGGCCGACGCGTCGTGGAGGCGGATGTGCACCAGCCACAACGACAGCAGGAACACGACCACCGGACCGGTGACGAACGCGGACGACACGAGGTCGGTGACCTCGGAGTGGTCGGTGTAGTGGTCGATCCGGGCCGCGAGCCCGGCGCCGACCGCAGCACCCGCACCGTAGATGAAGTAGTGCCCGAACCCCCACTGGTACCCCACGGAGTTGTCGGTGAGCACCTCGCCGCCCTCGCGGGAGAAGTACAACCACCAGAAGGAGAAGACGATCAGCACGCCGCCGGTGACCACCGCGAGCAGCTGGGACCGAAGCTGCCGTCGTCCAGGGCGGCCTGGAGCGCGAACGTCGTCGCCAGGATGGTCTCGCCGAGCACGATGATGAACATGAGGCCGTAGCGCTCGGCGATGTGGTGGGGGTGCCACGGCGTGGTACCGGCCGACTCGGCCACGACCGGGACCGCGAAGTCGACGGCCGCGAACACCAGGAACACCGGGACGATCCAGGCGTCCGGGACCGCGAGGAAGACGATCCACAGCGACTGGGCCACGAACAGGCCCGCGGCGTACCGGCGGGCGGTGGCGGCCCCCTCGGGGTGTCCGGCGGCCGCCCTGAGCCACATGAGCACCAGCCCGATCCGCATGAGCGAGTACCCCACGACGACCAGGGTGAAGTCCTGCTCGAACAGGTTCGGCACACCGGCAGCCAGCACGAGGGAACCGACGATCTGCCACAGGGCCAGGACCCGGTTCCCCGTGTCGTCGTTGTCGTACGCGGAGTTGTACCAGGCGAAGTTCAGCCAGGCCCACCAGATCGCGAAGAACCCGATCGCGAAGTACAGCAGGCCCTCGCCCACGTGGTTCTCGCTGATGGAGTGGTGCAGCTCCGCTGCGGCCTGGGCGATGGCGACGACGTAGCAGAGATCGGTGAAGAGCTCCAACGGCGTGGCTGACCGATGCGGCTCGCGGGGGTCACGGGGCCTCACCCCGGGCATGATGGTGACCATGAACCCCAGTGCGGCAGCACGTTCGCGCGGTCTCGTCCCATGGTGGCACGGCGCGACCGCCGCGATCGCGGCCGTCGCGCTGGTCGGGCAGATCGTCCTCGTCGTCGATTCCGGGGACGGACTGCTGGACTTCTTCAGCTACTTCACGATCCAGTCGAACCTGCTCGTGCTCGCGACGTCGGTGGTGCTCGCGACCGGCCGGGAGCCCGACTCCCGCGGGTGGCGGGTGCTGCGGCTCGCGGCCCTGGTCGGCATCACGGTGACGGGACTCGTCTACGCCACGCTGATCGGGCCGTACGTGTCGTTCGAGGGCATCACGTGGTGGTACGACAAGGCGTTCCACTACGTCGTCCCCCTGCTCGCCGTGGTCGGCCACGTGTGGGTCGGCCCGCGGCCCCGGTTCGTGCCGGCGGACCTGGTCGTCCTGGCGTGGCCGGTGGCCTGGCTGGCCTACACACTGGCGCGCTCCGAGTGGGGCGACCCCTCGTTCGCGGCCAACGACGGATCGGTCAGCCGGGTCCCCTACGACTTCCTCAGCACCGACCTCAACGGCGCCGGGTCGGTGGCCGTCACCTGCGTGGGCCTCACCCTGGGGATGCTGCTGGTCGCCGGCGCCTACATCCGGTGGTCGCACCGCGACCGTCCGGCCGCCTGATCAGGACGACGCGGTCGACTTCTTGGCCGTCGTCTTCCTCGCGGTGGTCTTCTTCGCGGTGGTCTTCTTGGCCGTCTTCTTGGCAGCGGACTTCTTCGCCGTGGTCTTCTTCGCGGTGGTCTTCTTGGCCGTCTTCTTGGCGGGGGTCTTCTTGCCGCCCTTCTTGGCCGGCCCCTTGGCGCGGCGCTCGGCCAGCAGCTCGTAGGCGCGGTCGGCCGTGAGGTCCTCGAGGGAGTCGTCCTTGCGCAGCGTCGCGTTGTACTCCCCGTCGGTCACGTACATGCCGAAACGGCCGTCCTTCACCACGATCGGCCGTCCGCTGACCGGGTCCTCGCCGAACTCCTTCAGCGGGGGCTTGGCGGCGGCCCGACCGTAGGTCTTCGGCTGGGCGTAGATCGCGAGAGCCTGCTCCTCGGTGAGGGTGAGCAGCTGGTCCTCGGACTCCAGCGACCGGGAGTCCGTGCCCTTCTTGAGATACGGGCCGTAGCGACCGTTCTGCGCCGTGATCTCGACCCCGTCGGCATCGGTGCCCACGACCCGCGGGAGGGTGAGGAGCCGCACGGCGTCGTCGATCCCGATGGAGTCCAGCGACATCGACTTGAACAGGCTCGCGGTGCGGGGCTTGGCCGACTTGGGTGCGTCCGCCGGCAGCGCCTCGGTCACGTACGGACCGTAGCGACCGTTGCGGGCCGTCAGCTCCAGGCCGGTCTCGGGGTGCGAGCCCAGGGACTTCTCCTGTCCCTGCGGGTTGGCGAGCAGCTCGCGTGCCGTCTCCAGCGTCAGCTCGTCCGGCGGCAGGTCCTCGGGCACGTTGGCCCGCGTGGGCACCTCGCTGCCGCCGTCACCGGGCACCATCGGCGGGCCCTCGACGTAGGGCCCGTAGCGACCGACCCGCAGGTTGATGCCCTCGCCCAGCTCGAACGTCGCGAGCGCCCGCGCGTCGATGTCGGGCAGGTTGTCGATGAGCCGCTTGAGCCCCGTGTCGCCCTCCGCCTGACCGTCCCAGAAGGCCTGCAGCACCGTGACCCGGTCCTCGCGGCCCCCGGCCACCTCGTCGAGCACGTCCTCCAGCTCGGCGGTGAACGAGTAGTCGATCAGCCGCTCGAAGTGCTGCTCCAGCAGGCGCACGACGCTGAACGCGATCCACGCCGGGACCAGGGCGGTGCCCTTCTTGTACACGTACCCGCGGTTCTGGATGGTGCCGATGATCGAGGCGTAGGTCGACGGCCGGCCGATCTCGCGCTCCTCCAGCTCCTTGATGAGGCTGGCCTCCGTGAACCGCGCCGGGGGCTTGGTCTGGTGGGCGGCCGCGTCGAGCTCGTCGATCGTGACGGTGTCGCCCTGCGACAGGTTGGGCAGCTTGGTCTGCGCGTCGTCGCCCTGGGCGTCGGGGTCCTCGCTGGTCTCGACGTACGCCTTCAGGAATCCGTGGAAGGTGATGGTGCGGCCGGAGGAGGTGAACTCCACCTTCTCGCCGCTGGTGGCGGTCGCGCCGATGCGGATCGTGACGGAGTTGCCGGCAGCGTCCTTCATCTGCGAGGCGACGGTGCGCTTCCAGACCAGGTCGTAGAGCTTGGCCTCGTCGCCGCGCAGACCGGTGGAGTCCGGGGTGCGGAACGCCTCACCGGCCGGGCGGATGGCCTCGTGCGCCTCCTGGGCGTTCTTGACCTTGCCGGCGTACACCCGGGGGGCGTCGGGCAGGTACTGCGCCCCGTACAGCTCCTTGACCTGGGCCCGTGCCGCGGTGAGTGCGGTCTGCGAGAGGGTCGTGGAGTCGGTCCGCATGTAGGTGATGAAGCCGCCCTCGTAGAGCCGCTGGGCGACCTGCATGGTGCGGGCGGCGGTCCAGCCGAACTTGCGCGAGCCCTCCTGCTGCATCGTGGTGGTGCGGAACGGCGCGTACGGGCGACGGGTGTAGGGCTTGGACTCGACCGAGACGACCTGGTGCGGCTGATCACGGATCGCGGCTGCGAGCGCGGCCGAACGGTCGGCGTCGAGGTGGACGACGTCGGGGCTCTTCAGCTGCGCCGCGGCGTCGAAGTGCGACCCGTTCGCCACCCGGCGACCGTCGACCGTCGCGAGCTTGGCGGGGAACAGCCGTGGCTCCAGGTCGGCACCGGCGTCGAACGTCGCCTCGAGGTCCCAGTAGTGCGCGACCCGGAACGCCATCCGCGCCCGCTCGCGCTCGACCACCAGGCGGGTGGCCACCGACTGCACGCGGCCCGCGGAGAGGCCGCTCATGACCTTCTTCCACAGGACGGGGCTGACCTCGTAGCCGTACAGGCGGTCGAGGATCCGGCGGGTCTCCTGCGCGTCGACGAGGTCCATGTCGACGTCGCGAGGGTTGGCGATGGCGTGGGCGATCGCCTCGGAGGTGATCTCGTTGAACACGATCCGCTTGACCGGGACCTTGGGCTTCAGCTCGTCGAGCAGGTGCCAGGCGATCGCCTCGCCCTCACGGTCCTCATCGGTCGCGAGCACGAGCTCGTCAGCGGACTTGAGCAGCTTCTTCAGCTTGGTGATCTGCGACTTCTTGTCGGCGGACACGACGTAGACCGGCTCGAAGCCGTTCTCGATGTCGACGCCGAGACGCGCCCAGGACTCCTTCTTGTACTTCTCGGGGATCTGGTCGGCGCCCTGCGGGAGGTCCCGGATGTGGCCGACGGAGGAGTCCACGACGTAGCCGTCACCGAGGTAGCCCGCGATGCTGCGGACCTTGTTCGGTGACTCGACGATGACGAGCGTGGTCATGGGACTCCTGTTCCGGGGCGGACGGGCACACCGTACCCCCCGGTGTCAACGGCCCGCCAAACGAAACGGTGTGACGTTCTCCGGGCCGCGGCCTCAGGGAAGGAGGAACAGCTCGGCGGCCAACGACTCCACCGCCGGCGCGTACTGCTCGCGGACGGCGGCCGGGTCGAGGTCCAGCAGACTCGCCACCGCGTCGAGGATCTGCCCCGCCGTGAGGTCGCCGTCGCTGGCCGAGAGCAGGGCCGCCTCGACCGTGTCGACCTGCCGGGAACGCTGCAGACCGAACTGCCTCCGGACGACGATCCGCTCCGGGTCGGCCGCCCCCACGGCGCCGTGGGTGTCCTGCACCAGGTCGACCGGGGTGCGCCACGTGCGGTCGAGCGGAGCGCCCGCCGCCAGAGCCTCGGAGACACCCGCCCACTCCACGGCCCCGGGGCCGACCGGCGGGGCGACCGGGGCCGAGCACTCCTCGACCCGCACGTGCGGCACGTCCCGGTCGGAGCGGCGCAGGGTGATCCAGCCGAAGCCCATCGCCTCGATGCCCCGCGCCTCGAACCACCCCAGCCAGGCGTCGTAGCGGTCCACGTACCCCGGACCGCCGCGGTGCCCGGCATCGGCGAGCCACATCTCGGCGTAGGAGGCCGGGTCGAGCACCTCGCGCTGCACCACCCACGCGTCCAGTCCGGTCGGGGCGATCCAGCCGGACAGACGATCGGCCCAGTCCTGGTCGGCCGGGTGGATCCAGCTGGCCAGCACCTGGCACCAGCCGTGCTCGGTCAGGTGGTCGGGTGCGCCCTGCACGATGCGCCGCACGACCTCGTCGCCCTCGAAGCCGGTCTCGCGGTACACCAGCCGGTCGCCGTCGGGCGGGGAGACGACGAAGGGCGGGTTGGTGGCGACGAGGTCGAACCGTTCGGTCGCCACCGGCTCGAAGAGACTGCCCCGGCGCACGTCGACGGTGACACCGTTCAAGGACGCGGTCAGCTCGGCCATGGCGAGCGCCCGGGGGTTGACGTCGGTGGCGACGACACGGTCGGCGTGCTGGGCGAGGTGGAGCGCCTGCACCCCGCAGCCGGTGCCGAGATCGAGGGCGCGGGCCACCGGGGTCCGGACGGTGAGGTGGGCCAGCGACGACGACGCCTCGCTGATGCCCAGCACGTGCTCGGCCCCGACCCGGACCGGTCCGGCGTCCAGGCCCGGGGTGAGGTCGCACACGACCCACCAGTCGTGGTCCTCGTCGCCGTAGGGGCGCACGTCGACCGCCGCCCGCACCTCGCCGGCCGACGAGTGCAGCAGTCCACCCGCGACGAGGGGGTCGACGAGGCCGGGCAGGGCCCGGTCGGCGGCGTCGCGCGGCACCGCGAGCTGGAGCTGGAACAACCGGACCAGGGTCGACAGGGGTGAGCCGTCCGCCGTGGCCCGACGGGCCGGCACGGTCTCGTTGCGCGACAGTGCCGCGTGCGCGTCGGGGCCGAGCAGGGCGAAGACCCCGTCGACGGTGTGGCCGGCCGCGGTCAGGGCCGCCCGCAGTGCGTCGACGAGGTCAGGAGCGAGCCTCACTCCGGCACGGCGGTGGCGGCGTCGACACTGTCGTGCAGCCCGAACACCTTGTCGAGGCCCGTGATCGAGAAGATCTTGAGCAGGCGGTCGTTGGTGCACACGATGTCGAGCGAGCCGCCGTCGCCGCGCACCCGCTTGAGCGCGCCGACGAGCACGCCGAGACCGGTGGAGTCGAGGAAGGCCACGTGCTCGATGTCGATCACCAGCCGGGTGTGTCCCTCGTCGATCGCCGCGACGACGGCCTCCCGCAGCCGGGGAGCGGTGTACACGTCGATCTCGCCACCGATCTCGACGATCTCGAACGGCGGCAGTGATCTCCGGGTGACCGACAGCTCCATGGCAACTCTCTCCTCGACGGCAGTCATTCTGGCACGCACGGGCCGGTCGCGCCGGTACCCATCCGCGCTGGTGTCACACTCAGGAGGATGCGACCTGCCGACCTCGTGGCCCGCCACGGCGACCGGGTGACCCACGTGGAGGTGGTGCCCGCCCGCGACGCCGTCGTCGAGCCGTGGCCCGAGTGGATCGCGCCGGCCGCCCGGGCCGCGTTCGCCGCGCACGGGATCGACCGGCTGTGGGGGCACCAGGCCGAGGCGCTGGCCCATCTGCGGGCCGGGCGTCACGTCGCCGTCGCGACCGGCACCTCGTCGGGCAAGTCGCTGGTGTTCCAGGCCCCCGCCCTGACGGCGCTCGACGCGGGTCGAGGTGGTGAGGCCCTGCAGGGTCACCGACGTCCCAGCGTGCTGTACCTCGCGCCGACCAAGGCGTTGGCAGCCGACCAGTGGCGACGGGTGCGCGAGCTCGATCCTGCGGTGCGGGTCGCCACCGTCGACGGCGACAACACCCGCGAGGAGCGGGCCTGGGCCCGCGACCACGCCGCCTGGGTGCTGACCAACCCCGACACGCTGCACCACTCGGTGCTGCCCGGGCACGCCCGCTGGACCCGGCTGCTGGGAGGCCTGAGGTACGTCGTGGTCGACGAGTGCCACCACTACCGGGGCGTGTTCGGGGCCCACGTCGCGCAGGTGCTGCGCCGCCTGCAACGGATCTGCCACCACTACGGCGCGGACCCCCGGTTCGTGCTGTCGTCGGCCACGGTGGCGGACCCGGCCGAGTTCGCCGGCCGCCTGACCGGACTGGAGGTGACGGCGGTGACCGACGACGCCTCCCCGCGCGGCGTGCGCACGATCGCGCTGTGGGAGCCGCCCCTGCTCCCCGGGCGCGACGAGGCGGTCGAGCCGGTCAGGCGGCCGGCGGCCACCGAGGCCGGCCACCTGCTGGCGGACCTGGTCGCCGGCGGGGTCCGCACCCTGGTGTTCGTGCGGTCGCGCCGGGGGGCCGAGGGCGTCGCCGGCACCGCACAGCGCCTGGTGGGCGAGATCGACCCCGACCTGCCCGGTCGCATCGCGACCTACCGGGGCGGCTACCTGCCGGAGGAACGTCGGGCGCTCGAACAGCGCCTGCGGACCGCGGACCTGCTGGGGCTGGCCTCCACCAACGCGCTCGAGCTGGGGATCGACGTGTCCGGGCTCGACGCCGTCGTGTCCGTGGGGTTCCCCGGGACCCGGGCGGCGCTGCAGCAGCAGTTCGGTCGGGCCGGGCGCGACGGCCAGGACTCGTTGGGCGTCCTGGTCGCCCGCGCCGACCCCTTGGACACCTACCTCGTGCACCACCCCGAAGCGCTGCTCGGCGCCCCGCTCGAGGCCACGGTGTTCGACCCCGACAACCCGTACGTCCTGGGTCCGCACCTCGCGGCCGCCGCCCAGGAGCTGCCGCTGACCGAGACCGACCTGACGACCTTCGGTCCCCGCGCCCGCGAGGGGGTGGACGCGCTAGCGGCGGCCGGGTGGCTCCGGCAACGACCTGCGGGCTGGTTCTGGACCCGGCGCGACCGGGCGGCGGACCTCGCCGACCTCCGGTCCAGCGGAGGAGCGCCGGTGCAGATCGTCGACGACGGCACGGGCCGGCTGGTGGGGACCGTCGACGCCGGGTCGGCCGACGCCGCCGTGCACGAGGGCGCGGTCTACGTGCACCAGGGCGAGACCTACCTCGTCGAGCGCTACGACCCCGACACCGCGGCCGCGCTCGTGCGGCGGGCGGACCCCGACTGGACGACGCAGGCCCGGTCGGCGACCGAGATCACCGTCACCGGCACCGACCACCACACCGACTGGGGACGCGCCACGGTGTCGCTCGGGACGGTCGACGTGATGACCCAGGTGACGTCGTACCTGCGGCTCAGCACGGTCGGCCGCGGCACCCTGGGCGAGGTCTCGCTGGAGCTGCCCGTGCGGTCGCTGCGCACCCGGGCGGTGTGGTGGACGCTGGACCCCGACGTGGTGGGCTCGGTGCTCGACGAGGTCGACGTCCCCGGCGCGGCGCACGCGGCCGAGCACGCGTCGATCGGTCTGCTGCCGCTGCTCGCGACCTGCGACCGGTGGGACATCGGTGGGGTCTCGACCGCCCTGCACGCCGACACCGGCCGGATGACCGTGTTCGTGCACGACGGACATCCGGGAGGAGCCGGGTTCGCCGAACGCGGGTACGACGTGGCGGCGACCTGGCTGCGGGTCACGCGCGACGCGATCGCCGCCTGCGCCTGCGCGCGCGGGTGCCCGTCGTGCGTGCAGTCACCCAAGTGCGGCAACGGCAACGAGCCGCTCGACAAGGCCGGCGCCGTGCGGCTGCTCGACGCCGTGCTGGAGGCGGCTCACGACCCGGAGAGGTAGCTGACGGGCGCCGCGCGGGCCCGTTGCTCCGCCGACCACCGCCACCCCCACCACGGGTCGCTCACGACCCTGACGGTGACCGTCGAGACCGCATGGTCCATGCGACAGGCGGCCAGCTCGGCACCGTTGCGGTCGGCGATGCGGTCCGCGGCGGCACACCCGTCCTCCCCGTCGGAGGCGGCGCGGGCGGCGGCGAGCGCGGCGAGGTCCGCCGCGGCGGCCGCGGTGTGTCGGACGCCCACGAGGCTCGCCGCCTGGACCAGCACCAGGGCGAGCACCGTGAGCCCCACGGCGACCACGACCGCGACGACCGACACGGCCCCCCGGTCGCGGGTCACGGATCCTCCGCGGCGGCGGTGACCGTCGCGGACAGCTCGCGCCGACCGACGTCGGCCAGGCCCGGCAGGGCGATCCCGGAGCCGGCCCGCACGGTCACGGTGATCAGCCCGCCCTGCTCGTCGACCTCGACGGTCGCCCCGTCCGGAGCGTTGCGGCGGGCGACGTCCGTGGCGTCGGCGACGGAGTCGCCTCGGGCGACGACACGGGCCGCCTCCCGTGCGGCATCGGTCAGGCGGACCTGGGTGTGACCCAGGCCGACGACCCACGCCAGCAGGACGACGAAGGCCAGGCCGAACGGGGTGATGACCGCGAGCTCCGCGGTGACCATGCCGTGGTCGGGTCGGCGGCCGGTCATCGGAACAGCCGGGTGACGATCGACGGCATCTCGAACCCCAGGGCACGGGCCCACAGGTCGCGGACGAGGCCCATGATCTCGTCGCCGATGCCGAGGCGATGGAGCACGAGGGCGATGAGGATCGCGCCGACGGTGCCGACGGTGTACTCGGTGGTGGACATGCTGCTCCTAGCGGCGGGGACGGGGCGCGAGGCCCCGGCCCCGCCCGGGTGGGACGGTCAGAACGGCAGGATCGAGGGGATCTTGTCCAGGACGCCGCGGACGAGGTCGCCGAACCACTCGCTCTGGCCGATCTTGACGAGCACGCCGCCGACCGTGCAGGCGCCGACGGTGCCGACGGCGTACTCGGCCGTCGTCATGCCGCGCTCGTCGGGACGGGTACGCGGTGCGTGGTGCTGGTTCATGGAAGGTCCTTCCGTGAGGTGATGTGTCGCCGGGAAGATGTGGTCGACCGGTCCCGCGGTGCGGACCGGACGGCCGCCTGTGGACGCCTGCGCGGGTGTGGACCGGTCGGCCGGGTCACGGGGCGACGACCCGCACCATGCCGACGACCGTGGGGACGATGCCGACGAGGAAGAACGCCGGCAGGAAGCACAGTCCGAGCGGTGCCGCCGTGGCCACGCCGACGCTGCGGCTGCGGTGCGCGATCTCGGCCCGTCGGGTGCGTCGCAGGTCGTCCGCGACCCGGGCGACCACCCGTGCGGCCGGCATGCCGGTGACCTCCGACCGGCGCAGGGCGCGGCCCACCGGGGCCAGGGTCGGGTCCCGCACCAGTGCGTCCCAGACGTCCAGGGGGTCGGCCGCGACCTCGAGCCGACGGGCGAGGCCGCGCAACTCCTCCGCGAGCGGGGCCGGGGCCGCATCGGCGACCACCGCGAAGGCGCCCCCCGGGGAGCGACCGGCCTCGAGCGCGGTGACCACCAGGTCGAGCGCCGCGGGCAGCAGCCGGACCATCTCGGCCTGCCGTCGCTGCCGCGCCGTCGTCCCGGCGCGATCCACCAGCCGGCGGACGGTCGGCACGGCGGCGGCGCCCACCACCGCCCCCCACGGCCAACCGACGACCACGATGCCGGTACCGACGGTGAGCACGCCGACGACGAGTCCGGGGGGTGGTCGACGACGCGGTCGCTCCTCGGCGGTGAGGGCACGCCGCCGTCGCAGCGGCGGACCGGGCACGACCAACCACACCGCCGCTGCGACGACGAGGGCCGGCAGCACTCAGGTCACCTCCGCGCGGTCGGCGATGCGGTCGACCCAGACCACCCCGAGGCAGGCCAGACCGACACCCGAGGTCACGGATGTGGCACCGACGATCGATCCGGTGACGACGGCCACCGGATCGGCCCCGATGCCGGCGCCGAGCCCGAGTCCCACCAGCGGCAGCAGAGCCATCAGGCGGCCCGACGCGCGGGCCGGCGCTGCTCCGGCCCGCACCTCGCGGGCGTTCTCGGCGTCCTCCCGGGCCGAGGCGGCCACCCGCTCCAGCACCGACGAGACCGGCGCGCCGGAACGCTCGGCCACCTGCCAGGCGGCCCCCAGGGCGGCGAAACCCTCGCGACCGGCGCCCGTGGCGAGCTCGCGGAAGGCCCCGGCCACGTCGCCGCCGAGGGCCATCGCCCGCGCCACGGGGAGAAGGACCGGCAGGTCGGCGGACAGCGACGGGACCGCGCGGTGCGGGGACCCGCCGGCCCGCAGCTCCGCGGCGAGCAGGTCGATGACCTCGGTGGTCTCCTCCCGGGCCCGGTCGCGTCGGTCGCGCCGGCGGGTCGCGCGGACCTGCCGGACCACGAACCAGGCGACCCCCGTGCCGGCGGCGACGAGCAGCAGCACCGGGGGACGGTCGAGCACGTCGACCGCGAACCCGATCACCATCGCGCCGAGGACCGCAGCGCCGACCAGCGGCCACCGGACCGAGGAGGACGGTCGGCCGAGCCGGTGGCCGGCCACCCACCGCGGGGGCGGCCACCGCAGGGCGACGGCCCCGGCCGTGCAGGCCATGGCGGCGACGGTGAGGATCATCGGCCACGCTCGAGCCTGGCGGCGAGGGCGTCGTGGGCCGGCCCCGGTCGCGCAGCGCCGCCTGCCATCACGATCGCCGGGACCGCGCTCACCCGGCCGGACGGGTCGACGACCACGGCGGCCAGGTGCTCGATGCGGCGGCGTCCGTCCGCCGCCCTGCCCAGGTGCAGGACGGCGTCGAGTCCGGCCGCCACCTGACTGTGCACCGCGTCGCGGGGCAGTCCCCCGGCGACCCCGAGAGCCTCGAACCGGGCAGGGACGTCGGCGGCGGAGTTGGCGTGCACCGTGCCGCACCCGCCCTCGTGACCGGTGTTGAGGGCGGCCAGCAGATCGACGACCTCGGCGCCCCGCACCTCGCCGACGACGAGCCGGTCGGGTCGCATCCGCAGCGCCTGCCGGACGAGGTCGCGCACCGTCACGACCCCCGCGCCCTCGACGTTGGCCGGCCTGGCCTCCAGGCCCACCACGTGCGGATGGTCGGGTCGCAGCTCGGTGGCGTCCTCGACGACCACGATCCGCTCGGCCGCAGGCACCTCGCCGAGCAGGGCGGAGAGCACGGTGGTCTTGCCGGAGCCGGTCCCCCCGGACACGACGAACGACAGACGGGCCGCCACCAGCTGCCGCAGGACGGTCGCCCCGGCCGGTCCGACGGCACCCGCCGCCACCAGCTCGGCCAACGAGAACGTGCGTCGCGACGGGACCCGGAGCGAGATGACCGTCCCGGGGCGGGCCACGGGTGCGAGAACGGCATGGAACCGCGTGCCGTCGGGGAGCCGGGCATCGACCCACGGGCTCGCGTCGTCGAGCCGTCGGCCGGCCTGGGCCGCTAGCCGTTGGGCGAGCCGCCGCACCTCGGCGTCGGAGCCGAACGACACGTCGGTCAGCTCCAGTCCGTGACCGCGGTCGAGGTGCACCGCCTCCGCCCCATTGACCAGCACGTCGGTCACGCCGGGGAGCGAGACCAGGGGCTCGAGGGCGCCGATCCCGCGACTCTCCCGTCGCAGGCGGTCGAGGATCGCCAGCACCGTGTCACTGCCGCACATGTGCGTCTCGGCCCGCAGGGCGTCGGCGACGTGGCCGGCCGTCGGCTCGTCGACACCGACGGCCAGGCGTCGGCGGACCCGCTCCAGCAGGTCGACGGGCACGTCGGTCACGGCCGGTCCAGCCCGAGGAGGTCCAGCACCGGATCGGCGGCGCGGCCGAGAGGACGCGACCGGTGGGGCCCGAGCCCGCGGTCGACGGCCGTCCGCAGGCGTCGGTCGTGACGCACCCGCACCGGGACCGGCAGGCCCAGGACGCGGGCGGTCTCGGACCGCCCGACCCCTCCCGCCCGTGGACGGAGCACCCCGACCACGGAGGTGGTCAGAGCCGCCAGGTGGCTCATCGTCCGCTCGGCCGCTGCGAGTCCCCGGACGTCGTCGGTCACGACCAGCACCGTGAGGACCGCGCGCGCGAGCACGTCGGTGCCGAGCCGGCCGGGGTCGCGGGGCACGTCCGCGACCACGAGGTCGAACCCCCGTGCCGCGGCGTCGAGCACCGGACCCGGCCGCACGTCGCCGATCGACGCCTCGCGGGCCCAGGTCACGAGTCCGACGCCGCGATGGGTCGGCACCACCTCGGCCAGTGCCTCGGCGGAGACCCGACCGGCGGTGTGCCCCAGGTCGGACCACCGGACCCCGTCGACGTGCTCGGCGCCCATCAGCAGGTCGATGCCACCGGCGCAGGGGTCGGCGTCGACCAGCAGGGACCTCAGACCCCGGCGGGTCCCGCGGACGGCCAACCCGGCGGCGAACGTCGAGGCCCCGACCCCTCCGCAGGCGCCGACGACGGCCACGAGGCAGGCCTCCCCGCGACCGTCGACCGCACCACCGAGGACGTCGACGGCGTCCTGCTCGGACGTGGGCTCGAGCACGGCGGCGGCTCCGAGGTGCACCGCGGCGCGCCAGACGGCCGGATCGTCGCCGGCCGCGACCAGGTAGACGCGGTCCCGCCGGACGAGTCCGGCCGCGGCGAGGTCGTCGGCGAGGTCGGCACCGACGAGCACCACCGGGGCCTCCCGCCAACCCCGCCGGCAGCCGGGGACGTCCGTGGCCACCTCCGGCGAGGCGCCCACGGCGGCGCACCACCGCGTGGCGCGCTCCAGCACGTCGGGGTCACGGGTCACGACGAGCGGGGAGGTCGACATGGCGCCAGCGTGCCGCCGGGAGGTCAGGCAGGGCAGCAGGCGGTGATCGTCTGTGGACGACGCGCTCGTGGTCGCCGGGCTGTGGACGGTCACACCTATGCTGGGGCGATGAGCCGCGCGGCCGCGTTCTTCGACCTCGACAAGACCATCATCGCCAAGTCGAGCACCCTGGCGTTCAGCCGCCCCTTCTACGACGGCGGTCTGCTCAGCCGCCGGGCGGTCCTGCGCAGCGCCTACGCGCAGTTCGTCTTCGCGATCAGCGGCGCCGACCACGACCAGCTGGAGAAGATGCGCGCGTACCTCACCGAGATGGTCTCGGGGTGGGACGTCACCGTGGTCCGCCAGGCGGTCGCCGAGACACTGCACTCGATCATCGACCCGCTGGTCTACGACGAGGCGGTCGCGTTGATCGCGGCGCACCAGGCGGCGGGTCGTGACGTCGTGATCGTCTCGGCGTCCGGCATCGAGGTGGTCGAGCCGATCGGCGCGATGCTCGGCGCCGACCACGTCATCGCCACGACCCTCGAGGTGGCCGACGGTCGCTACACGGGGGCGATCGAGTTCTACGCCTACGGGCCGCACAAGGCCACCGCCATCACCGAGCTGGCCCAGCGGCGCGGGTACGACCTGGCCGCGTCGTACGCCTACTCCGACTCCGAGACCGACGCCCCGATGCTCGCGGCCGTCGGTCATCCCTTCGCGGTCAATCCCGACAAGGCCCTGCGCAGGATGGCCGCCGAGCACGGCTGGCCGGTGCTCACCTTCGCCCGGCCGGTCGCCCTGAGGCCACGGCTGCCGCTCGACGGCCGGGTGGGCAGGGCGGCCGCGGTGGCGGTGGTCGCCGGGGCACTCGGCGGCGTCGCGGCCTCGGTCGTGCTGCGCCGCCGGATCCGGATCCGCAGCACCTGAAGGGTTGTGTGATCCGGGTCACATGAGGCATGGTGGAGGAACAACACCACAGACGGCCCAGCACCCAGGTACCCACGCGGCGACCACCCGTCCTACAGGGCAGTCGCTCCCGGATTCACCGATCCCTCGCCGGATCACGAACCGGGACGACCATGACGAAGTGCACGCCTGGTAGCCAGGTGAGCTGGACCCCGGCGGCGTCGACCACACGGTCGGCGCCGCCCCTTTTCTGCCGCAGCGCCGCTAGGCCAGCGGGGACGCCTCCGCACCGCGGGTGAAGGCGGTCGACGCGTACATCAGCCACTGGTGCACGCCCGCCGGCTCCCCGCCCGCGTACGCGGCGAGGGCCGAGCGGTACCCGGCCGGCTCGGCCGCGTGACCGGCCTCCGGCACGGTGACCGACGCCGGGTCCACCCCCTTGGCGACCAGCAGGAGGCGTTCGGCGGCACGGCCGACCACACCGTTGTGGCTGGCGAAGGCCCCGGCCGCCACGATCTCGGCGTGCACGAGGGCCGCCACGACCAGTCCGGGGGCCTGCGTCGGTCGGCCGAGCATCTCCGCGAGCGACGTCAGCCGCCCGACGCCGGTGGGGTCGACGGGCCGGCCGAGCTCGGCATCGGGCACCGAACCGGCCGCGGCGAGCGCGTGCATCCGCGCCAACGCCTGCACCGGGGACCGGTTCCAGGTGGACAGCAGACCGAGCAGCTGCGACGACAGGCGCAGGGCCGCCCGGGCGGTCGCGTCGCCCTCCCCCGCCGCGAGGTCGTCCGGGTCGACGATGCTGCCCTCGAGCCGCGCCGTGGCTGCGGCACCCTGCAGCAGCGAGCGCGACGTGTCGTCGGGGGTGGACCGCCGCAGCCCCCGATCGCGCAGCAGGGAGTCGATGCCGTCGCGCGCGGCGGCATAGGTCGACGGGATGCCCTCGAGCGAGGCGGCCGAGATGAACGGGTCCGGCGGCAGGGGGCGGCCGGGGCCCGGGGGTCGTGGTGCTGACACGCCCGAAGCGTACCGACCGTCCCAGCGAGCGGCGGGTAGCCTTCGAAGCGTGAACGACGACCCCGCCGACCGCATCGCCAAGTGGCTCGTCGGCGAGCGCCTGGCCTGCGTGCTGCACCTCGGGGACGGAGCTCTCGCCTACCGGCTGAGCGCCCAGGGCCACGAGGTGGTCGTGGCCGGGGACGACGTCACGGTGGCCCGCCACCCCCAGGTCCAGTACGTCCGCACGGCCGGTGAGCGCCTGCCGTTCGTCGCCGACTCGTTCGACGTGGTGCTCGTGCCGGACCTGCGCGAGGCGCCCACCGCCCTGGCCGAGTACGCGCGCGTGCTGCGACCCGACGGGCTGGTCTCGACCCTCGACCGCACGCACGACGAGTCCGTCCCGTGGGTGCGCAAGCTGCGCGGGATCGTCGGCGAGGCGTCCCCCCGTGTGACCGGCGTCGACACCTTCGGCGCCTCCGGGTTGTTCCACGAGGCCGAGAGCGAGGAGTTCGCCGCGTGGGAGCAGCTCGACCTGGCGGGTCTGCTGCAGTTCGTGCGGGCGACCCGGCCCGGGGTCGACGACGCCACGCTGGCCCGGGTGCGGGAGCTGTTCGACGCCAACGCGTCCGGCACCGGGTTCCTGCGGCTGCGCCACCGCACGCACGGACTCCGCGCCCGGGTGGACAAGTCCTCCATGACGCCCGACGCACCGCCGCCGGACACCCTCCTGCTCGACTTCAGGTGAGCAGGTCGTCGACCGCCCGCAGCACCGTGGCCGGGGGGATGTCGATGTCGGCCTGGATCTTGTTCATCGGGTCACCGGGGCCGTGCCGCTCCGCGCCCTCGGCCACGAGGTAGCGGTACTCCACGCCCGGGATCGCCTGGCAGATCGACCAGTAGCAGGCGTTCACGTAGTCCGCGGCGAACATCTCCAGCACGCGGGTGCCGGGCTGCACGAACAGCAGGTTCGTGAGGGCCGCACCGTGGGGAGCCACCACGACCTCGGCCGCGGAGAACGTGTCGATCTGCTCCTGCGGCGTCAGACCGCCCGGCTCCACCGTGACGAAACCCCGCTCGGCCAGCCCGGCCACGATCTCGTCCTCGTGCTCCAGCCGTCGGGTGTTCGGCACCTGACCGCGGGTGACGTACAGCCGGGTGCGGGGGGCGTCGTCGCGCGTGGGGGTCAACCGTGACCGCAGCCAGTCCACCGTCCAGCGCGGAGCGACCTCCGACGGGTTGGTGAGGCACGGCACGACCAGGTGGTCGGCGCGCACCGCCCGGTGCTTGCCGGTGGCGATGACCTGATGGTCCCCCAGCCCGGCCAGGTCCAGCAACGTGCGCTGGTAGGCGGCGGTGGCGGGCACGTACAGTGCGTCGACCGTGCGCCCGGGCATGGTGGCCTCGAACACCCCGAAGCGTGGCAGCACGTCGGTGAGGAAGTGGTAGTAGTTGCTGCTGCCCCCGCGGGTCGCCAGCGACACGACCGTGCCCTCCACGTGCTCGACCTCCGGCAGCCGGCGTCGCAGGAACAACGGGTGCTCACGCCAGCCGCGGATGCCGAAGTACTCGCTGGTCTCGTAGTCCAGGGTGCCGCCGGGCGTCAGGTTGGCGCCGTAGTCGCCCACGACCGTCCCGCCGGCGATCTCCAACGACGCCAGCGGCGGCACGTCGTGGACGGCACGGCGGCGGAAGACCCAGTGGGCCGGCGGCTCGCCCACCGCGTCGGGGTGCCGGATCGCCTCGCCGTCGCCGACCCGGTGGATCGTGACGTGCTCGGGTTCCAGCGCCCGGGTCTGGTCCATCGACACCGTCCCCCGGGCCGGCAGGGCACGGTCACCCTGCAGCCAGCGGGTGTGCCGGCCGACCAGACCGGACCACCAGGAGGCCAGGCGGTGCAGCCGCTTGACCAGCGGCCACAGCGGCTGCAGGCGGGCGGGGAGTCGCGTCATCGGGTGCGGTCAGGCCGGGGGCGCCAGCGGGTCGCGCGAGAGCCACGCCATGCCCAGCCCGGTGCCGAACTTCTGACGGTGCACGAGGGACAGACCTGCGGAGTCGAAGAAGGTCTCGAGCTCCTCCCAGGAGTGTCCGGGCAGGTTGTGGTACTCCATCACGACGCGCCGGACACCGGCCCAGTCGCCCGGCTGCGAGCCCAGCACCATGTCGTACTCGCCGCCCTCGGTGTCCATCTTCACGAGGTCGGCCGACCGGCCGCTGACCTGCAGCACGTCGGCCATCGCGACGCTCGGCACGGTGACCCGGCGGGTCTCGGTGTCCAGGTGCAGCACGCCGTTGTGGCCGCTGGCGGCGCCGTTGTCGGCGAGCTCCAGGTGGCCGGCGACCGCCTGCACGGCGAGGTTGTTGCCGTGGACGCGGTCACCCAGGTGGTTGTCGGCGATGTTGCGCTGCAGGTAGGCCGCCGTCGACGGCGAGGCCTCGTAGGCGTCGACCCGCGCCCCGGGGTGGCGGCGGGCGAAGGCGACGGAGAAGCAGCCGATGTGGGCGCCGATGTCGAGCGCGACCGGCTCGGGGCCGAGGTCGGCGGTGAACCAGTCGAGCCGGTACTCGTCCTCGACGAAGATCTCGTACACCGGCACCCGCGCGCCGGGGCGGTTGGGGATGGTGGCGACGGCACCGTCGCGGGTGCGGAAGGTGATCTCCTCGGGCTTGCCGGTGACCGCCTGGCGGGCCATGTCGACCAGCAGGCGGGGGCCGTTGTCGAAGCCGCCGACGGTCTGGCGGACCCGACGGAGGGCGAAGGTCAAGCTGCGGGCCATGGAAGGGCCTTCCTACGGGGGCGAGAAGCGGTGCCATCGTACGACAGCCCGCGCGCCGATCAGGACAGGTACGACTCGGACTCGGCGACACCTGTCGTGATGCGCCGCACGTCCACCGCGACCATGGTGGCGATGAGGTCCTCGAAGCTGGTCGTGGCCGACCAGCCGAGCTCCCGGCGCGCCCGGCCGGGATCACCGCACAGGGAGTCCGCCTGGGTCGCGCTCCACAGGTGGGGCATCATCTCGACGTGGTCCTCGGCGTCGTCCCGGCCGACCGACGCGAAGGCGGCGTCGAGCATGTCGCGCAGGGTGTGGGTCGTCCCGGTGGCGATGACGTAGTCGCCCGGGCGGTCGTGCGCGAGGCTGAGCCGCATCGCCTCGACGTGGTCGACGGCGGCCCCCCAGTCGCGCTCGACGTCGAGGTCGCCCAGGGCGACCGGCGCACGGCCCCCGCACGCGGCGGTCGCCGCCGCCCGGGCGATGCGCCCGGCGACGAACTGGTGACCCCGGAACGGGCTCTCGTGGTTGAACAGGATGCCGTTGCAGGCGAACAGGTCGTGGTGCTCGCGGTAGCTGATCACCAGGTGGTGCGCGGCGCTCTTGGCGACCGCGTACGGGGTGCGGGGACGGTGCGGGGTCTCCTCATCGAGCGCCCCCTGGACGCGTGACCCGAAGACCTCCGCGCTGGAGGCCTGGAAGAACCGCACGTCGCTGGAGTTCTTGTCGCGGTGGCGCAGCAGCGTCTCGAGCATCTCGGCCACGGCGACCAGGTTGGTGCGAGCCACCAGCTCGGGATCGGACCAGCTGGCGCCGACGGCGCTGAAGGCCGCGAGGTTGTAGACCGCCCGGGGCGAGAAGCGGCTCAGCAGGTCGCCGAAACCGGTGGTGTCGAGCAGGTCGTGGTCGACGACCTGCACGCCCGTGAGGTACGGCCCCATCCGCGCGATCGACGACAGGCCGGGACGCACCGTGCCCACCACCCGCCACCCCTCGGCCATCAGCCGCCGGGCGAGGTACATGCCGTCCTGGCCGGAGACTCCGGTGATCAGGGCGGTGGGCGGGGACGACGTCATCGCATCGAGGCCGCGTCGTCCGCGGGTGGCCGTCGGACGCCGCGGTCGGACCGGGCGGCCACCACCGGCAACAGGAACGGCAGCGCCAGCACCGCCCAGATGTAGCGCTCCCAGATGAGGGACGTGAGCGGCGCGATCGTGATGTAGGCGACCGCGGGGATGGCCAGCAGGAGGTGCCGGCGGCCGATGACGAACGACTGCCGGAGAGTGGCCAGCAGGACCAGGACGAAGAAGGTCACGGTGAGGATGCCGCCGGCCGCGGCGATCTGCAGGTAGACGTTGTGGGCCGCCAACGGGTCCCCGAAGCCGACACCGAAGATCGGGCTCGAGGTGAAGTCGTTGACCGCGACCTCCCGCAGCATCTGCCGGTCGAGGTCCGACGGGGTGGCCGAGCTGTTGCCGAGCAACCGGCCGAGGGCGTTGTTGCCGTCCTCGCCCTCGGTCACGGCCCGACCCACGAAGTAGGTCGGCGGGATCGACAGACCGAAGATCACCAGGGCGGTCCGCACCGAGCGGTCCAGCAGCACGTACACGACCACCGCGAGCGCGAGGACCACCAGGGCGGCCCGCGAACCGCTGAACCACACCCCGCCGGCGTTGACCGCGGCCGCGAGCACCAGCCACCCGTGCCAGCGACGGGAGGCCCGGCGCAGGAGGTACGGGATCACCGCGAGGGCCAACAACGAGCAGAGGCCGAAGATGTTGGGGTGCAGGGTCAGTCCGACGTAGCGGCCGTAGATGGAGTCACCGATCGTGACCGCCTCCAGGACGCTGGCGCTCGCGCCCGCCACGTAGGCCAGGCCCAGCCACACCGCCATCTGCTCACCGGGACGCCACCAGGCGAACAGCAGCGGCAGCGCGAGCACGCCGATGACGAGCCGGGCGACCGAGAACAGGCTGAGCAGAGGGGTCGGGCTGATGATCGCCGCCACGGTGGCCATGGTCACGAACCCGACGGCCGCGAGCAGGAGCAGCGCCTGTGCCGAGAAGGGCCGGGTGATGAGCACGGGCACCAGGAGCATGGCGCCCACCAGCAGCACCAGGTCGGACAGCGGGAGCACCTCGGCCCCGGAGGAGAATCCGACGCTGCTCGCCGGCGCGAGGGCGAAGCCGATCAGGAACAGCAGGACCGCTGCGCGCTCGAGACCGACGAGCATCACCACGACCAGCAGGGCCACGGCACCGAGTGCGAGCGCCGCCCCGATGACGGACCTCGTGCCCAACGGCAGCATCGTGGCCAGCAGGGCACCGGTCGCCAGGACAGGGGTCAGGGCGTGGACGACCCCACCGATCCGACCGCGCTGGGCCCGCGACTTGTAGGGCCCCCGCGGAGCCCGGTCCGAGACGGCCCGCTCGAGGACCTCAGCGTCGAGCACGACGCCCTCGGCCGCCGAACTTCGGGGCGGGCGGCTCCTTCTCGGTGACGCCGTACCCGTACCCGTAGCCGTACCCGTAGCCGTAGGTGTCGGGTGAGCGGCGGGGGGTGCGGTTCAGCACGACACCGAACAGTCGTCCGCCGACGGCCTCGACGCGGGAGACGGCCAGCCGGAGCTGCTCACGGGTCGTGGACCCGTGCCGGACGAGCAGCAGGGCACCGTCGACCTCGGTGATGAGGATCGAGGCGTCGGCGACGGGGAGCATCGGGGGCGCATCGATGATGACGGTGTCGTAGCGGTCGCGCAGGGTGGAGAGCAGGTCCCGCATGGCCTGGGTCTCGAGCACCTCGGCCGGGTTGGGCGGCATCGGTCCGGTGCCCATGAACCGGACCCCGCTGGGGTGCGGCTGGATCGCCTCGTCGATCGTGCTGCGGCCCACCAGGACCGTGACGATGCCGACGGAGTTCTCGAGCCCGAGCCGCTCCGCGACGTTCGGGTTGCGCATGTCGGCGTCGATGAGCAGCACCGAACGTCCCGCCTGCGCCATCGACAGGGCGAGATTGGTCGCCACCATCGTCTTGCCCTCGTTGGGCACCGCGCTGGAGACCAGGATCGCGTGGCGCCTGGCGTCGAGGTTGGCGTACTGCATGTTGGTCCGCAGCACCCGGAAGGCCTCGGACAGCGGACCCTCGGTCTCGGCGGTCAGCGGGTCCTTCTTGACCTGCGGGTCGTACGGCAGGGTCGACAGCACGGCGTTGCCGGTGATGGCCTCGACGTCGTGCCGGGACTTCACCGTGCGGTCCAGCAGGTCCTTCAGCACGGCACCGGCGATCGCGATGAACAGGCTGAGCAGGACGCCGACGCCGATCGTGATCGGGATGTTCGGCGACACGGGTTGGTCGCTGAAGCTGGGCTCGCCCGCCACCCGGGCGGCGATGGCTGCCACCCCGTTCGGGTCGGCGGGCCGCTCGAGCCGGGTCACCAGGTCGACCAGCTCGGCCGCCTCCGCCTCGGCGATCTGCTGCGCCATCTCGGGGGTGGGCGCCGTGGTGTCGATCTGGATCGTCTGGGTGCCGACCACGACGCTCGACGTGACGCGGCCGGCCAGCTCCTCGAAGGTCATGTCGAGGTCGAGCCGGTCGACGACGCCCTGCAGGACCGACGGATCGGTCGCGAGGTCTGAGTACGAGGCGACCCGCTGGGTCACGATGAAGGACGCGGCGAACTCCGCCTGGCCACCGGTGGGGGTGGAGATGAAGAGCTTGACGCTGGAGCCGTACTGCGGCGTCCACACCGCCAGGATGGCTGCCGTGGCCGCAAGACCGAGGATGAAGGTGACCGCGCTGAACTTCCAGCGCGCCCTCAGACCCGACACGAACTGCTGCAGATCCACAGACATCCCCTTGCTGAACCGGACCACCCGCGGTCCGGGGCGGCGTGGTCGAGTGTATGCGAGTCACCTCGGCGGCACCGGGCACCACCACCGGGACCGCGTGCCGGACCGTCACGTCGGCCGCTCAGCGTCGTTATGCTTCCTGATGCGCCCTCCGACACGTCCTGACCGGCTGGGCACCCACACGACGATCTTCGGGAGTGTTCGATGACTGTTCTGGTGACCGGAGCCGGTGGCTTCATCGGCGGCCACCTCGTAGCCCAGCTGTTGGCCGACGGCAAGGAGGTGCGCGCCGTCGACGTCAAACCGGAGAAGGAGTGGTACCAACGCTTCGACGACGCCGACAACCTGGTCGCCGACTGCTCGCTGCTCGACGACGCCCGCCGCATGTCGGAGGGCACGACCGAGATCTACAACCTCGCCGCCGACATGGGGGGCATGGGGTTCATCGAGAACAACAAGGCCGAGTGCATGCTGTCGGTGCTGACCAGCACCCACATGCTGATGGCCGCCCGCGAGGCCGGCACGCAGCGCTTCTTCTACAGCAGCTCGGCGTGCGTGTACGCCGGGGACAAGCAGACCGACCCGAACGTGACCGCCCTGAAGGAGTCCGACGCCTACCCGGCCGACCCCGAGGACGGCTACGGCTGGGAGAAGCTGTTCAGCGAGCGGATGGCCCGGCACTTCCGTGAGGACTTCGGCATCGAGACCCGGGTCGCCCGCTACCACAACGTGTACGGCCCCGAGGGGACGTTCGAGGGCGGCCGCGAGAAGGCCCCCGCCGCGCTGTCGCGCAAGATCGCGGAGGCCAAGCTCAGCGGCAACCACACGATCGATGTGTGGGGCGACGGTGAGCAGAGCCGCAGCTTCATGTACATCGACGACTGCGTGCGCGGCACGAAGGAGATCCTGGCCGGCGACAACATCGAGCCGGTCAACCTCGGCTCGTCCGAGCTGGTCACGATCAACCAGATGATCGGGATCCTCGAGGAGATCGCCGGCATCACCGTGACCAAGCAGCACGACCTGACCGCTCCGCAGGGCGTGCGTGGTCGCAACAGCGACAACACGATGTTCCACGACATCTACGGCTGGGAGCCGTCGATCAGCCTGCACGACGGACTCGAGAAGACCTACGCCTGGATCTTCGACCAGCTGTCCTCGCGATGACCGACCAGTCCCGCGCCAACCGGGTGCGGGAGACCGCCAAGCTCGTGATCCGGCGGACCCTTCAACGGGCCGACCTGGAGATCGGGCGCGGCTCGTACGCCAGCCGGTTGGTGCGGACCCTGGACTCCCGCGGCATCGACACGGTGCTCGACATCGGCGCGAACGTCGGGCAGTACGCCACCCTCACCCGCAGCGCGGGTTTCGGCGGGCGGATCATCAGCTGCGAACCGCTCAGCGGCGCCTACGCCGAGATCAGCCGGCGCGCGGCGCACGACGACCGGTGGACCGCGCTGAACGTGGCCGTCGGGGCGGAGCCGGGCACCGCGACGATCAACGTCTCGGAGAACTCCTACTCCTCCTCCCTCCGCGACATGACCTCGGCCCATCTCGACGCCGCTCCGCAGTCGCGTTTCATCGCGACCGAGGAGGTGCCGGTCACGACCGTCACCGAGATCGTGACGACCCACGGCGTGGACCCGTCCCGAGCCCTGCTCAAGATCGACACCCAGGGGTTCGAGGGCGAGGTCCTGCGCGGCGCCGGTGACCTGATCGGGCAGGTGGCGGCGATCCAGCTCGAGCTGTCGTTCGTCGAGCTGTACGCCGACCAGCTGCTCTTCGACGAGCTGGTGGCGCAGATGGCGGCCGACGGCTACCGGATCCAGCAGCTCGAGACCGGGATCTCGGACGCGTCCGGGCGCATGCTGCAGGTCGACGGACTGTTCGTCCGCCGCGCCGACGACTGACCGTGCGCCGGGCGCTCGTCACCGGGGTCACCGGCCAGGACGGCTCCTACCTCTGCGAGCTGCTGGTCGCCCGCGGCTACGAGGTGCACGGGCTGGTGCGCCGGCCGCCCGTCGCGGGCCCGACGCCGGTGCAGCTTCACGTCGGCGACCTGGGGGACGTGCAGGGGCTGACCCGGCTGGTGGCGGCGGTCGACCCGCACGAGGTGTACCACCTCGCCGCCCAGAGCGACGTCGGGAGGTCGTTCGAGCAGCCGGAGCTGACGCAGGCCACCAACGCGACCGGCACGGCCCACCTGCTCGAGGCCCTCGACAACGCCGCGCCGGGGGCGAGGTTCCTCCTGGCCTCCACCGCCGCGATGTTCGCCTCGTCGCCCCACCCGCAGGACGAGGACGCCCCGGTCGACCCCCGCTCGCCCTACGGGGCCAGCAAGGCCGCGGCGCACCGCGCGACCACCCTGGCCCGGGAGTCCCGGGGCCGGTTCGCGGTCGCCGCGATCCTGTTCAACCACGAGTCCCCGCGGCGCGCCGGGACGGTGGTCACGCGGCGGATCGCGCGGGCCGCGGCCCGGATCGAGGCAGGCGCCACCGACCCGCTCGAGCTCGGCCGGCTCGGATCGGTCCGCGACTGGGGGTGGGCGCCGGAGTACGTGGAGGCCATGTGGCGGATGCTGCAGGCCGACACCCCCGCCGACCTCGTCCTGGCCACCGGGGAGGGACACACCGTCGCCGAGTTCTGCGCGGCCGCCTTCGCCCATGCGGGCCTGGAGTGGACCGACCACGTGCTGCACGACGCCGCGCTGGACCGACCGGTGCCCGACGACTCCCTGATCGGCGACCCGGCCCGGGCCCGGAGCACCATCGGGTGGCAGGCGCGGACCCGGGCGCTCGAGGTCGCCCGGCTCATGGTCGACGCCGAGCGCGAGGCGCTCGAGCGGCCGCGGCGGTGAGTCAGTCCTTGCGGCGCAGCCAGAGCGACGACGGCGGGTTGGCGTCCTCGGTCAACGGCGTGTAGTCGGGCAGCAGCCCCGTCAGCACCGACTCGTCGGCGTGGCGGATCATCGGCGTCGACAGCAGGACCTCGTAGGCGGAGTTGAACGTCAGGAAGGTCTGCACGACCATCGCCTCGTTCCAGTACACCGGCCAGCGCTCACCGAACAGCCACGTGTCGGCGGGGTACGGGCCGTTGAAGGGGAAGTGCACGTCGTGGATGTGCACGAGCACGCCCGGCTTGAGCCGCGGCAGGACCTCGAGGAACAGGAACGCCACGTCGCTGTCGATCTTGAGCGCGTGGGAGGAGTCGATGAACAGCAGGTCGCCGGACTCGAGCGCCTCGAACGTCGACAGGGGGACGTCCTGCACGAAGCCCTCGACCAGCTCGAAGTCGGGCAGGGTGCGCAGCGCCTCGAACGGGTACGGCTCGATGCAGGTGATCTGCAACGGCCGGCCGTCCTCGGCGTTGCGTCGCGCGGCCAAGGAGGCGTAGTACGTCGACAGGCCGGACCCGACCTCGAGGTAGCGGGCCGGGCGGTGCTCCCGCAGCATGTAGTAGAGCGTGCGGGAGTCCAGCTTCGGGTAGCCCGGCCCGAAGCCGCGCCGGGTGTTGGCCAGGTAGTCGCCGGTGTCCGCGGCGTACTCGGCCTCCCACCGCTGCACGAGGCCGGACAGCGTCTCGGACATCGAGGCCACGTCGGCGTCGACGCCGACCAGCTCGCTCGGCCGGTCCCACCGGGCCCGTGTCTGCTCGATCTCGGCCAGCACCGGCAGGGTCGAGTAGTAGTCGGCCTTCTTGACGACGTTGTAGCCCAGCGCGCCGAACACCCGCTGCACCCCGCGGATGCGCGCGCGACGGGCTCGGAACACCAGCCGGTCGAGCCCGCGGACCGCCGCGGAGGGCAGGACCCGTGCCACGCGCTGCTTGGCGGAGGGCGTCGGGGGCGTCGGGGGCATGGAGACGGTGCTCACCGGGTGACTGGCCATGGGGATGATCGTACGGAACCCGCGCCGCGGTCCGACGTCAACCGTCCGAGCCGAGATCGGAGAGATGCGACTGGGTGCCGGCCCAGGCGTCGATCTCCCGCGCGAGCGCCTCACCGATGCCGCGGTGCAGCACCGGCGAGTAGTGGAACCCGTCGGGCTCGGCCAGCCCCATGTCGCCGTCGGCGTACTTCTCGGCCAGGGGCATGACGGGGAAGAGTCGCACGTGGTCGAGCCCGATGCGTTCGACCATCGCCGCGAACTCCCGGTTGACCAGCTCGATGCGGCGGGCCATGCCGGGGAACCATCCGGTGACCCGGGGGCCCGGCGGCAGGACCTCGAACACCAGGACCATCGGACTCCCGACCTGCTGGACCCGGTGCACGTACTGCTCGATGTCGGCCGCGACCCGGCGTGCCCTGCGGACCCCCACGTGGGGACCGACCACGCTGTCGACCTTCGCCTGCAGGTGGGCCAGCCCGCGCCAGACCGGTCGCACGACGAGCCGGCGGTACAGGCGCCGCCCGCGACCGCTGCGGCCCTTCAGGCTGTTGCCGTGCCGCTCGAGCCAGCGGGGCAGGAACAGGTGCACCGACTCGTAGTGCCCGTAGGTGAGGACGATGACGTCCGGCGAGTACCCGAGGACCTCGCGCTGCCAGGTCCGCAACAGCCAGGACGCCTTCTCCGAGGTCATGGTGATGGCCCGGACCTCGGCGGCGCGACCGGCCTCCAGCAACTGCTCCTCGATGACCCGCGGGAAGGCCATGTCCTGCCGTGGCCCGCCCATCCACGAGATCCAGTTGACGGTGGACGGACCCTTCACGAGCACGCGGACGGGGAGCGGGCGGGGCGTCGGCACTGAGCCTCCATCGGTCGGGGTTCGGATCACCTGGGCGACAGGGAAAGTATGCTGCACCCGTGACCGACGAGGGTGGAGCAACCCCGGCTCCGCGTGGTCCCGGCACCGCGCGCACCGCCGTCGTCGTCATCGTCGGGACCTTCGGTCTGCAGGCGCTGACCACCGTGACCGGCATCGTCACCGCACGCATCCTCGGCGTCGAGGGTCGTGGTGTCGTCGCCCTGGTGTTCGCGCTGAGCCTGCTCGCCTCGCAGCTGACCTTCGGCGGCAGTCTGCCGACGGCGCTGGCCAAGAACATCGCCGAGCGCCGGGTCGCCACGCGCGACGGGCTGCGGGGGATCGTGCGACGTCGTGGCTGGCTCGTGCTGATCCCCGCGGTGGCCGTCGCCGGCGGACTCGCCTGGCTGTCGCGCGACGACCCGTCGACCGACACCGTCGCGGTGGCCGCGATCGTGCTGGTGCTGACCCTGCAGACCATCGCCTCCCGGCTGCTGATCGCGGCGCTCCAGGGCGAGATCAACGCCCTGGAGCGGATGGTCGTCGTGGCGCTCGTGCCGCACGCGCTCTACGTGCTGGTCCTCGGCACCGTCTGGGTGGCCGGCTGGTCGTGGAGCCCGGAGGCGGTGCTGGCGGCCTTCATCGGCGTCTCGACCGTCGGCCTGCTCGTCGCCGTGCTCGCCCTGGCTCCTCCCACCGGCCGCGCCGAGGACGCCCTCGACGAGTCCCGGCTGTGGACCGACGCCCGCCAGACCTACGTGAGCAGCGTGCGACCGCTGGACAGCATCGGGCTCGACCGGATCCTGGTCGGCGGTCTGCTCGGCAACGCGGCTCTGGGTCTCTACGCCTCGGCCATCGCCGTGGCCAACCTGTGCGGGATCGTCGGCAACGCGGTGGCGATCATCGTGCTGCCCCAGGTCGCCCGCAGCCATGACGACCCGGCCGCCCAACGAGCCGTCGCCCGCCGGTGGATCGGTCTCACGGTCGTGTTCGTGGCGCTGGTCGTCGTCGCCCTGCAGGTCGTCGTCGAGCCGGTCATCCGGCTGGCCTTCGGCGAGGAGTTCGTCGGAGCCGTCGAGGTCGCGAGGTGGCTCATCGTGGCCGACGGCTTCTTCGGGGTCCGGAAGGTGCTCATCGCCGTGCTCCAGGGTCAGGGGCGCGGCACGACGGCCTCCTGGATCGAGCTCGCCCTCACCCCGGTGCTCGCGGCCGGAATCGTCGTGGCGTCCCTGGCCGACGAGCTGCCGGCGGTGGGCATGTCGATGGTGGTGGTCGCGGTGCTGAGCTGTCTGGCCCTCGGGGTCGCGGTGCGGCGGACCCCACGGGTGGTCAGCTCGTGAGGCCGCCGTCGACCACGATCACCTGGCCGGTCAGGTAGTCGTTGCGCGGATCGGTCAGGAACTGGCACACCCGCGCGATGTCGTCGGGGTCGCCGAGCCGTCCGGCCGGGGTGCGCCGCACGATCTGGTCCATCTGGCCCTCGTCGAGGCCATGGCTCATCTCGGTCCTCAGGTAGCCGGGGGCGATGCCGTTGACCGTGATGCCGCGGGATCCCAGCTCGCGGGCCATCGACCGCGTCAGCCCGTCGAGCGCGGCCTTGGTGGCGCTGTAGACGCCGAGCCCGCGGTACCCGGACCGGCCCACGATCGACGAGATGTTGACGATCGAGCCGGACCGACGGGCGAGCATCCGCCGGCTCACCAGGCGCGACATGTACAGGGTGCCCTTGATGTTGAGGTCGACGACCACGTCGATGTCCTCGTCGCTGGCCATCCCCAGGATGCCGTCGCGGGCGACACCGGCGTTGTTGATCAGCACGTCCACCCGGTCCCAGCGGTCGATGACGGCGTCGACGAACGCCTTCGCGTCGGCGGAGCTGGAGAGGTCGGCCGGGGCGAACAGGAAGTGGTCGGGGTACTGCTCGCGCCAGGCCTCGACCTCGGGGGTGACCGAGCGCGCGCACGCCGCGACCCGGTCGCCGGACGCGAGGTAGGACGCGACGATGCCGGCGCCGAGGCCCCGGCTGCCGCCGGTCACGATGACGATCCGGGGTCCGGTCCCGTTGGTCCCGGTTCCGTTGGTCTCAGTCCCGTTGGTCTCAGTGCTCACTGGTCTGTCTCCTGACGATCTTGCTGCCGGCGGTGACGATGTCGTCGACGAAACGGATGCTGCGCGGCCGCGCTGCCGCGGGGAGATCCTCGCACGCCGCCCGGATGGCGGCCTTCAGCGCCTGCTGGTCGGACCCCGGGGCCGCCACGACCTCCAGGGCGACGATCGCCCCGGTCATCGGGTTGGGACGCCCGTGGACCCGCGCCATGTCGACGCCGGGCACGGCCGACACCCGCTCCTCGATCGGCAGGGGGTGCACCTTGACGCCACCGACGTTGATGATCTCGGAGGTCCGGCCGCGGAACAGCACCCGGTCACCGTCGATCTCGACGCGGTCACCGGTGGGCCGCCAGGCGTCCGCGTCGACCGGTGGCTCGCCGTAGTAGCCGAGCATGCCGGCCCGCGAGCGGATCCACAGCTCGCCGTCGACCACCCGCATGTCGACGTCGGCGTCGTCGCCACGGTCGAGCACCGAGACCGACAGTCCGGGCCGGCCGTCGCGCATGGACCCCGTGGAACCGAACTCGCTGGCGGCGTACACCTGCGACACGGCGGCGTCGGGGAACGTGCGCCGCAGGTCCTGCAGGAGCGGTCCGGGAATGGCCTCGCCGCCCAGGGTCACCTGCTGCAGTGCCGGGACCGGCCCCCCGTCGGAGCGCATCTCGGCCAGCAGGAACCGCCAGTACGTCGGCGTGGCGCTGGCGTGGGTGACGCCCAGCGCGCGCATCGCCGCCAGACCCTCCAGCGGACGCCGGGGAGCCGGGGCGACCAGCGTGGCACCGGCGGCGAACACGTGCAGCAGCACCTGCAGTCCGGCGAACTGGTGCAGACCGTAGGCCAGCAGCCAGCGCTCGCCCGCGGCCGGCCGGACCCGAGGGGTTCCGCGCAGCAGCCGGCTCCAGTCGTGCCGCACCCCGCGGGGCGCACCGGTGGTCCCGGTCGTCAGCACGAGGTGGGGTCGGGCGTCGACCGGCGCCCGGTCCGGCGCCCGGTCGTCGGTGCCACCGACGAGCACCGCCGAGGCGAGGACCCGGGCCCCGAGGTCGGCGAGGTCGACACGGTCGGTCACGAGGACGTCGTGGTCGAACCGGCCGAGCAGCTCGGCGACCTCGGAGGGCTCGGCCGGCGGGTACTGGCACGCCTCGACACCGGCGAGCGCGGCACCGGCCACCAGCGCGACCACCACGTCCGCGTCGTGGTCGACGATCGCGAACCGGGTGATCCCCTCGGCCCGCAACGCCGCAGCAACCCGGCGGGCGTCGGCGGCCAGCTCGGCGTAGGACCGGCTGCCCGCGTGGGTCACGATCGCCGGGCGGTCCGGGTCAGCCCCGGCGATCCGGTCGATCAGTTCGTACAAGGGGGGTCAGGCCTGGGCGCCGGCGCCCGCGTAGAAGGCCAGGATCTCCCCGAGGGTCTGCGGCATCTCGCCCGTGGAGTACGGGTCGCTGCCGTGGACGTCCTCGAGCATCGCCGACAGCTCGGCGGTCTCCAGCGAGTCGAGGCCCGCCCCGTCGGCGTACAACGGGGTCTCGGGCCCGAAGTCGGCGGGGAGCTTGCCGAGCTCGGTCAGGAAGTCGACGACCGTGGTCTCGATGGCGGCGGCCGTGGGGCTCATGAGTCGCTCATTTCTCGTGGCGGGTCCGGGGCTGTCCGCGGGGCGCGGTGACGGGGCCATCCTGTCATGTCGGCCGGGTGGCGGAGATCAGCCCGTACCCGAAGGTGCCGTCCCGCCAGAACTGCTCGAGGATGTCGCACGAGCGGACGAAGGCGGTGTGGCCCTCGGTGCCGATCAGCTCCACGACGGCGTCGTGGTGCAGGTCGGCGTTGGCGCGCCAGCGGTCGAACGTCGGCAGGGTGAGGGCCGTGAGGTCGTCGACGCGGTCGACGACGAGCCCGTGGGACTCCGCCAGCGCCGCGTAGTCGTCGAGGGTGCGGAAGTGCGCGTCGCCGAACGCGTCCCGCAGCACCGCGAAGTCGACCCGACGCTCCCGCACCTCGGCGAAGCCGATCTCGCGCCACCGCACGAGGTCGCACAGCACGAGCCGGCCGCCGGGGCGCAGCACCCGGGCGCACTCGGAGACCAGGGCGTCCTTGTCGCGCATGAGGTGTGACGACTCCAGCACCCACGCCCGGTCGAACTGCGCGTCGTCGAAGCCGTTGTCGGTGCCGTCGCGCTGCTCGAAGGAGACCCCGGACAGACCGAGGTCGGCGGCGCGGGCCCGAGCGGTCGCGACGCCGACGGCGCTGGTCGTGATGCCCACCACCTCGACGCCGTGGTCGGTGGCCAGCTCGCACGCCGGTGCACCGGAGCCGCAGCCGACGTCGAGCACCCGCAACGGGCCTCCGTGCGGGGCGGGGTCGGCGAGCCGGCCGCCGTCGATCATCCGTGCGGTCAGCGCCCGGGTGGCGACGGGCAACGGCTCGTCGCCGGAGTCGAAGACTCCGTAGTGCAGCTCGTCGCCGAGGAGCAGCTGCCAGGCGGCCGTGATGCGGTCGTAGTGCGGTGCGGGGTCGTAGCCCACCAGGTCGTCGTTCATGAAGCCGCCTCCCGGGTGCCGACCCGGCGGGCGGGCGAGCCCATCACGACCGCGTCGTCGGGCACGTCGGACAGCACGACCGCGTTGGCACCCACCATGGCGTTGGTCCCGATGCGCACGCCGCCGACGAGCACGGCGCCCGCACCGATGACGGCCCCGTCGCAGATCGTGGGGAACTCCTGCTCCTGACCGGGCTTCGGGTCGTAGTGCCGGGCCGCGCAGGTGACCCCGCCGGCGAAGGTCACGTCGTCGCCGATGACCAGTCCGAAGCCGATGGTCGTGCCGACCGGGTGCACCATCATGAAGCCGCGCCCCACCTGCATGCCGGCGCCGAAGTCACAGCCGACCAGCACGTTGGCGGGCGTCCGCAGTGCGTGCGCCAGGTTGACCCGGCCCGACCTGAACAGGCACTGCTGGGCGCGCAGGATGATCGAGGCCAGCAGCCCGGGGGTCGACGGCAGACGCAGCAGGACGTGCAGCCAACCGGCCTTGCCACCCGGCCGGTACCGCGCGTAGTCGGAGAGGACGAGCTGGCTGAAACCGAGCTGGTCCGAGGCGGTGGGAACGGACGATTTCGACACCGCACGAACGCTACTACAGCCGCTCAGGCCGCCGGGTCGGCTCGGACGAACACGCCGTCGATCTGCAGGATCTCCCCCGTGGGCGCCGCGTAGCCCTGCTCGAGCCCGACCATCCGGAACCCGTGGTCGTACGCCCACGAGACGGCCTCGTCGATCAGCATGCCGCCGCCGTAGAGCGGCACGAGCGACAGCTCGAGCTGGAGCCCGACGCAGGCCGCGACGGTGTCCGCACCTCCCGCGAGCACCTCGCGCTCGAAACCCTGCGTGTCGATCTTGAGGAACGGGCGCCGGTGACCGGCCACCACCTCGCGGGCCTCGTCGTCGAGCCGGGCGACGGTCACGGTCTCGGTCCCGACGTAGGTCACCTGCGGTGCGGCGTCGACGTGGGCGTCGAGCATCGGCAGGATCGAGCTGCTGGTGCTGTTGGACGCCACGTTGATGACGACCTCCCCGGCCTCCTGCCCCAGCGCGACGTTGCGGGCCGTCCACCGGGGGTCGCCGGCGATCACGGCGCCCAGGTCGGCGAAGGGGGTCGACAACGGCTCGAAGGACACGATGTCGCCGGTGTAGCCGAAGGCTCGCAACGACGAGCCGTAGCCGCCGCCGGCGGCGCCGACGTCGAGGACGAGGTCGACCCCGTGGCGGGTCAGCACCGACTGGCGGCGCACCGCCGAGTGCCGACGCAGCTCGAAGCCGCGGCGGCCGAGCCGGGTCGCGACCGCGGCCACCACGCGGTGTCGTGCGCTCATCGGACCGTCTCCTTCGATCGCCAGTCACCCTTGTGCAGCCGCGACTCCAGCTGTTCGTGCAGGTTCTGGGCCCAGATGGTCGGGGACAGACGACTGCCCAGGGCGCGGCTGCCCGCCGACATCGCCGCGAGCCGGGTCGTGTCGACCGAGGACATCCGGACCATCGCCTCGGTGAGCGCCTCGGTGTCGCCGGCCGGCACCGTCCAGCCGTTGAACCCGTCCTGCAGCAGGTGCGGCACCGCTCCCACCCCGTCGGAGCAGATGACCGGGAGCCCGGCCACGGCGGCCTCGTGGACGACGACGCCGTACCACTCCAGGTGCGAGGGGAGCAGGAAGCACGACGAGGTGTGCATGAGGTCCGCGAGGTCGGCCGGCTGCACGAATCCGTGCATGCGGACCCCCGGGACCCCCTCGAAGGCCGTGCGGAGCGGACCGTCGCCGGCGACGTCGAGGTCCCACGGGTCGTCGACCAGCTCGCGGTACCGGCGGTAGGCCTCGGCGAGCTCGGCCGGGGCCTTGTGCCAGATCAGCCGCCCGGTGAACAGGAACCGGCGCCGGCCGGCGAGCTCGGCGGTGTCCCGGGCGCCGCGGTCGAACTTCGGCGTGTCGGCCGAGTTGGCCCCGCGGATGATCTGTCGACCCTCGAAGCCGATCCGGCGGGCGAACAGCTCGGACCGCTCGCCCGGCACCCAGGCGGCATCGAACAGCGGGAGCACGTAGAACCGGCCGGCGAGGAGGCCGGCCCACTGCTTGAGGCTGCCGTGCCAGAAGTTGCTGGTGAAGATCACGCGGAGCGCCCGGCCCCGGTAGCGCTTCATCGCGGCGCGGTAGCCCTTGCCGTCCCAGGACCACATGATGACGACGTCCGGGTCGAAGGCCTCCAGCACGGGCAGGAGCTCGTCCGGTGTAGGCATGGCGTCGTCCCAGACGAGCCGCTGCACCGTGCGGTTGAAACTGTCCTCGCCGAAGGGCGCGAACGGCATCGACCCGGGATGGACCAGCAGCAGGTCGTTGCCCAGCTCACTCAGCTGCTGGAAACAGGTGTCCTGGTAGGCCGTCAGGCCGGTCATCAGCACGGCGACGCGCAACGGACTCCTCCTCGATCGGGCTGGCCACCGGACGATATCAAGAGCGGACGCCGAGGACGCTCTCGGCGAACGTCTCGGCGGTCGCCGGGGGCACGCTGCCCTGCCTCGGCGCGTCGGGGTCACGCGCCAGCGCCCGGCCGATCGCCGCACCGATGGCGTCCCGGTCGAAGGTTGCGGACTCGCCGCCGTCGGTGGCAGCCACCTCGCGCGCCCTGACCTGCGACCCGGCCGTGACCACCGGCACGCCGGCGGCCAGGGCCTTGCCCATGATCCCGCTGGGACCGTTGTTGGTCATCACGAGCGCCGCGACGTCGCACGCTGCCACGAGCTGGTCGAGGACGTCGTTGGGCAGGAACCCCGCCCGCACGTGCACGCGGGCGCGGTCCTCGGGCGCGAGTCCGTCGACCCAGGCGGCGACGCCCTCGGACAGACCGCCGGCCAGCAGCAGGTCGGCGTCGACGCCGGACGACACGATCGCGTCCCACACCAGGTCGGGGTGCTTGCGCTCGGAGACACCCCCGCAGATGCCGACGATGCGCCGGTCCACCGGGAGTCCGTGGGCCTCGCGCCAGGCCTCGCGGTCGCGGGCGCTGGCCGTGCAGATGGCGGGGTCCCGTGCGCGCTTGACGATCCACCCGACCGTCATGTCGTCGCGACCGGCGAAGCCGGCCACCCGGTGCAGCGAGCCGGTGAGACGGGCCACGACCGCGAGGACGGCCTTCGGCGCCCGCAGCCGCCACCCGACCCAGTCGGTGATCCGCAGCTGCGCCGGGTAGCGGGTCAGCATGAACACGATGCGCGGCCGCCGCCGCAGACCGAACGCCCGGGGCAGCTCGAACCACCAGCGCTTGAGGGCCTGGTCGGCGTCCATCAGCACCACGGTGTCGACGTCCTCGCTGCGGCAGAGACGATCGATCTGCCGGGCGATCTCACCGATCGGCGGGTACACGTCGGTGAACACCTCCTCGACCCGGTGGTCCAGGTGTCCGAGGTACTCCCGGTAGGCCGGGTCGTCGGTCCCCCCCACCGAGGTGAGCACCAGCACGTCGGAGCTCCGCGCGGCGACGGCGGCGACATTGGCGACGGCCTGCGAGCGATGTCCGCCCGGGTACGGCTCCACGAGCACGGTGAGGCCCATCAGGCGGGACCCCCGCCACAGGTGTCGAGGTGTTCGGGCATGGGCCAGAGGATAGTCACGCGACCGCACCGGTCGGGTAGCGTGGCCGCCGTCCGACCCAGACCCCGGCCCGAGGAGATCGCGACATGGCGTGCGACTGCTGCGGATCCACCACGTGGCTCCCGCTGTTCACCGAGAACGGGGTCCGGCTCGGCCAGTGCCCCGACTGCGACCTGCTCTCGATCGACGACATCCCGGCGCCGGAGCGTCGCATGACCGAGATGGAGGCCGGACACTACGCCGGTTCGCAGGAGATCGTCGGCGCCAGCAAGCAGAGCGCCTCCGAACGGATCCTGGCCGACCGGTTCCGCGGCTACGTCGACCTCGCCCGCCGGCACGTCGACGGCGGCGCGTGGCTGGACATCGGGTGCGGCGCCGGCCTGCTGATGGGCCTGGCCCAGGAGGCGGGCTACACGGCAGAAGGCATCGAGCTCAGCGCGGACCGGCTCGCCACGGCCCGCCGCCTGACGGGAGCCCCCGTGCACGGTGTGCCGGTCGAGGACGTCGGCTACCCCGACGCCAGCTTCGACGTCATCAGCATGATCAACGTCTTCTCGCACCTGATCAGCCCGACGCAGACCTTCACCGAGCTGGCCCGGATCCTGCGGCCCGGCGGCGTGGTCGTGATGGTCACCGGCGAGATGACCGCCGGCGTGGAGCAGGGCGACATGCTGCACTGGAGCCTGGGCGACCACCTGTACTTCCTCGGTGACCGCACCATGGACCGCTACGCCGCGAAGATCGGCCTCGAGGTCGTCCACCACTCGCGCCGCTGGCTGCCCGACGAGATGTTCAGCCGTGAGTGGCTGCGCATGAAGGGGCGGTCACGGGCCAAGAACGCGGTCAAGACCACGGTGCGGTTCACTCCCGGCGGCCTGGCCGCGCTGCGGGCGGTGATGCTGCGGCGTCAGGCCGACAGCTCGGCCCACACCAGCGAGTTCGTGCTGCGCGTCCCCGCCTGAGCGAGGGTCAGCGGGTCGCCTCGACCGACAGCTGCGCGCCGCCCTCACTGGTGCGCTGGTCGAGACCGTCGAAGTCCGGATGCTCGCTGGAACCCGTGGGGGTGCGGACGACCGAGTGGAACCCGGCGCGCTCGAGCTCGACCGTGAGGGTCTCGAGGTCGTACATGTAGCCCGCGTGGTGCCCGAACTCCCCGATCGGCACCCGCAGCACGTCGATCGGGTGCTCCACGTGCAGGCCGAGGGCCCGGTAGTGCTGAGCGGCGGCGCTGTCGAGCGCGGGCGCTCCGGACAGGTACATCTCGACGTGGGCGCGGACGTCCGGGGTGATCAGGCGGATCACGCCACCGGGCTGCAGGCACCGGTGCGCCTCGCGCAGCATGGCACGGGTCGCCTCCAGGGGCAGGTGCTCGATCACGTTGTCGGAGTACACGTGCGAGACCGAGGCGTCCTCCAGCGGCCACCGCACGGTGGCGTCGAGGTAGTTCCGGGTGACCGCGTTGACGTTCGTGACGACCCAGCCGGGTCGCTGCACGAGCCCGCCGATCTCCAGCTTCAGCGGCCGCGGGGCCTTCGCGAGCACACGGCGGGTGCGCGCCTTCGCCAGCGGCGTGTTGGCGGACATGACCAGCGGACGGACGACCTTGCGCAGCGTGGGATTCACGGATCAGGAGACTACACGTCACCGTCGTCCGGCGGACCGCTCCGACGTAGGGTTCTGGAGTGAAGTTCCTCAACGACCTGCAGCCGCAGCACGACCTCACGTACAACGACGTGTTCATGGTCCCGAACGCCTCCGACGTCGCGTCGCGGTTCGACGTGGACCTGTCGACGCCCGACGGCACGGGCACCACGCTGCCGCTGGTGGTGTCGAACATGACCGCGATCTCCGGCCGACGCATGGCCGAGACGGTCGCCCGCCGCGGAGGCATCGCGATCATCCCGCAGGACATCCCCGTCGAGGTGGTCGCCGAGACGGTCCGGCGCGTCAAGGACGCCCACGTCCTGTACGACACGCCCGTCACCGTCGATCCCCGCATGACCATCGGCGAGGCGCTCAGCCTGATCCCCAAGCGGGCGCACGGCGCGGCGGTGGTGGTCGACGGTGGTCGACCGGTGGGCATCGTCACGGCTCGCGACGGTGCCGAGGTCGACCGGTTCGCCCAGGTCCGCGAGGTCATGTCGACCGAGCTGTTCACCGTCGAGGCCGACCAGGAGGCCCGCACCTACTTCGACCTGCTGGCCGCGCGGCACGTCGACCTCGCGCCGGTGGTCCGCGACGGCGCCCTGGCCGGCGTGGTGACCCGTCGGGGCGCCTTGCGGTCGACCATCTACACCCCGGCCACCGACCCCGACGGCCGGCTCGTCGTGGGCGCCGCGGTCGGGATCAACGGCGACGTCGCCGCCAAGGCCACCGCGCTGCTCGAGCTCGGCATCGACGTGCTGGTGGTCGACACCGCCCACGGTCACCAGCAGAAGATGACGCAGGCGCTTCCGCTGGTCGTCCGGGCGCGCGACGAGCACGCCGGGCGGACCGGCCGGCGCATCCCGGTCGCCGCCGGCAACGTGGTGTCGGCGTCCGGCACGCGGGACCTCGTCGCGGCCGGCGCCGACATCGTCAAGGTCGGGGTCGGCCCGGGCGCCATGTGCACGACCCGGATGATGACCGGCGTCGGCCGCCCGCAGCTCTCGGCGGTGCTGGAGTGCGCCGGGGCAGCGGCCGAGCACGGTGCGCACGTCTGGGCCGACGGCGGGGTCCGGTACCCGCGCGACGTGGCGCTCGCGCTGGCCGCGGGCGCCGCCAACGTGATGATCGGCTCGTGGTTCGCCGGCACGCACGAGAGCCCGGGCGACCTGCGGTACGGAGCCGACGGCCGCCCCTACAAGGAGTCGTTCGGCATGGCGTCGTCGCGCGCTGTGGCCAACCGGACGCGCGACGCCGCCGGCTTCGAGAAGGCGCGCATGGCGCTGTTCGAGGAGGGCATCTCGACCTCGCGGATGTTCCTCGACCCCGAGCGCCCGGGTGTCGAGGACCTGATCGACACCATCACGGCCGGTGTCCGGTCGAGCTTCACGTACGCCGGCGCCCGCACCCTCGGGGAGTTCAGCGACCGGGCGGTGGTGGGTCTGCAGAGCTCGGCCGGCTACGACGAGGGACGGCCCCTGCACGCCTCCTGGTAGGGCGCGCGGTTCGTTCCTCGCCGCTCCAGCGACTCCGTCGCTGCCGGGCTCCGCCCGGACGCCTGCCTCGCTGCGCTCTGCCCGTGTTCAGCGCAGGATGATGCCGAGTCCTCGCTCGAAGGAGGCGTCGAGATCCGGGTCGAGGGTGATGGCGCCCGCGTCGGCCGCCTGACGGTGGAGCTGCGTCGTCTGGGTGTGGCCGACGACGTAGATCAGCAGGGTGCGGGCGACGTCGGGGCCGATGCTCGCGATGAGCGCCTCCTCGACGGCCGAGGTCCCCAGACGGAACGCCGTGGCCGTGGCCACGACGTCGGCGCCGTCCCGGATCGCCAGCATCGCCTCCCGCAGTCGGTGCATCGAGGCAGCGACGTCCTGGGTGACCTCCACCCCGTCGACGATGCGATCGGCCATGAGCGCCAGCAGGGTCTGCTTGTTCGGCACGTGGTGGTACAGGGCGCTGGCCTGCACGTCGAGCTCGGCCGCGACGCGGCGCATGGAGCAGAACTCCAGACCGAAGCCGTCGAGCACCCGCAGCGCTCCCGCGACGACGTCGTCGCGTGTGTGGGCCATGACCCTCCCCCTCGTTCGACCGCGCCGGACTGGCTGTGCCACACTACCGAACACCGTTCAGGTGAACACCGTTCAGGAGATCTCATGACCACGCCCGGCCCCACCGCTGCACCCACCCGTCGCCGCTCCCCGTCGACGGACCTCGCGCTCGTCACCACTTTCGCCGCCGTCATCGGCGTCTGTGCCGTGCTGCCCGCGATCAACGGCGTCGCCAACGTGCCGTTCACCCTGCAGATGTTCGGCGTGTTCCTCGCCGGTGCCGTCCTCGGCGCGAAGCGCGGCTTCGTCGCGGTCGCGCTCTACCTGGCCGTCGCGACCGCCGGAGTGCCGATCTTCGCCCAGGGCCAGGCCGGACCCGGTGTGTGGGGCGGTGCCACGGGTGGCTACCTGCTGGCCTTCCCGATCGCGGCGTTCCTCGTCGGCGTGGTCGCCTCGGCGATGGTCCGCCGCGGACCCACCCCGTTCACGGTGGCCGTCTCGGTCGCTGCCGCCGTCGCCACGGTGGCCGTGGTCGGGACGCTCGGCACCCTGGGCATGGCCCGGGCCCTCGACGTGCCGCTCGGCGTCGCCTGGGGCTACGCGACGCCGTTCTTCCTCGCCGACATCGCCAAGGGCGTGATCGCGGCGATCGTCGCCGCCGCCGTGCACCGCGCCTTCCCCCGCCTCACCCGCGGGTAGCCTCACCCCGTGACCGAGCAGCCGCATGATTGAGCTGGAGGGTGCCTCCGTCGTCGTCGACTCACCCGACGGACCGGTCACGCTGCTCGGACCGACGACCCTGACGCTCGACGAACGCCGCGTCGGGATCATCGGTGCCAACGGCTCCGGCAAGTCGACCCTCGCCCGACTGCTGAACGGGCTGGCCCTGCCGGCCACCGGCGCCGTGCGCGTCGACGGGCTCGACGTCGCGACGCAGGGACGCGAGGTCCGCCGTCGGGTGGGGTTCGTGTTCACCCACCCCGACGCGCAGCTGGTCATGCCCACCCCGCTCGAGGACGTCTCGCTCTCGCTGCGGCGCAGCGTGCCCGACAAGGCCGAGCGACGACGGCGGGCCCGCGAGGTGCTCGACTCGATCGGTCTCGCCGACCGTGCCGACGTGCCGGTGCACTCGCTGTCGGGCGGCCAGAAGCAGCTCCTGGCCTTGGCCGGGGTGCTCGCGACCGGACCGGACGTCGTGGTCGCGGACGAACCGACGACCCTGCTCGACCTGCGCAACACCCGGACCGTGGCCGACCACCTGTTCGGCCTGCAGCAGCAGCTGGTGCTGGTCACCCACGACCTGGCCCTCGCCCGGCGCTGCGACCGGGTGCTGGTCGTCGACGACGGCCGGGTCGTGCACGACGGCGCCGCGGAGGCGGCGGTCGAGCACTACGTCGGGCTCGTCGATGTCTGACCCGGCCGATGTCTGAGCTGCTCGGCGTCTACCGCCCCGGTACGAGCCTGCTGCACCGCCTGCCGGCGGGCCCGAAGCTGGCGGTGGTCGCTCTCTGGTCGATCGCGGTGGTCCTGCTGCGGGGCCCGATCACCTCCCCGGCGTTCGCGGTCGTCGCGGTCGCGGTGGCCGTGTGGTCGGGTCTCGCCTTGCGCCGCACCCTGCGGACGATGCGTGGCTTCCTGCTGCTCATGGTCCTCGTCGCGGCGTTCCAGACCTGGCAGCGCGGACCGGACGTCGCCGCCACCGTCGTCGGAAGCCTGTTCGCCCTGTTCCTGGTGGGGCTCGCCTTCACCGCGACGACCGCCGTCGACGACCTGCTGGGCACCGTCGAGCGGATCGCGTCACCGGTGCGGTTCGTGGGCGGGCGCCCCGAGCGGATCGCCCTGGCGTTCGCCCTGGTGCTGCGGGCGCTGCCGGCCGTGCTGGAGGTCGCCCAGGAGACTCGCGCAGCAGCGCGGGCCCGCGGCCTGGACCGCAGCCCGCGCGCCCTGCTGGTGCCGTTCGCGATCCGCGTCGTCGCCCACGCGTACGCCACGGGCGACGCCCTCGCCGCCCGAGGGCTCGACGACTCCTGACCCCCGACCCCCTCCACCCCCACCCAGATGTGCTCCCGAATCAACCGTTCCTGCGTCGGAAAAGGTTGATTCGGGAGCACATCTGGGTCGGGGGTGGGGTCAGAGGGTGGCGAGGACCTCGTTGAGGGTGGTCGAGGGGCGCATGACGGCCTCGGCCAGGGCGTCGTCGGGGCGGTAGTAGCCGCCGATCTCGGCCGGGGAGCCCTGCACCGCGAGCAGCTCCGCCACGATCGTGTCCTCGTTGTCCTTCAGCGAACCCGCCAGCTGCGCGAAGGCCTCCGCCAGCTCGGCGTCGTCGGTCTGCGCGGCCAGCTCCTGGGCCCAGTACAGCGCCAGGTAGAAGTGGCTGCCCCGGTTGTCGATCGTGCCGAGCTTGCGCCCCGGCGACCGGTTCTCGCCGAGGAACGTGCCGGTGGCGCGGTCGAGGGTGTCCGCCAGCACCTGGGCGCGGGCGTTGTCGGTGGTCTGGGCCAGGTGCTCGAAGCTGACCGCCAGCGCGAGGAACTCTCCGAGACTGTCCCAGCGGAGGTAGTTCTCCTTGACCAGCTGCTGGACGTGCTTCGGGGCCGACCCGCCGGCTCCGGTCTCGAACAGCCCGCCACCGTTGATCAGCGGCACGACCGACAGCATCTTGGCGCTGGTGCCGAGCTCGAGGATCGGGAACAGGTCGGTGAGGTAGTCGCGCAGCACGTTGCCCGTGACGCTGATGGTGTCCTCGCCGCGGCGGATCCGCTCCAGGGAGAAGGCGATCGCGTCGGCCGGCGTCGCCACCGAGATCTCCAGACCGTCGGTGTCGTGGTCGCGCAGGTACTCCGTGACCTTGCCGATGAGGTTGGCGTCGTGCGCGCGGTTCTCGTCGAGCCAGAACACCGCCGGGTCGCCGGTGGCGCGGGCGCGGCTGACGGCCAGCTTGACCCAGTCACGGATCGGCACGTCCTTGGTCTGGCAGGCCCGCCACACGTCACCGGCATCGACCTCGTGCTCCAGCAGGGTCCGGCCGCCGCCGTCGACCACCCGCACCGTGCCGGCCGCGGGGATCTCGAACGTCTTGTCGTGGCTGCCGTACTCCTCGGCGGCCTGCGCCATCAGGCCGACGTTCGACACCGAGCCCATCGTGGCCGGGTCGTAGGCGCCGTGCGTCCGGCAGTCGTCGATCGTGACCTGGTAGATCGAGGCGTAGCTGCTGTCGGGGATGACCGCGAGCGTGTCGGCCTCCTCACCGTCCGGGCCCCACATGTGACCGGAGGTCCGGATCATCGCGGGCATGGAGGCGTCGACGATGACGTCGCTCGGCACGTGCAGGTTGGAGATGCCGCGGTCGGAGTCGACCATCGCCAGCTCGGGTCCGTCGGCCAGCTCGGCCTCGAACGAGGCAGCGATCTCGGCGCCGCCGTCGACCCCGGTGAGGCCGGCGAGGATGCCGCCCAGACCGTCGTTGGCCGACAGCCCGGCCGCCGCCAGCTGCTCGCCGTGGGCGGCGAACGTCTTCGGGAAGAAGGCGCGGACCACGTGGCCGAAGATGATCGGGTCGGACACCTTCATCATGGTGGCCTTCAGGTGCACCGAGAACAGGACGCCCTCGTCCTTGGCCCGGGCGATCTGCGCGGTGAGGAACTCCCGCAGCGAGGCGACCCGCAGGACGCTGGCGTCGACGACCTCGCCCGCCAGCACCGGCACGGACTCGCGCAGGACCGTGGTGGTGCCGTCCGCGCCGACCAGCTCGATGCGCAGCGTGTCGTCGGCGGCGATGACGACCGACTGCTCGTTGGCCGCGAAGTCGTCGGCGCCCATCGTGGCGACGTTGGTGCGGGAGTCGGCCGACCAGGCACCCATCGAGTGGGGGTGCGCCTTGGCGTAGTTCTTGACCGAGGCCGGTGCGCGGCGGTCGGAGTTGCCCTCACGCAGGACCGGGTTGACCGCGCTGCCCTTGACCTTGTCGTAGCGAGCGCGCACGTCGCGCTCCTCGTCGGTCTGCGGCGAGTCGGGGTAGTTCGGCAGCGCGTAGCCCTGCTGCTGCAGCTCGGCCACGGCGGCCTTCAGCTGGGGGATCGACGCCGAGACGTTCGGCAGCTTGATGATGTTGGCGCCCGGCGTCTTGGCCAGCGCTCCCAGCTCGGCGAGCGCGTCGTCGACCCGCTGGTCCTCGGTGAGGAACTCAGGGAACTGGCTGATGATGCGGCCGGCCAGCGAGATGTCGCGGGTCTGGACGGCGACCCCGGCGGTGGCCGCGTAGGTCTGGACGACCGGGAGGAAGGAGTACGTGGCCAGGGCCGGCGCCTCGTCGGTGTGGGTGTAGATGATGGTCGAGTCGGTCACGAGGTGCTCCGTCGGTTTTGATAAGTCTCTTGACCCCAAGTTATCGCCCGTTGCTCCGTCAGCGCAGGCCGGTCGGCTTCCGGCGCGGTACGGTCCGACGATGGAGGACCTCGGTCTCGCACTGGGCATCGCCGTCGGCGTGGTCGCCGCGGCGGCCGGCATCCGGTGGTGGCTGCTCGGTCGCCGGCCCGGCCTCGGCTCGGCCGAGGACCGCGCGACCTACGCCACGCTGCACACCGCCTCCTTGGTCGCCCCTGCCCTGCGCGGGGGCCTCGACGCCGACAGTGCCCGCCGGTCGCTGCCGCACGTGCAGGCCCTGCTGGGCCGTCCGACCGTGGGCATCACGGGCACCCACGGCACCCTCGCCTGGTCGGGGCCGCCGGCACCGGCCGCGGTGCAGGACCTCGTCGACGCCGTGATCGCCGGCGGCGGCACCCAGGCGTCCGGCACCGCGATCGCGGCACCGCTGGTCGTCGAGGACCGGGTGGTCGGCAGCGTCGTGGTGGTCGCCGAGGAGACGTCGGCGGGCCTGGCCCGGGCCACCAGCGAGGTCGCGCGATGGATGTCGAGCCAGCTGGAGCTGGCCGAGCTCGCTGCGTCCCGCACGGCGCTCATGGAGGCCGAGCTGCGCGCGCTGCGGGCCCAGATCTCCCCCCACTTCATCTACAACTCGCTCGGGGCGATCGCGTCGTTCGTCCGCACCGACCCCGAGCGCGCCCGGGCGCTGCTGCTGGAGTTCGCCGACTTCACCCGCTACTCCTTCCGCCAGCACGGCGAGTTCACGACGCTGGCCGAGGAGCTGCGGTCGATCGAGCGCTACCTGGTGCTGGAGAAGGCCCGGTTCGGTGAGCGGCTGCGGGTCGTGGTCAGCGTCGCTCCCGAGGTGCTCAACGTGACCCTGCCGTTCCTGTCGGTCCAGCCGCTGGTCGAGAACGCCGTCCGGCACGGCCTCGAGGCCAGGCCCGGGACGGGGACGATCACGGTGTCGGCCCGTGACGCCGCGACGGAGTGCCTCATCGAGATCGAGGACGACGGCGCGGGCGCGGACCCCGAGACCGTGCGGGCGGCCCTCGCCGGTCGGTCGGTGTCCGGCTCGGTCGGGCTGGCCAACGTCGACGAGCGGCTGCGGGCCGTGTACGGCAACGACTACGGGATCGTCGTCGAGACCGCGCCGGGCCTGGGGACCAAGGTCTCGTTGCGCGTCCCGAAGTACGCCCCCACCACCGTGACGGCGATCACACCTACGATCTCTCCATGACCCCGTCGCTCCGAGCCCTGGTCGTCGACGACGAACAACCCGTCCTGGACGAGATCGTGTGGCTGCTGGAGTCCGACGACCGCGTCTCGTCGGTGCGGTCCGCGCGGTCCGGGACCGAGGCCCTCCGGGTGCTCGAGGGCGGCGACGTGGACCTGGTGTTCCTCGACGTGGCGATGCCGGGCCTCACCGGGCTGGACATCGCCCGGCTGCTCGCCCGCTTCACCGACCCGCCCCGCATCGTGTTCGTGACGGCCCACGAGGCGCACGCGGTCGAGGCCTTCGAGATGAACGCGGTCGACTACCTGCTCAAGCCGGTCCGGGAGGACCGACTGCGCGAGAGCGTCCGGCGCGCGTGCGCCGACGTCGAGGCCGCACCGGGGTCCTCCGACGACCGGATCGCCGTGGAGCTCGCCGGGGTGACCCGCTTCGTCAGCCGCGCCACGATCACCGACGTCGAGGCCCAGGGCGACTACGTGCGCCTGCACACCGCCGACGGCACGTCGCACCTCGTGCGGATGCCGATCAGCCACCTCGCCGACGCCTGGGCCGAGCACGGTTTCGTCCGGGTGCACCGCAGCCACGTGGTGAACCTGGCCCACGTCCGCGAGGTCCGTTCGCAGGCCGGTCGGTCGGCCGTCGTGGTCGCCCGCGGATCGGTCGTCGTCGAGATCGACGTGGCGCGCCGGCACACGCGCGAGCTGCGGGAGCACATCCGTGAGCGGGCCTGACCCGGCGCCCACCGACCCACCCGCCCCGGGCCGGGTCCGGATCACGAGTCCGCTGACCTCGGCGCCGGCCCACGTACGGCGCAGCGTCCGGCAGGAGATCGACGAGACCAGCGGGGTCGGCGAGGTGTACGTCCGGTCACTCGTGCGCACGCAGCTGCGGGCCGCCCTGACGGTGGTCTCGACCGTCCTGCTGACGGTGGGGGTGCTGCCCCTGGCCTTCGCGCTGTCCGACGACCTGTCCGAGGCCCGGCTGTTCGGGGTCCCGCTGCCGTGGCTCGTCCTCGGCGTCGGCGTGTACCCGGGCCTGATCCTGCTGGGGGTGCTGTACGTGCGGTTCGCGACCCGGGCCGAGCGGGACTTCGCCGCGCTGGTGGAGGCGCAGGAGGACCCGTGAGCAGCTCCTACGACATCGTCGCGATCGTCCTGGTCACCGTCGCCACCCTGGGCATCGGCGCCCTCGGGATGCGACTGAGCCGCACCACCAGCGACTTCTACGTCGCCTCACGCTCGGTGAGTCCGCGACTCAACGGATCGGCGATCGGCGGCGAGTACCTGTCGGCGGCGTCCTTCCTCGGCGTGGCGGGACTCGTGCTGGTGGCCGGCGCCGACATGCTCTGGTACCCGATCGGGTGGACCACCGGGTACCTGTTCCTGCTGGTGTTCGTCTCGGCGCCGCTGCGACGTTCCGGCGCGTACACGATCCCCGACTTCGCCCAGCTGCGGCTGCGGTCGCCGACCGTCCGCCGCGCGGCCGGCCTGCTCGTCGTGGCGATCGGATGGCTGTACCTGATGCCGCAGTTCCAAGGCGCAGGACTGACCGTCAGCGCCGTCACCGACGCTCCCGGGTGGGTCGGCACCGTCCTGGTCGCGGCCATCGTGGTGGTCAACGTCATGTCGGGAGGCATGCGGTCGATCACGTTCGTGCAGGCGTTCCAGTACTGGTTGAAGCTCACCTGCCTGCTCGTGCCGCTGTTCTTCCTCTGGTTGGCCTGGCGGTCCGACGGCGCCCCGTCGCCCGTGGTCGACGCCGACTGGCTGCTGCCGCAGAACGGCGGCACACCGATCGACCTCTACGTCACCTACTCGGTGATCGTGGCGACCTTCCTCGGCACCATGGGGCTGCCGCACGTGGTCGTGCGGTTCTACACCAACCCCGACGGGGCGGCCGCCCGCCGTACGACGGTCATCGTGCTCGGCCTCCTGATGTTGTTCTACCTGCTGCCCACCGCGTACGGCGTGCTCGGCCGGATCTACGCGAGCGACCTGATCGGGACCGGTCAGGCCGACACCGTCGTGCTGGCGCTGCCCGGCCGGATGCTGGGGTCGGGCGCGGACCTGCTGACCGCCCTGCTCACCGCCGGGGCCTTCGCGGCCTTCCTGTCGACGTCCTCCGGGCTGACGATGTCGATCGCCGGGGTCGTCGGCCAGACCATCTCGGCACGGCGGATGTTCGGCGGCCGGCTCACGGGCATCCCCGCCCTGCGGGTCGCCGCGGCGATCACCGTCACGGTGCCCCTGGCCCTGGCGCTGGCCGCCGAACGCATCCCCGTCGCGAACTCGGTCACCTTCGCGTTCGCGCTGGCCGCGTCCACGTTCTGCCCGCTGCTGGTGCTCGGCATCTGGTGGCGCGGCCTCACCGCCCCCGGCGCGCTGGCCGGCCTCGTCGGTGGCGGGTTGGCCGCCACACTGGCCCCCGTCCTCACCATCACGACCGACCCCGAGGGCTGGGTCGGGGCGCTCCTCGGCCAGCCGGCCGCATGGTCGGTGCCGCTGGGCTTCGGTCTGATGATCGGCGTCTCCCTGCTCACCCGGAGCCGGGTCCCCGACGACGTCAACCGCACCATGATCCGCCTGCACCTGCCCGAGAACGTGCAGCTCCGGCGCCCCTGACCCCCCGGGGACCCGACCGTTCGTCGCGTCGCCGCGACCGCTGGTCGCCCTCTGCGCACCGGTCGGCGAACGGGGTGCGGCGCCCGTCGCAACCCCACGGCAACCCCGCTCCCCCCACGCTGTGCTCTGCGACACAATGCAAGGGACGTCCCCCGAACCAGGAGCACCTGTGACCGAGCACGGCATCAGCAACCTGTCCCACGAGGACCGCATCTTCTCGCCCCCCGCCGAGATCGCGGCGCACGCGAACCTCACGGCCGAGGCGTACGACCGCGCCGCCGAGGACCGGTTGGGGTTCTGGGGAGCCGCCGCCGAACGGCTGGACTGGGCGACGCCGTTCACCGAGGTGCTCGACTGGTCCGACCCGCCGTTCGCGAAGTGGTTCGTCGGGGGCAAGCTCAACGTGGCGTACAACTGCGTCGACCGCCACGTCGAGAACGGCCACGGCGACAAGGTCGCGTTCCACTTCGTCGGCGAGCCGGGCGACACCCGCACGATCACCTACAGCGACCTCAAGGACGAGGTCAGCCGGGCGGCCAACGCCTTCACCGAGCTCGGGGTGGAGGCCGGCGACCGGATCGCCATCTACCTGCCGATGATCCCCGAGGCCGTCATCGCGATGCTCGCCTCGGCCCGCCTGGGGGCGATCCACATCGTCGTGTTCGGAGGGTTCTCCTCCGACGCCCTGGCCACGCGGATCGAGGACTGCGGCGCGAAGCTCGTCGTGACCGCCGACGGCGGCTACCGCCGGGGGGCACCGAGCGCCCTCAAACCGGCCGTCGACGAGGCCCTGGTCAAGATCGACAACGCCAGCTCCGCGATCGTCGAGAACGTGCTGGTGGTCCGCCGCACGGGTCAGGAGGTCGCGTTCGACAGCGACATCGACCTGTGGTGGCACGAGGTCGTCGACGAGTCCTCGGCCGACCACACGCCCGAGGCCTTCGACGCCGAGCAGCCGCTCTACGTCATGTACACGTCCGGCACGACGGGCAAGCCCAAGGGCATCCTGCACACCTCGGGCGGCTACCTGACGCAGGCCGCCTACACCTTCTGGGGCACGTTCGACCTCAAGGACGACGACGTGTACTGGTGCACCGCCGACGTCGGCTGGGTCACCGGACACTCCTACATCGTCTACGGCCCGACCGCCGCCGGCGCCACCCAGGTGCTGTACGAGGGCACCCCCGACACCCCGCACAAGGGCCGCTGGTGGGAGATCGTGGCCGAGTACGGCGTCACGAAGTTCTACACCGCCCCCACCGCGGTGCGGACGTTCATGAAGTGGGGCGACGAGATCCCCGCCGAGCACGACCTGTCGAGCCTGCGGATCCTCGGTTCGGTCGGCGAGTCGATCAACCCCGAGGCCTACGTCTGGTACCGCGAGAACATCGGCGGCGGCACCGCGCCGATCGTCGACACGTGGTGGCAGACCGAGACCGGCGCCCACATGATCACCCCGCTGCCCGGTGTCACCGACGCCAAGCCCGGCTCCGCCATGACCGCGTTCCCCGGCATCAGCGTCGAGGTCGTCGACGACGCCGGCACGCCGGTCGGCAACGGCGAGGGCGGCTACCTCGTGGTCACCGAACCCTGGCCGTCGATGCTGCGCACCATCTGGGGCGACGACCAGCGCTACCGCGACACCTACTGGTCGCGCTGGCCCGGCTACTACTTCGCCGGCGACGGCGCCAAGAAGGACGACGACGGCGCCATCTGGCTGCTCGGCCGGGTCGACGACGTCATGAACATCTCCGGCCACCGCCTCTCGACCACGGAGATCGAGTCCGCCCTGGTCTCGCACCCGTCGGTCGCCGAGGCCGCGGTGGTCGGGGCCGACGACGAGACGACCGGCCAGGCCGTGGTCGCCTTCGTGATCCTGCGCGAGTCGGCGGGCGACGGCGGGGCCGACATCGTGGCCGACCTGCGCAACCACGTCGCGAAGGAGATCGGGCCGATCGCCAAGCCGCGCTCGGTCATGGTCGTGCCCGAGCTGCCCAAGACCCGCTCCGGCAAGATCATGCGCCGGCTCCTGCGCGACGTCGCGGAGAACCGCGAGGTCGGCGACGCCACGACCCTGGCCGACTCCTCGGTCATGGACCTCATCTCCTCGGGCATGCGGTCCACCTCGACCGACGACTGAGACGTGCCGTGCCGGGCGGCCGACCGCGCGACAGGGCGCACGACTTGTAGGCTCGGCTCATGAGCACGCAGGACGAGATCACGGACGACCCCACCATCGGTCGCCTCGTCGCCGACGCGACGCGGGACCTCTCGGCGCTGGTGCAGGCGCAGATCGAGCTGGCCAAGGCCGAGCTGAGGTTCAGCGTCAAGGCCGGCCTGCTGGGCACCGCCCTGTTCCTCGTGGCCGGGTTCATCGGCCTGCTCGTCATCATCCTGCTGTCGATCGCGGCCGCGTTCTTCCTCACCATGACCGGGCTGCACCCGGCGTGGTGCTTCCTCATCGTCTCGGGTGCCTACGTGCTGCTCGCGGCGCTGCTGGTGCTCGTGGGCGTCAACCGGGTCAAGAAGATCCGCGCGCCCGAGCAGAGCATCGAGACCGCCAAGCAGATCCCGGCCGCCCTGAAGGGTCAGCACTCCGCCTCGTGATCGTCACGTGATCGGGTTCGACCTGGACATGACGCTGATCGACTCCCGCCCGGGGGTCGGAGCGGCCTACGAGGCCCTGTCCGCCGAGACGGGCACCTGGATCGACGTCGACCTGGTCGTGTCGCGGCTGGGACCGCCCGTCGAGCACGAGCTGGCCCACTGGTTCCCCGCCGAGGACGTGCCGGCCCTGGCCGACCGCTACCGCGCGCTCTACCCGGCCGTCGCTCCGCAGCGGGTCGAGGTCCTTCCCGGGGCGCACGAGGCACTGGCGGCGGCGCGCTCGCGGGGGCGGGTGGTGGTCGTCACCGCCAAGAACCGGGCCAACGCGGTCCTGCACGTCGAGCACCTCGGCCTGCAGGTCGACGAGGTCGTCGGCGACGTGTGGCGCGACGGCAAGGCCGACGTGCTGCGCCGCGGAGCGGCCGAGGTCTACGTCGGCGACCACGTGCACGACATGGAGGCCGCGGTGTCGTCGGGCACCACCGGCGTCGGGGTCAGCACGGGCCCGTGCTCCTCGAGCGACCTGTTCGGGGCCGGCGCGCACCACGTGCTCGCCTCGCTGGTCGAGCTGCCCGACTGGCTCCGCGGCCGCCCGACCTGAGGACTTCCTCGGGTTTGCCCGCGGTCCGGCGATCGCGCATACTCAAGTTACCGGCCAGTAGACGCCTGCTGCGCCGCTCCCCCGACGCCCCCCAGAAGCAAGGGACCCCATGAGCCACTACAAGAGCAACCTGCGCGACGTCGAGTTCAACCTCTTCGAGCTGTTCGGTCGCCAGGATATCCTCGGCACCGGCCCGTTCGAGGAGGTCGACACCGACACCGCGAAGAGCATCCTGTCCGAGATCGACCGGTTGTCCCGCGACGACCTGGCCGCCTCCTTCGACGACGCCGACCGCAACCCGCCGGTCTACGACCCGGCCGAGAAGACCGTCACCATGAACCCGGCCTTCGCCGCCTCGTACAAGGCGTGGATGGACGCGGAGTGGTGGCGCCTGCAGGTCCCCGAGGAGCTCGGTGGTCAGGTGGCCCCCGCCTCGCTGATCTGGGGTGGCGCGGAGTTCGTGCTCGGCGCGAACCCGGCGATCTGGATGTACGCCGCCGGCCCCGCCTTCGCCCGGATCGTCTTCGAGAACGGCATCGAGCGTGACCGCACGATCGCCGGCCACATGATCGAGAAGCAGTGGGGCGCCACCATGGTGCTGACCGAGCCGGACGCCGGCTCCGACGTCGGCGCCGGCCGCACCAAGGCCTTCCCCAACGAGGACGGCTCCTGGAACATCGAGGGCGTCAAACGGTTCATCACGTCGGCCGAGCACGACATGAGCGAGAACATCATGCACCTCGTGCTGGCCCGCCCGGTCGGCGTCGAGGGTGTCGGCGGACCCGGCACCAAGGGGCTCAGCCTGTTCCTCGTGCCCAAGATCCACTTCGACCACGAGACCGGCGAGCTCACCGGCGAGCGCAACGGCGCCTACGTGACCAACGTCGAGAAGAAGATGGGCATCAAGGTCTCCACGACCTGCGAGGTCACCTTCGGCGACACCAACCTCGGCGGTCCCGCCCGGGGCTGGCTCCTCGGCGAGGTCCACGACGGCATCAACCAGATGTTCCGCGTCATCGAGAACGCCCGCATGTTCGTGGGCGCCAAGGCCATCGCGACCCTGTCGACCGGCTACCTCAACGCGCTGGAGTTCGCCAAGGAGCGCGTGCAGGGCGCCGACCTGACGCAGGCCGCCGACAAGACCGCGCCGCGCGTCACGATCACCCACCACCCCGACGTGCGCCGCTCCCTGCTCACGCAGAAGGCGTTCGCCGAGGGCCTGCGCTCGCTGATGCTCTACACCGCCACCTGGCAGGACGACGTCATGATCAAGACGGCGGCCGGCGAGGACGCCTCGCTGTCCGAGGCGATCAACGACCTGCTCCTGCCGCTGGTCAAGGGCTACGGCTCCGAGCGTTCGTGGGTCCTGCTGGGCACCGAGTCGCTGCAGACCTTCGGCGGCTCGGGCTTCCTGCAGGACTACCCGGTCGAGCAGTACGTGCGCGACGCGAAGATCGACACGCTGTACGAGGGCACCACCGCGATCCAGGGCCAGGACCTGTTCTTCCGCAAGATCGTCAAGGACAAGGGCCAGGCCATCGGCTTCGTCTCCGGCGAGATCGAGAAGTTCATCGCGGCCGAGTCCGGGAACGGCCGCCTCAAGGTCGAGCGCGACCTGCTCGCCAAGGGCCTGGAGGACACGCAGGCCATCCTGGGTGCCGTCTTCGGCGACCTGATGGCGTCGAACCCGGCCGACGAGGCCGGCGACATCCAGAACATCTACAAGGTCGGGCTCAACACGACCCGCCTGGTGTACGTGCTCGGCGACCTGGTCGTCTCGTGGCTGCTGCTCCGCGGCGCCGAGGTGGCGCTCGAGAAGCTCGGTGGCGAGCTGCCGGCGTCGGAGAAGGCCTTCTACGAGGGCAAGGTCGCGGCGGCGTCGTTCTTCGCCCGCAACGTGCTGCCGGGTCTGACCGCCCAGCGCGTCATGGCCGAGAGCGTCGACGCGTCGATCATGGAGCTGGACGAAGCCGCGTTCTGATCCCCGCGTGACGAAGGCCCCCACCCGGACGGGTGGGGGCCTTCGTCGTGCGTCAGGGGGTGCTGGTCACCAGTTGATCCTGGTCACCAGTTGATGAAGGGATCCACCAGCGTGTACGGCGCGAAGTCGCTCGACAGGATCGAGAACATCACGAGCGCTCCACCGGCCAGTGCGATGTCCTTGTTGAAGGCGACCATCTCCATCTGCTTGTTCATGGCGTCGGTCTCCTTCCAGAAGGCGTGCATCGTCACGGCCATGATGACCAGGAGGATCGCCAGACCCAGCGCCCCGAGGTCACCGAAGATGCCGAGGGCGACCGAGAGGCCGCCCGCCAGCAGCGCGACACCGCTGACCTGGGTCATCAGCTTCGCGTTCGAGACGCCTCGCATCTCGGCGTAGCCCGCCATCGCGTCGGTCGCCATCAGGTGCCCGACTCCGGACATGACGATCAGGAAGCAGAACATCAGCCGGCCGATCAGAAAGATTTCATCCATGGGGCGGATCCTCCGCCTCCTGGCGACCGCGGTCAAGACACCGCACCGTTCGCCGCGCGGCCGGTCCGGGGCCAGGATGTGGGAAGGTGGGGCCGATCGTCCGCCGAACGGAGTCCCATGAGCATGCTGCGCACGCACGTCGACGCGTGGGCCGACACGATGACCTCGGTCCTCGACCTGGCCCCGACCCTCGGTGCGGACGACCTGTCCGCCCCCACGGACTGTCCCGGGTGGACGGTCCAGGACGTGCTGGCCCACCTGGCTCATCTCGAGAGCGTGCTGGCCGGGATCGAGGCCGACACGCGGCCCGACGTCGACGGTGGATCCACGCTGGCCTCCGACTACACCGAGGCCGGTGTGCTCGCCCGTCGGGGCCGTCCCGCCTCGCAGGTCGTGGACGAGCTGCGCGCGGCCGTCGAGGCACGGACGGCGGCCCTGTCGGACCTGCCCGACGACGCCTCCGCCCCCGCGCCCCTCACCCCGGGCGGCGTCTCCTGGACGTGGGACACGCTGCTGCGCAACCGGGTCATCGATGCCTGGACGCACGAGCAGGACATCCGCCGGGCGGTCGGGCGGTCCGGCGGTCTCGACCGTGCGGCCGCCGTCGTGACCCTGCAGTCGCTCGCCGCCGCCATGCCGTTCGTGGTCGGCAAGAAGGTCGGAGCCCCGATGGGGACGACGGTCCGCTGGCAGGTCACCGGACCGGTCGAGCTGGAGCTCGGCGTCACCGTCGGCGAGGACGGACGCGCCCGCCGCGACGACGCTGTGGCGTCCGCCACGACCACGATCACGTTGGACAGCGAGACGTTCTGCGTCCTCGCCGCCGGTCGCCGAGGGGCCGAGTCCGTCCCGGTCGAGATCGACGGCGACGTCGACCTCGGCCGACGGGTCGTCGCGGCCATGACCGTCACGTTCTGAGCCGTGGGAAGCATCGAACCGTGACAGGGTGGTGGCCGTGCGACTGACGAACCCCCTCTGGTACCTCGCGGCCTTCCTCGTGGCCCTCGGCAGCTCGATGGTGGGCACCGTCATCGCGGCCGGCGCGTGGGACGAGGTCCGTACCGCCACGGTCACGCCGGCGAACGCCCCCGTCGACGCCGCCGGCCGCACCCTCGCGGTGTTCACCGACCAGAGCCAGCCCGACCGCACGATCGTCTGCTCCACCCGGCCCGCCGACGACCCCGAGGCCGAACCGGAGGAGGTGCCGGAGGCGACGCTCGACCTGTCGGTGGACTCCTCCGGCGTGCGGTGGTACCTGCTCGCCGTCGAGGCCGAGAGCGAGGACGGCCTGGTGGTGACGTGCGTGCCCGAGGACGGACGCACCGACACCGCGGCGTACGGCTTCGCCGTGGTCGACGGATTCGACGCGGCCGGCCGGGGCGGACGGATCGGCGCCATCGGCACCGGGGCCGGCCTGGTGCTGGCGATCGCCGTGTTCGTGCAGCGCCGTCGCGCTGCCGGATCGGACGCGTAGCACCGGCCGCTGCCCACGTCGCGCGACGACGCGGCGGACCCGGTCACCGGTGGCTACGCTGTGGGCCATGGCATGGACGACGGACGACATCGGCGACCTCACGGGCCGTCGCGCCCTCATCACCGGAGTGACGGGGGGACTGGGGCGCCACACCGCCCGCGAGCTCGGCCGGCACGGCGCGGATCTGGTCGTGACCGCCCGCGACACCGCCAAGGCCGACGAGACACTGAGCTGGCTCGCGAAGGAGTCGCCCGGCACCAGCGTCGACGTCGTCGAGCTCGACCTCGCCGACCTCACGGCGTCGAAGCGGTCGGCGCAGGGTGTGGTCGACGCCTACGACCGGATCGACCTGCTCATCAACAACGCCGGCATCATGATCCCGCCGGAGCGCCGCACGGTCGACGGGTTCGAGCTGCAGATCGCCACCAACCACCTCGGACACTTCGCGTGGACGGCCGTGCTGTGGCCGCTGCTGGTGGCGTCGTCGGCACGGCTGGTGCAGGTGTCGTCGATGGCGCACACCACGGTCGGCTCCCTGGACCTCGACAGCCTGACCCCCGAGGGATCCAAGCGCCCCTACCGGCGCTGGCGGTCGTACGGCGAGTCCAAGCTGGCCAACCTGCTGTTCGCGCTCGAGCTCGACCGTCGGGCGACGGCGGCCGGGGTCGACGTGGTCAGCGTGGCGGCCCACCCCGGGTACGCGGCGACCAACCTCACCCGGACCGGCGTCGGCGTGGGGGGTGGCGGCCCGATCGGGTTCGGCATGCACCAGGTCACCAAGGTCATCGGACAGTCCGCCAGGGCCGGCGCCTGGCCGCTGCTGATGGCGGCCAGCGACCCGACCCTGACCGGCGGGGAGTACATCGGTCCGAAGGGGTTCCGTCAGATGCGCGGACGGCCCCACCGGGTCGGCATGACCAGCGCCGCGCGGGACCCCGAGCTGGCCCGCGACGTGTGGTCCGCCTCCGAACGCGCGGTCGGGCTCGACTTCACCGTCTGAGCGGGTCGAGCCCGGACCGGCTGGCCGAATCCGGCTGGTTGACATAACCTGTACGTCAATGAGCCCGTCCATGACTGCCACCGTCCCCGACACGACCATCCGCGAGATCGAGCCCGATGACTTCGACACCATCATCGACCTCAACCAGAACGCCCTCGAGGGCGTCGGTCCGCTCGACGAGCAGAAGCTGGCCCACCTCGTCGACCAGGCCGACCAGGCCCTCGTGCTCGACGACGGCGGCGACATCGCCGGTTTCGTGATCACCCTGCCCCCGGGTGCCGACTACGAGTCCAGCCGCTACGAGTGGTTCGAGAAGCGCTTCGAGGAGTACGTGTACCTCGACCGCATCGTCGTCGCCGAGACCCACCGCCGTCAGGGCGTCGCCTCCCAGCTGTACGACGAGATCGAGACCGAGACGCCCGTCGCGCTGGAGGTCTACGACACGAACGACGTCTCGCTGGCCTTCCACCGCAGCCGCGGGTACGAGCCGGTCGGCGAGCTCGACCACGCCGGCAAGACCAACCTGATGCTGGTCAAGGAGTCCTGAGCCCGGCCAGACGTCTCGTCCGGCGCCGGTAGCGCCAGATCTGCCCGAGGCCCAACGCCCACAGCACGTACTGGCACGCCATCGCCCACCGGAACGCCTCGGGGGTGAAACCCGCACCCTCGGGCGTCCGCCAGTCCAGCACGAGGCCGATCGCGACCACGAGCACCAGGGTCGCGAGGAACCCGCCCTGGTTGATGATGCCGATCGCCGCCCCCAGCCGGTGGGACGGATTGAACTCGCGCCCGTACTCGAAGCCGATCATCGAGGCCGGGCCGCCGATCCCCACCACGACCACGAGGGCGACGAGCACGGCCAGGGGTGCATCGCCGGGCCACGCCAGCACCAGGGTCCACACCACGACGATCGCGCCGACGACCCCCATCACGAGGTCGGAACGGTGGTAGGGGTGACGGGTCACGAGCCACGCGATGATCGGCCCCGCCGTCATGACGGCGACCACCAGCACGGTCAGCAGCACTCCCGCCGTCGCCTCCGACCGGCCCTCGCCGCGGACCAGGAACGGGTATCCCCACAACATCCCGAGGGTCGTGGCGCTGAACTGGGTCGTGAAGTGCGTCCAGAAGCCCAGCCGGGTGCCGGGGTGGCTCCAGGAGTCGGCGAGGCTGCGGCGCACCAGACCGACCGACATCCGCGGACCGACGACCCGGCGCGCCCCCGGCGCGTCGTGCACCACCAGCAGGAGCGCGACCAGCAGGACGATGCCGATCGACGCGGCCCCGGCGTAGGTGCGGGTCCAGCCGAACTCACCGAAGGCCCATGTCATCGGGACGGCGGCGAGGATGGCCCCGAACTGGCCGCCCACCCCGGTCAGCTGGGTCATCAGCGGCACGCGGCGTGGGGAGAACCAAGCGCTCACCAGCCGCAGCACGCAGCCGAACGTCATCGCGTCGCCCGCGCCCACCAGCACCCGGGCCAGGACGGCCGCCGGGTAGGTGTCGACGACGGCGAACGTGAGCTGCCCGACCGTCATCACCACGAGCCCACAGGTGAGGACCCGCCGCGGACCCAGCCGGTCGATCGCGAGCCCGACCGGGATCTGCAGACTCGCGTAGACCAGCAGCTGCAGCGTCACGAAGGTGGCCAGCTGGGCTGCGGTGATGCCGAACCGCTCGCTCGCCACGAGACCGGCGACGGCCAGCGACGACCGGTGGAACACCGCGAGCAGGTACACCGAGAACGCGACCGCCCAGACCCACCCCGCTGCCCGACTCACCGGTTCATCCTAGGTCCGTCGGGGTACGCCCCCCGCATGACGATCACCAAGGGCGACCGCGTGCAGTGGAACACCTCCCAGGGGCCGACGTACGGCACCGCCGACGAGAAGCGGACCTCGCGTTTCCAGCACGACCGGCAGCAGTTCAACGCCTCGGACGACGATCCCTACTGGATCGTCACGTCGGAGAAGACCGGTGCCACCGCCGCCCACCGGGAGTCCAGCCTCACGAAGACCTGAGGCCCCCATCGCGGGCGCCCGGGAGCCGCTCGAGGCGACCCTCACGCGGCTTCGCCTCGCTCCGCTCACGCCCGCTCGTTCCTCGCGGACTGGCGAACACCAGCTCGCGCGCGGTCTCGGTGGTTGAGGTGCTGCGAGGAACGAGCAGCCTCGAAACCACACCCTGTGGTCGCCAGGGAGCGCAGCGACCGTGAGGGCGGAGCCCGAGGCGTCCCTCACGCGAGTTCGCCTCGCTCCGCTCACGTCCGCTCGTTCCTCGCGGACTGGCGAACACCAGCTCGCGAGCGATCTCGGTGGTTGAGGTGCTGCGAGGAACGAGCAGCCTCGAAACCACACCGGCCCCAGGTGGTTTCGAGGCTCGCAAGCTCGCACCTCAACCAGCGAGCCGGCAGCTCGCGCCTCGACCAGCGGGCCGGCGGCTCGCGCCTCGACCACCGAGGGAGGGCTCGCAGTCGTCACCAGGTGAGCGCGAGGTCCGGGTCGCGCAGCACCGACGCGACGTCGGCGAGGAACCGCGAGCCCTGCTCACCGTCGACGACGCGGTGGTCGAAGCTCAGCGCGAGCGTCGTGACCCAGCGGGGCACCACCTGGTCGTGCTCGTCGACCCACGGCCGCCGGTTGATCGCCCCGACGGCCAGGATGCCGGACTGTCCCGGGTTCAGGATCGGGGTGCCCGCGTCGATGCCGAACACGCCGATGTTGGTGATGGTGAAGGTGCCACCGGCCAGATCGGCCGGCTGGACCCGGCCCGCCCGCGCCGTGGCCGTCAGTTCCGACAGAGCGGTGGCGAGACCCCTCAGATCGAGGGCGTCGGCGCCGCGGATGTTGGGCACCACCAGCCCCCGCTCGGTCGCGGCCGCGATGCCGAGGTCGACCTGCTCCGGGTAGGTGATCGCGTCACCGTCCCACGCCCCGGTCAGCTCGGGTGTGCGGCGCAACGCCAGACAGACGGCACGCGCCACCAGCGCGAGCGGCGTCAACGACACCTCGCTCCACGCACGGTCGGAGCGCAGCCGCTCGAGCAGCGCCATGGTGCGGCTGACGTCGACCGTGACCCACTCGGTGACGTGAGGCGCGGTGAACGCCGAGGCCACCATCGCCTCCGCGGTCGCCCGGCGCACCCCCGTGACAGGGACACGGCGGTCGCCACCGGGCGGGGCCACGGGCGTCACGGCCTGCTCCCGGTCCCGGGCGAACGCCTCGACGTCGGCGCGGGTCACGACACCGTCGCACGGCACCTCGGTCAGGTCGACCCCCAGGTCCTTGGCCAGCTTGCGGACCGGCGGCTTCGCCAACGGGCGGGACGCAACCGGGGCCACGACCGGCGCGTCCACGGCCGACGACGTACGACGGCGCCGGCGATGAGGGCGGCCCTCGCGTGGTCCGTAGCCCACGAGCACCCCGTGGCGCTCGGGCGCAGCGGTGTCCTGGGACGTCTCCGCCCCTGCGTCCGCCCCGGACGCGGGGGCGCCGATGCGGACGATCGGCGTGCCCACGGTGACGGTTCGACCCTCCTCGACGAGCAGCTCGGTCACCTCCCCCGCGAAGGGGCTGGGCAGCTCGACGATCGACTTGGCGGTCTCGATGTCGACCAGGACGTCGTTGACCGCGACCACGTCGCCGACCGCGACGTGCCAGGTGACGATGTCGGCCTCGGTGAGACCCTCGCCGACGTCGGGGAGCCTGAACTCGCTCATCGCGCCTCCCCGTAGGCCAGCACCGCGTCGACGGTGTCGAGGATGCGGTCGACGTCGGGCAGGAAGTCGTCCTCGACCCGGCTCGGCGGGTACGGCAGGTCGTAGCCGGTGACCCGGTGGACCGGCGCCTCGAGGGAGTAGAAGCACTCCTGCGTCAGGCGGGTGGCGACCTCCGCGCCGAGGCCGAGCGTGCGCTGCGCCTCGTGGACCACGACCGCGTGCCCGGTCCGCCGCACCGACTCGACCACCGGTCCGAGGTCCAGGGGCGACAACGACCGCAGGTCGACGACCCCCAGGTCCAGCCCGTCCTCGGCCGCGGCGTCCGCCGCGTCCAGACAGGTGCGCAGCATCGGTCCGTAGGTGACGAGGGTCAGGTCGGCTCCGTCCCGACGGACCACGGAGGCCGACATCGGGTCGGGGGTGTCACCGACCGGGCCGGTCTCCCAGTACCGGCGCTTGGGCTCCATCAGGACCACCGGGTCGTCCGACGCGATCGCCTGCTGCACCATCCAGAAGGCGTCGTGGGGGGTCGCGGGGGCCAGCACGCGCAGGCCGGCCGTCAGGACGAACTGGGCCTCGGGACTGTCGGAGTGGTGCTCGACGGCACCGATGCCACCGCCGTAGGGGATCCGGATCACGATCGGCATGCGCACGGCGCCCTCGCTGCGGAAGTGCAACCGTGCGACCTGGTTGACGATCTGGTCGTACGCCGGGTAGACGAACCCGTCGAACTGGATCTCGATCACCGGCCGGTAGCCACGCATCGCCAGGCCGACGGACGTGCCGACGATCGCGGACTCCGCCAACGGCGCGTCGATCACCCGCTGACCGCCGAAGTCCTTCTGCAGACCCTCGGTGACGCGGAAGACGCCGCCGAGCCGGCCGATGTCCTCGCCGATCAGCAGCACCCGGTCGTCGGACTCCATCGCGGCCCGGAGGCCGGCGTTGAGGGCCCCGGCGATGCTGACCTTCTCGCGGGCGATCATGCCGCGCTCCCGTCGAACCCCGCACGCCAGGCGACGTACTCCTCGCGCTGGGCCGCGAGGGTCGGGTCGGGGTCGACGTGGACCCGGTCGAACAGGGTCGCGAGATCCGGCTCGGGCAGGGCGCGGCAGGCCGCCCGGAGGCGCTCGCCGAGGTCGTCGGCCTCAGTGTCGAGGTCGTCGAAGAACGACTCCGGCCAGTCGACCGACTCCAGGTGGCGCCGGACCCGCAGCAGCGGATCACGGGCCGACCACTCCTCCGTCTCGGCGGCCTCGCGGTAGCGGCCGGGGTCGTCGGAGGTGGTGTGGGCGCCCATCCGGTAGGTGACGGCCTCGATGAGGGTCGCCCCCTCCCCGTCGCGCGCCCGCGTGAGCGCCGCGGACGTGACCGCGTGGCAGGCCAGCACGTCGTTGCCGTCGACCCGCACTCCCGGGAGCCCGAAGCCCTCGGCCCGCTGCGCCAGGGGTACGGCGCTCTGGCGCGCGACCGGCGAGCTGATGGCGTACTGGTTGTTCTCGATGAGGAAGACGACCGGCAGGCCGAACACCGCGGCCCAGTCCAGCGCCTCGTTGACGTCTCCCTGGCTGGTGGCGCCGTCGCCCAGGTAGGCGATGACGGCGGTGTCACGGTCGGGATCGCCCGTGCCGACGTCGCCGTCGAAGGTCACGCCCATCGCGTACCCGGCAGCGTGCAGCGTCTGCGCGCCGATGATGATCGCCGGCAGGGCGTAGCCGTGGTCGGCGGGGTCCCAGCCGCCGAGCGAGACGCCTCGGTAGAGCCCCAGCAGCTTCTCGGGCGGGACGCCCCGGCTCCAGGCGACCCCATGGTCGCGGTAGGTCGGGAAGGCGAAGTCCTGGCGACGCAGGGCGCGGGCCGAACCGACCTGGCACGCCTCCTGACCGAGGGACGGTGGCCAGAGACCCAGCTCGCCGTGCCGCTGCAGCGCGTAGGCCTCGGTGTCGACGCGGCGGACCAGCACGAGGTCGCGGTACAGCGCCGCGACGGCCGCGGTGTCGCCGTCGAACACGTGGTCGGGGTGGTCGGTCCTGATCCCCTCGGGGGTCAGGAGCTGGACGGGCTCGGGGCCGGTCGGGTGGTGCACGGGCGCAGTCATGCGGCTCCCTCGGTCAGCCGGCCTGCGGGGTCTCCGCGGCCGGTGCGTCGGGGTCGTCCGCCGGCCGTGGTGGGGCCGGGAGGGCGACCACGGTGTGAACGGGGTCACACCGTGCCTCCACGGTAACCCGATCAGGAGCCGGTGCGCCACCGCCGTGTCGTGGCGAGGAACTGCTCGTTCACCTCGGGCAGCCCGATGGTCACCCGGACGCCCTCGCCGGCGAACGCCCGGACCGACAGCGGCTGGGCAGCGGCGGCGAACTCGACGGCCTCCGCACCGAGCGGGAGCCAGACGAAGTTGCCCTGCGCCTGCGGCACGTCCCACCCCTGACCGCGCAGGCCGGCGACCACCGCGTCCCGCTCGGCCACCACGGCAGCCACGCGCTCGCCCATCGCGTCGAGGCTCTCCAACGAGGCGATGGCGGCCGCCTGGGCGACGTCGGAGACCCCGAACGGCGGCAGCACCTTGCGGACGGCCTCGGCGACCGGGGCGTGCGCCAGGGCGTAGCCGACCCGCAGGGCCGCCAGGCCGTGGGCCTTGGAGAAGGTGCGGAGCACCACGACGTTCTCGCGGTCGAGCCAGTCCGGGCCGGACGCCGCCGCCGGATCGGTGACGAACTCGACGTAGGCCTCGTCCACGACCAGGAGCACCGACGGAGGGACGGCGGCCACGAGGGACGCCAGCTCGTCGGCCGTCACGACCGGGCCGGTCGGGTTGTTGGGCGTGCAGACCAGCACCGCCCGGGTGCGCGGGGTGATCGCGGCCGCCATGCCGGCGAGGTCGTGGGTGCCGTCGGCACCGACCGGCACCCGCACCCCCGCGGCGCCGGTGAGCTCCACCGCGATCGGGTACGCCTCGAACGACCGCCAGGGCAGGACCACCTCATCGCCCGGGCCGCAGAAGGCCGACAGCAGGGCATAGAGGACCGCGACCGACCCGGTCCCGATCGCGATCCGGTCCGGATCCACCTCGTGGTGCCCGGCGAGCGCGGTCGTGAGCGCGGTGCAGCCGGCGTCGGGGTAGCGGTTGACGTGACGCAGCTCGGCGACGGCGCGGTCGAGCACCCCCGGCAGCGGATCGAACGGCAGCTCGTTGCTCGACAGCTTCGACGCGGGGTCGGCGGCCGGTCGTCCCGCGCGGTAGACGGGGATCCCCGCGAGCGCGGGACGAGGCGTGGGAGCGACCATCCCCTGAGGATAGGTGAGCGGTAGGTGAGCCACCGAACCTCACCGCCGGCGGTGGGTGAGCAACCGATTGCCGCGGCTGAAGGGTTGCCCACCCACCGCCGCACCGCGCGAAGGGTTGCCCACCTACCGCCGACCCGGGCGGGCTGGTTGAATCGGCCGGTGACGTCGCGATCGCCCCGGCTCGGCTACCTGCTCGTCGTCGCCGCGGCCGTGCTGTTCGGGGTCAACGCCGGCGTCTCCCGCATCCCGTTGCGCTCGGGCACCCCCACCGACACCTTCACGTCGGTGCGCATCACCGCCGCCCTTGCCGTGCTGGTCCTCGTCGCCGTGGCCGTCGACCGGGCGGCGCTGCGCCCGCCCCGGGGGCGGTCCCTGCTGCTGGTGGTCGGCCTGGGCCTGGTGGGCGTGACCGGGGTGCAGTGGACCTACAACGTGGCCATCAACCGGTTGCCGCTGGGGATCGCCCTGCTACTGGAGTACCTCGGCCCCGTGCTGGTGGTGCTGTGGGTGCGGTTCGTGCGGTCCGAGCCGGTGGCCCCGCGGATGTGGCCGGCGCTGGGCCTGGCCGTGCTGGGGCTGGCCGTCGTGAGCCGCATCTGGAGCGGGCTGGAGTTCGACGGGCTGGGCGTCGCCATGGCCCTGCTCGCCGCGGTCTGCTTCGCCACCTACTTCCTGCTCGGCGAACGCGGGGTGGACGCGGACTCCCCCCTGCAGGTCATCGTCTGGTCGTTCGCGGCGGCGACCGTCGTGATGAACCTCGTCCAGCCGGTGTGGACCGCCGATGCCCTCGGGGCGGACGCCTCCGCCCTCGGCCGCTTCGACGAGGTCGTCGTGCCGGCCTGGGCCGCCATGGGGTGGGTCGTGGTGCTGGGCACGGTGGCGCCGTTCTTCCTGCTGCTCGTGGCCCTGCGGATGCTGTCGGCGACGATCGTGAGCGTCGTGGCCATGCTGGAACCGGTCGTGGCCGCCCTGGTCGGCTGGGGGTGGTTCCGCGAGACGCTCACGCCCCTGCAGATCCTGGGCATGGCGATGGTGCTGAGCGGGGTCGTGCTCGCCCAGACCTCCCGCCGCAGCGAACCGGCACCGCTGCCACCCCCGACCTGACGGACCGGTGGTGCCACAATCAGGTCATGGAACGCTTCCTCTCGACCTGGTTGGTCAGCGCCGTGGCGCTCGCCTTCTCCGCGTGGCTGCTCGGCGACCGCATGGACATCGGCGACCCGAACGACCCGGCGACGCAGCGGGTCATCACGCTGCTCGTCGTGGCCCTGGTGTTCACGCTGGTCAGCTCCATCATCGGACCGATCGTCAAGGTCCTGTCCCTGCCGTTCATCATCATCACCCTGGGCCTGGCGCTGCTGGTCATCAACGCGCTGCTTCTGCTGCTCACGCAGCGCATCACCGACGCGTTCGACGTCACCTTCTTCGTCGACGGGTTCTGGTGGGCCGTCCTCGCCTCCGTCGTCATCTCGATGTCGCAGACCGTCGTGGCCGGCCTCGTCGGCAAGCGCTGATGCCGGCCGAGCCCTACCGGGTCGCGGTCGTCTGCCTCGGCAACATCTGCCGGTCGCCCATGGCCCACGTGGTTCTTGAGCACCGGCTCGCCGAGGCCGGGCTCGGCGACCGCGTCACCGTCGCCTCGGCCGGCACCGGTGACTGGCACGTGGGCGAACCGATGGACCCGCGCGCGGCGGCCACCCTCGCCGAGGCCGGCTACGACGCCAGTCGTCACCGGGCCCGGAAGTTCACGGTCGACTGGTACGCCGAGCACGACCTGCTGCTCGCGATGGACGCATCGAACCTCGCGAACATGTCCGACCTCGCGCCCACGGTCGACGCCCAGGAGCAGGTGCGGATGTTCCGCAGCTTCGACCCGGCCGCCGACGACCGGGACGACGAGGTCCCCGATCCCTGGTTCGGGGGCGACGAGGGCTTCCGCGACGTCCTGGAGATGGTCGAGCGCACGGTCGACGGCATCGTCGAGCACCTCCGCGCCCGTACGGCACCTCGCTCCTGACCGGGCCGCAGAGCCGAACCACCCGGTAACCTCACGCTCATGGCACGCATGACGGGGACGGCGCAGCGGGCCGAGCAGCTGCTCGGCACCGGTGTGGTGTCCACGACCCCGGTGGCGGGGGGCGACATCTGCACCTCCACCCGCCTGCGGCTCACCGACGGTCGCAGCGCCGTGATCAAGACCCGACCGCACGCTCCCGCCGGGTTCTTCGAAGCCGAGGCGGCCGGTCTGCGCTGGCTCGCCGAGGCCGGCGGCGCCCGCGTCCCCGAGCTGCTCGCCGCCGCCGACGACTGCCTCGTGCTCGCCTGGGTCGAGCCCGCCAAACCGTCCGGTGACTCCGCCGAGCGCCTGGGCCGTGCGCTCGCCGTCACGCACGCGGCCGGCGCGCCGACGTTCGGCGCCGACACCGACGGGTTCGTCGGCCTCGCCCCCCTGCCCAACCGTCCGTTGCCCACGTGGCCGGAGTTCTACGCGTCGCGTCGCGTCATGCCGTACGTCCGGGCGGCCGTCGACCGGGCCGCCCTGCTGCCCGAGGAGGCCGCCGTCATCGAGGCGGCCGTGCGGCGCATCCACGACCTCGCCGGCGACCTCGAGCCCCCGGCCCGGCTGCACGGTGACCTGTGGTCGGGCAACATCGTGTGGGGCGTCGACGGTGACGCCTGGATCATCGACCCGGCCGCCCACGGCGGTCACCGGGAGACCGACCTGGCGATGCTCGCCCTGTTCGGCGCTCCTCACCTGCAGCGGATCATCGACGCCTACGACGAGGCCGCCCCGCTGGCCGAGGGATGGCGAGACCGGGTCGCCCTGCACCACCTGCACCCGCTGCTGGTGCACGCGGTGATGTTCGGCGGCAGCTACGGTCCCCGCGCGGCCGACGCCGCACGCTCGCTGCTCTGACGCGACGCCCCGCCGCCGGCCGCAGGCGCCACCCCGGACCGGCGGTAGGTGAGCAACCCTTCCCGGTGGCCGGCGGTGGGTGGGCAACCGATCACGGCCCGCATGGGGTTGCTCACCTACCGCCCGCCGGTGGGTTCGGTTGCCCACCTACCGCCCGGGGGCGGGGGTGATCTCAGCCGGGGTTCAGGGATCCGGGGCAGACTGGACCCATGCGCATCCTGGTGGTCGACGACGACCGAGCCGTCCGCGACTCGTTGCGTCGCTCGCTGGAGTTCAACGGGTACACCGTCGAGCTGGCCTCCGACGGGGCCGAGGCACTCGCCCGGACCCCCCAGGTGCAGCCCGACGCCATCGTCATGGACGTCATGATGCCCCGGCTCGGAGGCCTCGACGCCACCCGCGCGCTGCGCAGTGCCGGCAACGACGTGCCCATCCTCGTGCTGACGGCCCGCGACGCGGTGACCGACCGGGTCGACGGTCTCGACGCCGGTGCCGACGACTACCTCACCAAGCCCTTCGCGCTCGAGGAGCTGCTGGCCCGGCTGCGCGCGCTGCTGCGACGGTCCAGCCGGTCCGCCGAGCTGGAGGACGAGGCGCCGCTGGTCTTCGCCGACCTGTCGCTCGACCCGGGCACCCGCGACGTGCGACGCGGGGACCGCGCTCTGTCCCTGACCCGCACCGAGTTCGCCCTGCTGGAGCTGTTCCTGCGCCGCCCCCGGCGCGTGCTGGAGCGCTCGTTCATCCTGGAGGAGGTCTGGGGCTTCGACTTCCCCACCACCGCGAACTCGCTGGAGGTCTACGTCGGCTACGTCCGGCGCAAGCTCGAGGCCGAGGGTGAGTCCCGGCTGCTCCACACGGTCCGAGGGGTCGGCTACGTCCTGCGCGAGACCCCGCCGTGATCCGTGGAGCCACCGACGCCGCCCACCGGCGGGTCCACCGGTTCACCAGCAAGGTCTCGCTGGCGGCCCGCGTCACGCTCATCACCACCGCCGCGGTGGCACTGACGCTCGGGTCCATGAGCGCGCTGGTGTACTTCGTCGTGCGGGCCGAGCTGGTGAGCAACCTCGACACCTCGATCACCGCTCGCGCCGAGCAGGCGGTCGCGGCCGGCTACTCGCCCGGTGACCTCACCGGGACCCAGGCCGAGCTGCTCGACGTCGCCGGCATCGACATCTTCCGGGTCGAGGGCGGCCAGCTGATCGCCACGCTCACCGGCAACCAGAGCATCCGCCCCACGCACAAGGAGCTGGAGGTCTCGATCGGGCGCAAGGCATCGTCCGCCCGGACGGCGACCATCGACGGTGACCCGTACCGCGTCGTCGCCGTGCAGGCCGGCCCCGGGTCCGCGCTCGTCATGGTGCAGCCGATGGAGTCGGTCACCAGGACGCTCGACCGGCTGGGTCTCATCCTGCTGCTCACCAGCACTGCCGGCGGACTCGTGGCCGGGATGGTCGGCTGGACGGTCGCCGCCAACGGGCTGCGTCCCGTGCGCCGGCTGACCGCCGCCGCCGAGCACGTCGCCCGCACCCACGAGCTGCACCCGATCGAGGTGTCCGGCCGCGACGAGCTGGCCCGGCTCACCATCGCGTTCAACCAGATGCTGGTGGCGCTCGACGCCTCGCAGGAGGGCCAGCGCCAGCTCGTCGCCGACGCCGGGCACGAGCTGCGCACCCCGCTCACCAGCCTGCGCACCAACATCGAGCTGCTCCGGCAGGCGGGCCGCTCGGACCGTCCGCTCTCGGACGACCAGCGCGACGAGATCATGGCCGACGTCGGCGCCCAGGTCGAGGAGCTGACCACCCTGATCGGCGACCTCGTGGAGCTCGCCCGCGACGAACCCCTGCAGAACGACCCGGAGCCGCTCGACCTGGCCGAGGTCGTCACCCAGTCGCTCGACCGGGTCCGACTGCGGGCGCCGTCGCTGACCTTCGACGTGGACCTGTCCCCGTGGATGGTCATCGGCGAACCCCGCATGCTCGAGCGCGCCGTCACCAACCTGCTCGACAACGCCGCCAAGTGGAGCCCGGCCGGCGGCACCGTCCGGGTGCGGCTGACCGGTGGCGCGGTGGTGGTGTCCGACGACGGACCGGGCATCAGCCCCGACGATCTGCCCCACGTGTTCGACCGGTTCTACCGGTCGACCGAGGCACGCACCCTGCCCGGCTCGGGGCTCGGGCTGTCGATCGTCCGCCGCTGTGCCGAACGCCACGGCGGATCGGTCACCGTCACCTCCGACCCGGGCGAGGGCGCGACGTTCTCGCTGTCGATCCCGGCCGCACCCGATTCTTCCGGGCCTCACACACGGCTCTCAGACCTGTCTCAGCGATGAAGAGGACTCTTGACCCATGAGCGAACCGACTGACCCGTTCTCGCCCCGACCCTCCGTCCCGCCCCACGAGCAGGACGCCTCGGCGGCTGAGCCGACGGTTCCGATCCCCTCGGGACCGGCCAGCACGCCGCCCCCGCCGGCCGACGCGTCGTTCGTCCACCGCTTCGACGCCGACCGGCCCGCGCCGCCCCC
>NZ_CM001024.1:2444341-2479140 GCF_000160775.2 Aeromicrobium marinum DSM 15272 | reverse complement strand
CCAACGGGATCTTCGAGTGGATCGAAGCGTTCTACAACCCGACCCGCCGCCACTCGAGCCTGGACTACCTCAGCCCAATCGAGTACGAAACCCTTCACACCGCCACCGACCAAGCGGCATGATCAACACACAAGAACCGTCCGGGAAACCCGGGACAGGTCAAGGGAGGTATACCGAAGGCCATCCGGTGTCGGGCGGTGAGTCCTGGTTGCGTTGATCGCCATCGTAGGCATACGCGAACCGAACCTTCATTCGCGAGTGTCGAGGAATCTGTCGACGGAGCGAGGTGAGGTATCCGTGACCGTTGTTCCAGACGACCTCTGCGGTGCGAGCATGGCGGCCGTCGCCAGACCGAAGGATAGACCGCACAAGTGCTGCTGCGGCCTCGTCCTCGCCGAAGATGACGAGCTCAAGCGCAGGCACCGCCAGCAAATCCGTTGCAACAGCCGGACCGTCGACCCATGACCTGATTGCCTCGATGCTGGAGTCCTGCGCGCGCCTGACCACCAAAAGAGAGTCCTCCTCAATTGACGCTCGGATCATCTCTTCGGAGTGCGTCGCGATTACTAGCGACCAGTTCCGGCGCAGACAGGTATCGAGCATGCGAGCAAGTAGACGAGAGGAGCCGATCGGCGGGAGGTAAGCGTCAGGTTCGTCAAGCAAGACGGTCAACTCGTTGCGGTCCCGGAACTGCTGGAGTGTCCAAAACAATAGGTGAATCGAGAACTCGCCAAGACCCATCTCAAGTGACGTGTACTCGGCTCCTCGGTACTTCACCCTGAAGTGCGGAACTAGTGCTTGATCTCCCGGCCACTCGAACGAATCCCGGAAGCTCGCAGTTGCTTCCAACTCAAGCGAGAACCACTGAACTTCTTCGTAGTCCCGCCCCACTACCCGCTTGAGGTTGCTGATCAACTCATCCGTTAACGGCAAAGCTCCTGTCTCCTCCTCCATCTCCTCTATGTCATCGCGCGATCGCAGTGCGGATCGGGCGTGCTCACAGATCTGATGTAGTTGAATCAGGGTGCTTTGGTCGCCCAGCTTTCCCTTGGCCGCGGCTAGTACCTGAGACTTCCCTGCACCGTTCCGTCCAGCCACCACCGTGCAACCCTTGGAAAGGTCAAGGTCTAGATGGTTGCCGTGGCCGAGGTTCAACGAGTGAGTCTCCCGGTCCCGCGACGCGGCCGCCAGCTGCTGCCACAGCCTCTTCTCTGACCACTCCCTCATGTCTGCTCGGCTAGCTCATGAAGTTCTGAGCCCCACGTCTCCTCGGCAAGGAAATCTGAGATGACCGACGAAACGGGCTCGAGAGACGGCTCGGTAATGCGCCTCAGCACAGCGTCAGAGTTGCGAACGCTCGGCGTATCGAAGATGTAGTTGGAGTAGAGATGGAGGGCGAGATCGCGTGTGCGCACTGAGCTGACATCCGTCACTCGGTAGGCAGCACGATCCTCATACAGCGACACCAACTCAAGAAGCCTCCGATCCTCAGACATTCCTGGGTCAGCACCGTTCTTCGATCGCCTTCGATCTGCTTCGAATCGCGACAACAGTTCAAGGGGAACACCCCCGTACACGCCGGAGGCCCAGTCGAGGAAGACCAACCAAGTGAAGAGAGTGCCCTTGTTGAATCGCACCCGCTCCGGGCAGCGTTGGACTTGAACTTGCAGCGCGCGACCAGCCGATTCGACCCGCTCCAGAGTTCGTTCGGTGAACTCCTTGTTCCTGTAGAAGTCTTCCACCACGTTGTTGTTGATGTGAACTCCGAGGTCATCCGTCTCCAGTGCCACGCACGTCCGAGCAACGATGTCGTCGTAGGCGAGCCGACCGTTCGAGAAGCCAACAGATTCGGGGGAAAGCAGTCCGACCTCTTTCAGCCGCGCAACTAGTTCCTTAACTGCGTCGCGCGCCTCGCCGTGTAGCGCGTTTCGCTTCTCAGGCGGGGTCAGGTTGTAAGACTGGTTGAGGCGAAAGAAGAGTTCGTTCGGCTCCTGCGGCTCAAAGTCTGTGAGGGTGATGATCTGTAGTGTGAATCGTTGAATGGAACGGCGTCTCGCTTCAGGAAGGTGCGAGAACTTGGCGCCATGGAGACCGAGAATCTCGTCATTGTGCGGCTCGATTCGACCATCTATTCCGAACCGGTCCTCGAAAAAGTCACGGATTGCGGCCAAACGTTGCTGGCCGTCGAGCACTTCTTCGTTGCCATCGCGATCCTTGACCACATGCACCGCCGGCACGTACCAGTTCCGAATGATGGTGTCCACGAGTCGCTGGCGTCGTCGGTTGTCCCAGATCTCTCCGCGCTGAAAGTCCGGCTGCAGGTCGATCTCACCCTTATTGATCCGGTTGTATACCGACTCCAGCTCAAGTTCCGACTTGCTGAGCTTCATGTGACTCCATCGTTTGAATACTTCGTAGGGCCTTGGTTCTGCGCGCGGTGCGGTGTGGGTTGGACTAATTGTCGCCGTCGACTGACGCATCCAGGTAGATCGCTCCGACCGGATCGGATAGGGCGTCATCCTGGTAGGCGATGCGTTCGCTCGAGTTCAATGACTTTATCTCCTCCCGAAACTGCGGGAAGCGAGGTACGTTCGGGCTCGTTGAGTCGGTCAGCTCAAACTCGCGAGCAATCCGGTGGACCCGAGGGCGGACTTCATCGCCGAACTCTGACGCCCCCAGGGAAGCCTCGATCTCGCGGAGTAGCTTCTTCGCGTCATGCTTTCTCATGCCGGATGGGTGGTTGCGAGTGAAGTTCTTGATTGCTCGCTTCAGTCGGTCATCGGTACGGCTCCGCTCCTCGTCATCGGATGCGAGGTCGAGTCGTTCTGCAAGGTGGCGCAGGAGGGCGCCAAAGCGTTGCCGCACATCGTCGCCTCCCTCAATGTCGGGCTCCAAGGCCAAGAGGGAGACCACTTCGCGGGCTAGCCCCGCCTTTTCGAGGTGGTCATCAGTAAACGCCGTGCGGTACGCAGCGTCGAGCGCGTCCCAGATTCCGACGCCTTCAGCCTCAAGCCCAGCCCGAATGGTGGCGGGAGTGAATTTGCTCGTGTCCACAGTGCCCAGATCGTTGAATCGAGCAAGGTAGTTAAGCGACGCGCGATGTGCGACTTCGACGGGGAGGAGGTCCTCGATCTCCTCAACCGTGACGTTGGGTTCGAACTCAAGACCCGAGTCGGCAGCCCAGAGGTCGAGGCGCACAATGTACTCGTCCAGTAGAACGCGCTTCTTTCGAGCTTCACCTCGTTTGAGAACACGCTCTGCATCGCGGCCCGATGCGTCACCGTCAAGCAGCGCAACGCAGGGAGGCTTCACGGTGTCCCGGCCACGTGCGAGGTAGACCATGTAGGGAATGGCATCAGCTCCACCTGCTGCCACGACTGTAACTGCGTTGAGATCCAGTGCTCCAGCGGTGCTCTGCTCGCGCCTGTTGATCTGGGCTGAGACTCCGGCGATGAGAATCTGGTCGGCGATTCCCTCAACGAACAGATTCTGACCGCCGATGAAGGCCGTCTCAGCCACGTGCGCGCCGAGCGACGACCGCAGTGGCTCGTATCGATTGTTCGCTGCGTCGCGCACCACTCGTGTCCCCTCATCTTCGGAACCCTTGTCGAGAACCCGGATCCGATGAGGGGCGTTCTTATCGATGAGGAACGGTGAGTGCGTCACATATACGACCTGGCTTCTTGGCGTCGCATCCTCCGGCATTGCGTAGTCATGCAACACACGCAAGAGGTCTTGCTGTCCGATGCTGGACAGGAACGCGTCGGGCTCGTCGAGGAGAAGAATGTCTGCTTTCACGTTCTTGAGGCGGTGCGCCGTCAGTTGAACGAAGTAGCTGAGGAAGAAGCGAAGGCCTTGGCTACGCTCGTCGAAGGAGTACTTCGAGTTGGTGCGGTCTCGAATCGTAAAGGCGAGTTCCTGCTCCCTGGCCTCTACCAAGAGGTCGAAATCGCGGTCCTGGGTCCACCAACGTTGAATGTTCAGGTTCTCCTTGATCGCCGAGTTCATGATTCCAACAATGCCCTCGACCTGACCTTCACGACCGGATCTGATCGCCTCGCGTAGCTCGACGAACATGCTTTGGTCGATACCGGCAGCATCGACAAGTAGTTGGCGGGCGAGCTCGAACTCAGCTCTGCGCTTGCTTTCGGCTTCGATACTTGCCTCATCCTCGGCTGCCACTAGCCGTGGCACAAGTTTCGCCGCGACGGCCTCGGCGGTCGGAGCAGCAAGCGCAGACAGTTCTGCCAAGAGTCCCGTCCGCTGCTTGCGATCGTGCATTCGGTGCCGCTCTTCTCCCGCTAGTTCGGCGATCGAGACGCTGTTTGGGATAGCAAGGTCAGTCCTGAGCTCATGGAATGAAGGCAAGAGCGGCACTAGCGCGGAGATCGCCGATGGGGACATCTCGATGCGAAGGTTGTTCGCGACCACGAACGGTGCACCGCTGCCGGGACGGTAGAGAGTGAACTCACGAACGTCCGCCAGACCGGTGGAAGGGTCCAGGTTTGGTTCACCGGGCTCAAGAGTGAAAGTACCCCCAAACTCGGGTAAGCGAATTTCGTTCGTCTTCGCGGAGTACCGTTCGCTGTAGCGGCAGAAGTCGGCTCGCTCGATTGGCGTACCGGAAAGGGCGGCCTTGATTGCCGTCAAGAGCTGGCTCTTGCCCGCCTCGTTTGCACCGACGATGGCGGTGACTTCGGAGTCCAGTTGAACCTTCACGAATGGGAACCAAGCTGGGTCAGCATCCTCCCAGCTCGCCGGCTCGCTCCCTTCTCGCGCCTTCAGCTCATAGTCGTAGTTGAACGATCTGAAGAAGCGAACATCAACTCTGGACAGTTTCATACGATTCCAATCGGATCGGTGCAGCAACTACACGATGCTGTCAGGAAGCGACGACAGGTTTCGCGTGAACGGCCACATGCAAATCGAAGGTGATGGAAGATTCTCATTTGGCCCGTAGGCGCTTGCCACTGTCAGTTTGCTCGAAGCGGTGCACTCCGCGGGCGCCCTCCCGAGGTTGTGCGCCGATCGCGACTCTCAAGAGGCCGGCGTGGGGAAGCGCGATTGGAGCGTGAAGGTCATTCCCACCGTGGGTTCAAATCCCACCGCCACCGCAGTGTCGAAGCCCCCGTCTTGGCTGGTATTCCAGTCGATGCGGGGGTTTCGTCGCGGGTGCGAACCGGTCCGTCGGACGGCCGGCTGATCGGGCGGCCATGTCGATGGGCCGGTGCCGGTTTCGTGGGGTCCGGGGCGGGGCCAAAGAATGGCCAACACCGGTCACATCGAGGTCACGCGAGTCCAACCTGCCGGGGTGCCGGCCGAAGTGTCCTTCCTGCTCGGTCGTATGCCTGGGTGAGTTCGATGGCGGCTCGTGGCGTGAGACTCGGGCGCGTGTGGCCGCAGCAGTGACAGGATCGTTCAAATGATGAGAGATCCGAAGGATGATCACTGGAATGCGGTCTACGGCTCCAAGGCCGACACCGACACCAGCTGGTACGAGCCCAAGCCGACCGATTCTCTGGCGATGCTCGACCGGTTGGGTGTCGTGATCGGCCAATCAGTGATCGATGTCGGCGGCGGAACCTCCACGCTCGTCGACAGCCTGTGGGGAAGGGGCCACCGCGACTTGGCCGTTCTCGACGTGTCTGCCGAAGCGCTCCGCCAGAGTCGTGAACGACTCGGCAAGGACGGCGAGCAGGTCGAATGGGTTGTTGCCGACCTCACCGAATGGGCGCCATCGCGACGGTACGACGTCTGGCACGACCGCGCGGTCTTCCACTTCCTGACCGATCCCGACGCGCGAGCGGCGTATCTCACCAGTCTGCGCACCGCCGTTCAACCAGGAGGGGCATTCGTGGTCGCCACATTCGCGCTGAGCGGACCAGAGCATTGCTCAGGTCTCCCTGTCGCCAGGCATAGCGCCGAGGGCCTCATCGACGCTCTTGGCCCAGGATTCGAGGTGATCGACCAGCGCGAGATCATCCACACCACCCCGTGGGGGAGCGAGCAGCCGTTCACGTGGCTCGGCGGTCGGGTCGTCCCCTGACGGCGACAACTTCGAACTGCTGCCTGCGGGCAAATTCTGGGCACACCTTGTAGTGATCTAACGGGATTCAGACGTGTTGCTGTGATGTGAAGTCATCGGAATGGTAGGGGGCTTCGTCGGTCTTGCTGTTGTCACCGTCGTGGCTCGGCTGGGTCACGAGGTGCGCCGCTCGTTGCCGCGGCTGCTCACCAGCCAAGCTCATGGCACTCGCGGGTTGCGGTGCGTTCGACCTGGATGGTCGCGTGGTCGATGTCGTAGTCGCGTCTGAGGATGGTGCGCGCGTGGTCGAGGATGCGGGGCAGGTCTTCGGTGGTGGCGCCGACCAGGTGGGCGGTGGCGACGTTCATGCCCGAGGTGAGCACCCAGATGTGGAGGTCGTGGACGTCGGTGACTCCGGGGATCGCGGCGAGCGTGTCGGCGACCTCGTCGATCGGCATTCCTTCCGGGACGTGTTGGCCGAGCACGGCGAGCACCTGACGGCCGAGCATGATCGCGCGCACGGCCACGAAGATGCCGATGGCCAGGGCGACGGTGGTGTCCCACCACGGTTGGCCCGTCGTTGCCACGAGCACGCCGGCGGCGATCACTCCGGCTGAACCTGCCGTGTCAGCAATGACCTCGAAGTAGGCGCCCTTGACGTTGAGACTGTCCTGCGCACCGCTGCGCAGCATCATCATCACGACGAGATTGATGATCAGGCCGAGACCGCCGACGACGATCATGGGGGTGGGTGAGACTTCCGAGTCGTTGCCGATGCGACCGATCGCCTCGAAGACCACATAGGCAGAGACTCCGAGCATGATGAGCACGGTCAGGCCGGCGGCGAAAACTTCCGCCCGGTAGGACCCGAACGTTCGTCTGCCGGTGGTGTCCTTGCGGGTGGCGATCGTGGTTGCCGCGAGGGCAGCGCCGAGTGCGACGACGTCGGCGGCCATGTGGCCGGCGTCCGAGATCAGTGCGAGCGAGTTGGCCAGCAGTCCGTAGACGAGCTCCACGAAGAAGAACGTGAAGATCAGACCGAACGCGATCGCCAGCCGGCGCCGGTACCGTCCGCCTGCGTGGCCTGCTGGTGGACGGTGGCTGTGGTCCGCGCCCATCACGTGGTCCCGTTCTTGATCGTTCCGATGCCAGGAAGGAATCTGCCGACCCGGTTGCTGTAGGCGGCCCACTGGTTTCCGTGCTGGCGTGCGAGGTAGGGCTCCTCGACACCGCGGACCTGGATCTGGATGGCCACCACGAGGCCGATCAGTCCGGCGATGCCGAGGACGTTCGGGACCACCAGCACCAGCCCGAGTCCGGTGACGGCCATGGCCGTGAAGATGGGGTTGCGAGCCAGAGCGAACGCACCACCCGTGACCAGCTCGGTCCGTTCGGCCTCGTCGACCCCGACCCGCCAGCTCGAGCCCATCGCGACTTGTGCGGCGAACGTCGCCGCGATGCCAGCCACGGTGATGATCACACCCGCGATCTGGATCGGCCGACCGACCAGGACGTCGGTGGTCGGCAGGCCGGCGAGGTCAGCGATCGGCGCGGCGACGGCGGCGACCAGTGCCACGACGAACAGTACTCGGCCGGTCCACTCGACCGACCCGGCGCGGCCGCTGATGCCTCTGAACCCGCTGTCACCGGTGGAGCGGAACTGCAACCACGTGCGCCACCCGAAGGCGATCGCGAAGTACACCCCGAACAGGACGAGTGCGACAGCAGCCATCAGAGCCTCCCGCCGCGTTCTCCGCCGAGCAGCTGATCCTCGGAACTGACTGCGCGACACGGATCGTCGACGTCGGTGCAGCCGAGGCCGTGAGTCGACTCCGACGTTGTGCTGAGGGGCGAACAGCACCCGTCGCCCTTCCATGCCTCGAGCCCTTCGCGCAGGGCGATGACGGCGATGATCAGGCCAGCGACGGGATCGGCCCAGGTCCAGCCCAGCGTGGCGTTCGCGACCAGGCCGACGAGGAGGACGGCCGAGAGGTAGGTGCACAGCAGGGTCTGCGTGCCGTCGGCGTAGACGGCGTTGGAGCCGAGCGCCTTGCCGGTGCGGCGTTGGGCGTAGGACACGAACGGCATCACGACCAACGACACGGCCGCGAGGATGATGCCGACGGTGGAGGCGTCGGGGTCCGACCCGAAGATCAGCGCGCGAGCCGACTCGAACCCGACATAGGCGGCCAGGGCGAAGAACGAGAACGCCAGGAGTCTCAGCGCCTGCTGCTCCCGGGACTGGGGGATGCGATGCGAGAACTGCCACAGGATGATGAGTCCGCTGGCGACCTCGACGGTTGAGTCGAGCCCGAATCCGATGAGAGCCACCGACCCGGCGACGATCCCGGCGCTGATGGCGATGACCGCCTCGACGACGTTGTAGGTGACCGAGAAGCCCGCGAGCAGCTGGGCCCTCCGTCCGAGGTGCGCCCTGCGTGCCGCCTCAAGCTCGGTCATGCCCACTGCTCGTTCCGTGGTTGGGGCACAGGGTGACGGCGAACCCGGTGAGGTCCAGCAGTTGCTCGGCGGCGGCGAGCAGGGATGTCGTCGCCTCCGGGTGGGTGACGCTGAAGATCGATGCGCGTCCCTCGGGTCGCGACGACACCAGGCCACAGTCTTTCAGGCACGCGAGGTGCTTGGACACCGTGGACTGGGCCAGACCGAGGTGCTCGGTCAGTTCCACCACACGGTGCTCGCCGAGCAGCAAGTGCTGGAGGATGACCAAGCGGGCGCGGTCGCTGAAGCCGTGGAACAGACACGCGGCCGCGGTGAGGGACTCGCCCGAGCCAGCAGTGCCCGGCATCGATTGGATCGTCATACAGCGATGATAGCGTCACTAAACGATCACGGTCAAGCTTGAGAACCTTTGCGGTCGAGGCATTCCGCCCGCGACCCGAAGCGGGCCAAGAACGTCAGGCGCGGTCGACGTCCGCCACCTCGGGTTCCGGCCGACGACGTCGGGCGACAAGAAGCCAGACGACGGTCGTTGCCGCGACGAGGGCAACCGCGGCCCATGTCAGCGGGCTCTGCAGAAGGCTGGCGTCGTCACTGTCCGCGGTCGCAGTGATCGATCCGTCCTGGCCCGCCGGAGCCGGCGCCTCCTGCGGAGATGATGTCGGATCGTCCTCGACAGCCAGGCCCTCGCTGGTGAAGGTGATGCTGCCCTCGACTGGATGGCCGTCGGTGGACACGATCCGGTAGGAAGCGGTGTACGTGCCGGGTCCTGTTGGCGCGTACCCGCGCTGGAGTGTTCGGCCGTCGACGCTCACATCGCCGGTGGAGACTTCGGTTCCCTCCGGGTCGATGACGGCGAGAAACGCCGCCCCCTCGAAGACGTCCTCGCTGAACTCGAAACTCACGATCGGGGGCGCCCCGTCGACGACAGCCGATCCGTCGGTCGGGGTGGACCCGACCAGCGCGGCGTCGGCGGCCGCAGGCAGCGGCGCGAGCAGGAGGGCGAGCACGCCGACAGCAAAGCAGGCGCGGTGCGCAAAGTTCATGGCGACAGACTATAGGTGCGCCTCTGCGCACCTATGGTGGTGGGGTGACTTCCCCCGTGACCTCGGCGCTGTCCGAGCCCACCTACCGGCGCCTGTTCGCCGCCCAGGTCGTCGCGCTGTTGGGAACTGGATTGTTGACGGTTGCCCTCAGTCTGCTGGCGTTCGACGTCGCGCCGACGAGGGCGGGGGAAGTCCTGGCAACGGCGTTCACGGTGAAGATGGTCGCCTATGTCGCCGTAGCGCCCTTGGTCACGGCTGTCACCAGCAGGTGGAACCCTCGGGCGGTGATGGTGGGAGCCGACGCCGTGAGGTTCGCGGTGGCGCTGGCGTTGCCCTGGGTCGACCAGGCGTGGCACGTGTACGTCCTGATCGCCGTCCTGCAGTCGGCCTCGGCCACGTTCACCCCGACGTTCCAAGCAGTCATCCCCGTCGTGCTGACCAGCGAGCGGCAGTACACGCACGGGCTGTCGCTGTCGCGCCTGGCCTACGATCTTGAGGCGGTGCTCAGCCCGATGATCGCTGCGGGTCTGCTGTTGGTGATGTCGTACCACGGGCTGTTCGTGGGCACGGCAAGTGGCTTTGTGCTGTCTGCGGTGCTGGTGCTGCGGTCCGGCTTGAGTGCTCCGGGGGCACCCTCAGGGGCCTTGTTCTGGTCGCGGGCCACGGCCGGTGTGGCGATGTTCCGCAGCCGCCGTAGCCTGCGGACCCTGTTCCTCCTCGACCTCGCGGCAGCATGTGCCGTGGCCACGGTGCTGGTCGGCACCGTCGTCGTGGTGCGCGAGGACCTCGGACGGGGTCCCGCGTCGGTGGCCGTCGCTCTCGCAGCGTTCGGTGCAGGATCGATGGTCGTGGCCCTGATGACCCCTCGATGGCTCGAGCACCACACGGACCTCACCTCCATGCTCGTCGGTGGTGGTCTGTGCGCGCTGCTGCTGATCGTCGCGGTACCTGTGGTCGGCGACCGCGGCTCGTGGCCGGTGCTGCTCGTCGTGTGGTGCGCTCTCGGTGCTGCATCATCGATGGTGCTGACGCCGTCGGGGCGAATCGTGAACGCGGCGGTATCCGTCGCCGAAAGACCGGCAGCCTTTGCGGCACACTTCTCGCTGTCCCACGCCTGCTATCTGGTCGCGTACCCGGTCGCCGGATGGCTCGGTGGACTGACGTCGGTGGCTGCAGCGACCGGTGTGCTGGGTGCCGCAGCTGCGCTGGCCACCGGGGCGGCGATCGTGATCAGGCCGCGATGAACCGGCACACTGATCCGATGACCGAGATGTCCCGCGAGTCGGACGGACCGAGTTTCGATCACGCTGCACCACCGGACGGCGATCGCCTGGGCCGCGCCTCCCACCTCTTCGCCCTGTTGTCAGATCCCACCCGCCTGCACGTGTTGTGGCACCTCACTGATGGGCCTGCCACCGTCAGCGAGCTCGTCGAGCGCACTGGTGCACCGAGGACCGGAGTCAGCCAGCACCTCGCCAAACTGCGCCACGCCGGTCTGGTCGACGTCACGCGGTCGGGCCGCTTCCAGCACTATGCACTGCGAGGCGGGCATGTCGCTCGGCTCGTCCGCGAGGGACTGAACCACGCTGACCACCTCACCACCGGAGAGCAACTTCACGACTGAGCGGATGAAGTCGTGTGTGACGCACCATGTGGCGGCCACATCCGGTGGTGGGAGCGGCGCAGTCCGAGACGCGGTGGTTGGTCAAGACTGGCCTGGCGTGGTGTTGGCGGTGCAGCCGTCGAGACTGAGAGTCTGTTGCAGCATGATGGGCGCCGGTCGGCCCGGCCCCGGGCACGGTTCGTGGCCCTTGCCGAGCGCGTGTCCGATCTCATGGTTGATGACGTAGGTCCGGTAACCGGCGAGGTCATCCCCGAAGGTGTCCGCTCCGAGAATCCACCGTCGTAGGTTGATCACGACGAGCTCTCCGTTGCGGCACGACACCTGTCCGGTGGTGCGAAGGGGCGCACACAACACGTCGGTGGTGGTGGGGCTGGCCAGCAAGACCCTGATGCCGGGGTCGGCAGCGACCCGACGAAAGGTGAAGCCCTCACTGATCCAGCCTTGCGGCAGGGCCAGGGTGGCGTCGACAGTGGCGGCGAACTCGAGGCTGTCAGCACCTGTTCCCCCCTCGACCTCGACGGTGTAGGCGAGACCGACAGCAGAACTGGCCGACGCCGGCGGTGGAAGCACGGTGAACGATCCGTCTCCGACTTCCGTGACGACCGGTTGCGGGGGTTGTTCGATGCGTGGGTTCGGTGGACTTTGGCGGGGTAGCTCGGCGATCGGCGTGGGTGTCGCGTCCACGGGGTTGCCCGCGCGAGCCGATGGCTCCGCCCGAGGCAGCGAGGCAGCGATGGACGCGCCGATCGCCACCGCGACTGCCAGGAGGCCAGCGATGACGATGCGGCCCAGACCTCGGTTTCCGGGTGGTCGGCGGTGCCGCGGCCGGCGAGTCCACCGGCGGCGGCTGGTGATGCGCACCACACGGATGGGCATGCGAACCTTTCGGAGGTCGGCACTCCCCGGGGTACCCGCTGAACGAGGGCACCCCGGAGAGGTCGGCGGGTTAGGACGCGAGCAGGTCCCGCATCCGGGTGATCTCGGCCTTCTGGGTCTGCTCGATCTCTCGCGCCAAGGCGATGGCGTCGGCGAACTCGCCGTCGGACTGCTGACTCATGGCCATCTCGAGGGCGCCCTCGTGGTGCTCGATCATCTGCTCGAGGAACAGTCGGTCGAACTCCGGGCCGGTCGAGTCCACGAGATCGGACATCTGTTTGGCGCTCATCATGCCGGGCATCGACATGTCGCCGCCGTGATCCATGCCTGACATCCCGGACATGTCGTCTGGCACGTCCTCGCCCCACTGCTCGAGCCACCCGGTCATCATGGCGATCTCAGGGTCCTGGGCGGCGATGATCTCGTCGGCAAGACTCAGGATCTCAGGGTCGGTCGAGCGGTCCGCGGCGAGCTCGGCCATCTCCACTGCCTGCCGATGGTGCGGGATCATGTCCTGGGCGAAGCCGACGTCGGCATCGTTGAAGGCTCCGTCAGCGGCGGGATCGGAATCCGAGCAGGCACCGGCGAGGAGGGCGACCGCTGCAAGCAGGGTCGCGAAGGTGAACGTACGTTTCATGGCAATCCTTGTGTGGTGAGGTCTGGTTGAAGTCGTGTGCTCGGGTCGAGTCCGGGCAGACTTCTCCTCAGCAACGCAGGATCGACAGCCGTTGATTGATGTCGACCGGAGGCATCACCCGGTCGACAGGAAGGTTCCACCGCGGCATGCGAGGCGCGGCCCACAGCACTCTCGACGAACGACCCGATGCTGGGGCCAGGATCACGAGCGCAACAAGCATGGACAGGCACACCGCAATCGCTCCGCACGCCATGGCGTTCTCGGCTGTCGTGTGGTGGGAGTCGCCCGTCGGCTCGTGATCGGCCATCGTCGCGACTGCTGCGATCGGGTCAGCCGAATCGTGGTGATTTTCGGAGAGCTGGGCCTGGTGCATCCCTACGAGGCCCAGGAGCAGCAAGGAGAGCAGGCACACCTGGGCCCAGCGCCGCTGGCCCCAGCCGTCTGATGTGCTCCTCCTCATGGACGCCATTCTAGGCATCACCGCACAGCGTCGTGCCAGCTTGAGGTGAAGCAGCCAGGACCGGCTTCGCGGCGACGTGAGTCGAGGTGAGCAACGCGATGGGCAGGCGCCGGCGTGGGTCGCACGCGCGTGGTCGGCGACAGTTGGCCACGCCGTTTTGACCGTCGATTAGGATCCTCAGCATGCATGGCCGCGACCTCACGGGACGGACTCCCCAGTCGGTGCGTCCCCTCGCAAGGTGTCGGCCTTGAGGTCGCATGTCCAGACGTGGCTGGTCCCGGTCGTTGCTGCCTTCGCGCTGGCCCTAGGGCTGTCGGTGGGCGCCAGCTGCGTCGAGTCTCTCGGGTCGTCGGCGCCGTCCGCCGCTGCTGTCAGTGATGCCCTTCCCTCCCTGGACGCGGCCACGTCGGATCCTGTCGTGCACGGCATCGGCGCTGCGTGCCTCGCGATCTCGTGCGTTCTACTGGTCCTTGCGGTGCGTCCGTCGACCTCGCGCCGCGACCTGCGCCCGCTGGCTCTGCGGCCACGACCGGTCAAGGCGATGGCGTGGCCGCCAACCACCGTCGGCTCATGGGTCGTGGCGATTGAGGCTCCGAGAAGGTGCTGAGGACGGACCTACGGTCCTGTCCCAGCCATCCTCGGAGTCCGTATGTCCACACCGTCAGCTTGCTGTGCCCTGCCCACCCGTCGACTCGATCGACGTACCCGCCGTCGACTCACGGCCGCGAGTCTCGCGCTTGCACTGATCGCGACGCTCGGAGCCTGCTCGAGTTCGACAGCGACTGACGCCACCGAGGGTGGCTACATCTCGGGGGACGGGTCCATCACGTTCGTCGCGCCGTCCGAACGCCGGTCGGCCCCGGCTCTCGAGGGCCTGGACCTCGATGGCGCAACTATGGACAGCGGTCAGTTCAGCGGACAGGTCCTGGTCATCAACATCTGGGGCTCGTGGTGCCCGCCGTGCCGCAAGGAAACCCCCGACCTGATCAGCCTGGCCGAGGAGTTCAGTGGCCAAGGCGTGCAGTTCCTCGGCATCGCGATCCGTGAGAGTGCCACCGCTTCTCGAGCGTTCGCCGAGAACTTCGGCATGAACTACCCGAGCCTCAGCGACCCTGGTGGCGAGATGCTCATCGGCTTCTCCGAGTCGTTGCCGGCCGTGGCGGTCCCCACCACGTACATCATCGATGCCGCCGGGCGTGTGGCCGTTCGCTACATGGACCAGGTCGACCCCAGCACACTCCGTGAGTTGATCGCTGACGTGCGGGGCGAGAGGTGAGCGGTTGGTTCGCGACTCAGGTGACCGGCGGCGGGCTTCTCGTTGCCGCGCCGATCGCGTTGCTCGCCGGCCTCGTCTCGTTCTTCTCGCCGTGCATCCTGCCGCTGCTGCCGGGATACCTGTCCTATGTGAGCGGCCAAGCGGTGCAGGACCTGGGCCGCGGGTCTCGGTCGCGGGTGGTGCTCGGCGCTGCGTTGTTCGTGGCCGGATTCAGCGTCACCTTCATGTCGTACGGGCTGGCCTTCGGCGCGGTCGGATACCGGCTGATTGAACACCAGCGCGTCGTCAACATCGTGCTCGGCGTCGTCACGATTCTCATGGGCCTGGCGTTCATGGGTCGCGTCCCCCTGCTCGAGCGACGAGCAGCGCCGCGGCTGAGACCGCGGGTGGGACTCGCGGGCGCCCCTGTGCTGGGACTGCTGTTCGGTGTGGGGTGGACCCCCTGCCTGGGCCCCACGCTGACGGCCGTCCTGTCGCTCTCGCTCACCGAAGGCAGCGCCACCCGGGGAAGCCTCCTGACGGCCTTCTACTGCCTGGGGCTCGGTGTCCCCTTCCTCGCCGCGGCATTCGCCTACCGGCGAACGCTCACGGCGGCCGCCTGGGCGCGGCGCCACCAGCGCGGACTTGCTGTGACGGCCGGAACCTCGATGATCATCGTCGGGGTGCTGCTCATCACCGGCATGTGGCAACTACTCGTGAACTCCCTGCAAGGTCTCATCGGCGGCTACGCGGTGGCGGTGTAGGAGATGACTGACGTGCACCTCCCTCGTACCGCTTCGAACGGCAGACCCGGCCGGCGGCTGACCGGCCTCAGCATCGCGATTGCGTCGACGGTCGGGTTCGCGGCGCTTGCCGGATCACTCCTGCTCAGCGGGGCCGAACCCCGGCCGCCGACGACTGGCATCCCCGACCCGGGTGTCCTCGTCGGATGGCTCGTACCCGCCGCGTCACTGACTTCTGACCTCGCCGGCATCGTGGCTGTGGGGTTCCTCGTCCTCGCGGCACTGCTGATGCCGTCACCCGGACCAGACGCCCAGGGACTGGCGGTCGAAGCCGTCCGGCTCGCGCGACGCGCCGCCGGTGTATGGTGCGTCGCCACCATCGTGCTCATGGTGGCCACCACGGCAGACGTCTTCGCGGTGATGCTCGGCGACCTGCGGGTCAACCTCCTCCTCGCACTCGTGCGGGACAGCGAGATCGGCCGGGGCCTCGCGCTGCAAGCTTTGGGGGCGCTCATTCTCGCGCTCGCTCTACGCTGGACGATCGGGACCCGGGCACTGCTGGGGTGGAGCGTATTCGCGCTGGCCGCCATGGCGCCGTCGGCGCTGACCGGGCACGCGGCCTCCGCCGGGTCACATTCGCTTGCCTCCGTGAGTCTCTATCTGCACGTCGCAGCGGTGGCGGTGTGGGTCGGCGGTCTGGTCGCTCTGGGATGGCTCGCGTCCCACGGGAGCAGACGTCTGGAGGTTGCCGTCCGCCGCTACTCGAACGTCGCCCTGGCCTGCTTCGTCGTGATCGGCATCTCCGGCGTGCTGAGCGCCGTGCTGCGCGCGACCGACCTTGAGCAGTTGGCGGCATCTCCCTACGGCCGGCTGGTCGGACTGAAGCTCCTGGCCTACGTCGTCCTCGGTGGCTTCGGCTGGTGGCAGCGACATCGGATCGTTCGCAGCGGCGGCGCCTTTCGATCGATGGCTCGACTGGAGGTCACCGTCATGGTGGCGGCGGTCGGCATCGCCGTGGCGCTGTCGCGCACCCCGACGCCCGGCGGGGAGCTTTTCCTGACACCGGCCGAGGATCTGCTCGGCGGCCCCATGCCGTCGGCGCCGACGTTGGGTCGTCTCGTCCTCGGCTGGTACCCGAGCGGCGTCGGCCTCGCGGTCGTCGGCTTCGGTGCCGTCGGGTACGCGCTGGCGGTCGCCACGGTTCGTCGCCATGCCCGGACCTGGCCGCTCTGGCGCACGGCTTCCTGGTCCGGCGGCATCATGATCGTCGCGTGGGCCACGTCCGGCGGTCTCGGCGCGTACTCACACGTGCTGTTCAGCGCTCATGTGGCCAACCAGGCCCTGCTCGCAGCAGTCGCCGCGCCGTTGCTGGTTCTGGGTGCCCCCGGATCCTTGGCGCAACAGGCCTTGCCCGGTGCCCGCCTGACCGGCGAGAACTCGCCCCGAGATGTGCTCCGCTCTGTAGGACGGTCGCAGCTCGTCGGTGTGGCGACCCACCCGGCCGTCGCTCTCGCCGTCACAATCGCCAGCGCCTGCCTCCTGTATTTCACTCCTCTGTTCACCACGATCATGAGCAGCCTTTTGGGACACCTCGGCATGGAGATCGCCACCCTGTCGATCGGAACACTCTTCTTCACGAGCGTGATCGGGTCCAGCCTGGTGCCCACCCGCTCACCTCGTCTGCGCGCGCTGGCGGCCGGCGCGCTGTTCGTCCTGACGGCGTGCTTTTCGGCAGCGCTCCTTTCGGCCACCACACCTGTGGGCGGGGCCTACTGGCAGGCACTGGAGCGGCCGTTCTCCACCGATCTCCTCGCGGACCAGTGGCTGGGTGCCGTGCTCGCGCTCGGCCTTGCGGGTCCTGCCATGGTGACCGCCTCAGTCCTGCTGATCGTGCAGACCCGGTCGCCTCGGCAGTCCGCCGATCCTGTGCTTGCAAGCCCTGGACCACCCACCACCCTACGAACTCTGCCCACCACAACCGATGGAGATTCATGAACAAGACATCGACCACCCGCCGAACGGTGATCACCGCCGCACTGGTCACCCTGAGTCTGGCCGCACTCGGTGTATTCGTGGCACTGGAGATGCGCGACAAGCCGCCGGTCGTCGAGTCGAGCGGGATCGCAGATCCGCGCCTCTTCCGCGCCGACAGTCACGTGATCCAAGATGCGCCAGAGGGCTCACCCGTCCTGGTCGAGTTCTTGGACTTCGAATGCGAGGCCTGCGGCGCGCTTTATCCGGCGATCGAGCAGCTTCGCCAGGACTTCGATGGCCAGATTGAGTTCGTGGTGCGCTACTTCCCGCTCCCGGGGCATGTGAACTCCCGCAACGCCGCCCATGCGGCGGAAGCGGCCGCACGTCAGGGCGCCTTCGAGCCGATGTACCGGATGCTGTTCGAGACTCAGACCAGTTGGGGAGAGAGCCAGGACGACCAGTCGGCCGTGTTCCGCGGATTCGCCGAGGATCTCGGACTCGACCTGGCGCAGTACGACCGCGACGTCACCAGCGAGGACGTCGCGGCTCGGGTCGAGTCGGACTTCCAGGACGCGCTGTCGCTCGGCCTCACCGGCACGCCGAGCCTGTTCTTGGATGGCGAGATCCTCCAGCCGCGCACGCTGGACGACTTCACCGACGCACTGGAGTCCGCGGCCGCGAACGGGTAGGGCTGCCGGAATCGCGCCGAACGGGTCGGCCCGGGTCGCCTGGGTAGGGCGGGCCTTGAGCGAGTCCACCGGGGCTGCAGCAGAGATCTGGCACAGATTGACCGTTCTCGGCGTGGGTTCAAATCCCACCGCCACCGCCGTGTGATCTCTCAAGAGATCGGAGACACCCGAACCTGTATTCGCAGGTTCGGGTGTTCTCATTTCCGGGGTTGATAGTCCTTGGTGAGGTCGATGACCAGCTCTCTGAGGAGTTCTCCGGTGGTGGCGTCGACGACGCGGACGTTGAGGTCGTCGGCGAGCAGGATCACGTGGGTTCGGGCGTGGGCTCGGCCGATGCCGATGTGGCGGAGTTTGCCGGCGACTCGCAGAGTGACGCAGCCGGTCTTGTCGATGCGGTCGTGACGGATCCGGGTGTGGTTGTCGGCGTCGCGGCTGCCGGCCGGGAGTGCTTTGGGCAAGGTGTCGTAGCGGGTCGCTGGGGTCGCGAGGTGCGGCAGAGAGCGGTGTGGCCGGTGGTGGTTGTAGTGCTCGACGAAGCGGTCGAGCAGGTCCTGCAGGCCGGCGATGGTGGCGGGCTGGTCGGGTTGGGCGCGGAGCCACTTCTTCATCGTTTGCTGAAAGCGTTCGACCTTGCCGCAGGTGGTGGGGTGGCCGGGTCGGGAGTTCTTCTGGGTGACGTGCAGGCGGTGCAGTTCGGCTTCGAGGGCGTTGCGTCCGCCGCGGCGTCCTTGGCCGGCGAGGCGGACGGTGGGGGCACCTCCCTGCACGAAGTGCTTGGGGGAGAGACCATGCCGTTGTCGGTGAGCGTGGAGGCTGGGATTCCGGCGGTGTTGACGGCGTGACGGAACTGGTCGCGGACGATGATCGCGGTCACGGCGCGGTGGGCGGTGACGCGGATGGCCTTGCGGGTGCAGTCGTCCAGCCAGGTCAGGATCTCGACATCGGTGCCCGTAGTGAGCCGGTAGTGGGTGAAGTCGGACTGCCAGGTCTCGTTCGGCAGTGATGCTTCGAACCGGACGTAGGAGGACTTGGGGCGCTTCTTCGGCGCCGGGGTCACGAGTCCCGCGCGGCGCAGGTGGCGGCTGATCGTCGCGGCGGAGACGGTGAGTCCGTGGTGGTGGGTCAGGTGCCACCTGATGGTGTCGGGGCCGGCGTCGAGGCCGCGTCTGGCGAGGTCGTGGCGCAGGGCGATGATCAGTTGCACGACCTCCGGCGGGGTCGCGGTCGGTGAGGTCTTCGGCCGCCGGGAGCGGGGTTCGAACGCGGCCTCGCCCTCGGCCTCGTAGCGGGCCTTGAGCTTGTAGACCCAGGAGCGGTGCACCCCGTAGCGGGCGGCGACCTCCGCGGGTGACTGGTGCTCGACGAACAACGCGGTGATGACCAGGCGAGCCTTCGACATCCTCGAGCATCGACCAGCAGGTGTCTCCTATGTCTTGAGAGATCTGTCTCCGATGTCCTGAACCAGCACACCACCGCCACCGCCGATCCGAAGCCCCCGTTTCTGACTGGAATGACAGTCGAAACGGGGGCTTTGGTGATTCAGGGCTCGTGACGTCCTTGGCCCGAGTCGATTCCGCGAAGGCCCCGCACCGGGGCAAGGTGCGAGCCTAGACTTGCCGAGGCGGCCACCCGAGGAGTGAGTGTGAAGCACGAGATCTGCGACGTCGACGCGCTGGAGGGCACGGTCGGTGGCCAGCCGTTGGCCGCCCTGATGAAGTCCATCGCCGCCCTCGACGCCCACTGCTCGGCCGTGCTCGGGTACTCGACCGCGGCGGTGATGATGCACCGTGACCGCGAAGGCGTCATCCACGCCGGTGTCATGGGTGGTGCCGCGGGGTTCGCCCGCCCCGACGGGGGCGACCATCTGGTGTTCGACGCCGGAACCGCGCAGCCCGAGGCCGGCTCGGCAGCCGCGCTGCTCTTCCTCGTTCCGGGGTGGCGCGAGTCGCTGCGCGTCAACGGGCGGATCGACGACACCGGTCTGGTGGTCGAGGAGGCGTTCGTGCACTGCGGCAAGGCGATGATCCGCTCGCACCTGTGGTCCCCGCCGGTGGCAGCGACCGAGAACGGTGAGCACGTCGCCGGTGAATCGGACCGGATCGACGACGCCCAACGGGCGTTCCTGTCGTCAGCGCCTTTCGCCGTGGTCGGATCCTGCGACGGGGCCGGTGGGGCCGACGCCAGCCCCAAGGGGGACCCGGCCGGCTTCCTCAGGGTGCTCGACGACCACACCGTGGCCGTGCCCGACCGGCCGGGCAATCGCCGGACCGACACGTTCCACAACCTGCTCGACCGCCCGGCCGTCACGGTCCTGGCGATGAGCCCGGGAGACGACCGCGTGCTCGAGCTGCGGGGACAGGCTCGGATGACCACGGACCCGCAGCTGTTGACGTCGATGGCGGTCAAGGACCAGGTCCCCAAGCTCGCCCTGGTGGTGGACGTGGAGCACTGTTCCCTACGGGTCAGCGATGCGGTGCAGCGCGCCGCCCTGTGGGACGACACCACCCACCTCCCCGACGGCGTCCTTCCCCGCGCAGCCAAGATCTGGGCCGACCATGTCAAGAGCAGCGACCGGAGCGGGCTCGCGGCCACCGCGGTGCGCACCGGCGTCAGCGAGGCTGCCGTCCGGGCCGGCATCGCCGTGGACTACCGCAAGAACCTCTACTGAGGACCACCGGTCCGTCTCGCCCGGGCGAGGCGGTTGCACGGTGTGGTGAGGCGCGGGGTCAGCTCGGCCGGCGTCCGTGTCGCGGCCATCTGGCGGGGTCGTCCTCCAGGCTCGCCCGGTCCCACGCACCGAGGTCGGCGGCGGCCCGGTAGGTGCTGTGCAGGAACTGCGCCAAGGTGGCGTCCGGGTCGTCGGAGTCGGCCACCGCCTCGTACGGCAGCAGGAACTGGCGGTACTCGGCGCTGTAGTACGCGGCTTCCGGCTCCACGGGGTAGGTGGCGAAGCCGTCGGGTTCGGGGTAGGCGTAGGCGTAGAACGCGCCTTCGTCACCGCCGCCCGGCCAGAACCCGGCGCTGCTCAACTCTCGGGAGTAGCCCTCGACCATGACCCAGTCGCCGCAGTTCGGGGCGCCGCCGGGGTGTTCGGGTGCCCCACGACCGGAGAAACGGGTGCACGCCAGATCCATGGCGCCCCAGAAGAAGTGCACCGGGCTGACCTTGCCGACGAAGTGGGACCGGAACTCGCCGAGGACGCGATCGGCCTGGACCAGCTGGCGCCAGAACAGCTGGGCTGCCTCGGGGTCGTAGGTGCAGTGTCCGTGGTCCTCGGGGAACGGGGTCGCCGGGTCCACCTCGTTGGGCCGGACGTCGATGACCACGTCGATCCCGAGCTCGTCGAGAGCGGTCATCGTCTCGAGGTAGAAGTCGGCGACCGACTTCGGCGACAGTGCGACCAGCCGCTCACCGCCGGCGCTGCTGCGCACCCGCAGCTGGTGCTCGACGAAGTCGAACTCGAGGTCGAACGACCCGCCGCGGTAGGGGATCGCGCCGGTGGTCAGACCGCGGGGACTGACGTACAGGGTGACCTGCCACCAGTGGTTGACCAAGGGTGCTTGCGAGAGCCGGATCTTGCCGACGACCTGGGTCCACATGTGCAGGGTCTCGCGGGTGTCGGTCCAGTCGGAGACCCGCAGTCGCGGCCACGCCTGCGGTGAGTCGATGTCCGTCGTCATCAGTTCTCCTCTCCGGCAGGTGAGCTGCCGGACTCAACGATCTCGAGCGCGCCCGACGGGCAGCGGCCGATGACCTCTCGCAGCCGTTCGGCCGCTGGTTCGGTGTCGGCCCGGGTGGGGTCGATCCAGGGTCGCCTGGCCACGTCGAAGACCTCGGGGAAGCCGCGGACGCACTCGGCGGCGTGCTGGCAGATCTCGCCGTCGAACGAGACGCTGACGAGTGGTCCTGGATACGTCTTGCGGGTCATGTCGGTCCTTCGCAGTCGAGTCGGTCATGGCACGTCCCGCGGCGGCGGGTCCGTCCCGCACGCGGTGTTTGCCTCGTCAAGTAGTGGGGGCTAGCGTGACCGTTCATGGCCGATCCGCGTGCACCGGGCGATCCCTCCCCTCTGTCCGTCGAGGAGGAGGCGGCGTGGCGTGCGTTGGCTCGGGCCGTGCTGGTCATTCCACGCGTGGTGGATGCCGACCTGACCCAGGCGTACGGCATCAGCGGCACCGAGTACACGATCCTGATGTACCTCTCGGAGGCGCCCGAGACGTCTCTGCGGATGAGCCAGCTCGCCAACTATGTCTCCATCTCGGTGAGCGGCCTCACCCGAGCGGTCGGCCGCCTGGAGCGCGAGGGCCTGGTGAAGCGGGTCCGGTGCTCCGAGGACGGTCGGGGGCAGGTTGCCGTCATCACACCCGCGGGGATGACGTGTCTCCGCGACGCGTGGCCCGCGCACCTCCGCAGCGTCCGGGAGCACGTGATGGACCATCTGCAGGACATCGACCTCGTGGCATTCGCTGCCGCGATGAGAGCCGTCGCCTGGCCGGAGATCGGACCGCCCCTCCGCAGCGGCGTCCGGAGCCGGGGGGATGAGCCGTAGCGCGTGGGGGTTGCTCACACTTCGCTCCTGGGACTGTCGCGCTGGTCGCGCGACCTGATCGTTGCGATGAGGACGCGGGGCAGGCGGCGGAAGGACTGCGGCCAATCTGCTTGCGCACGCAAGTATTCAGGTGGTCGAGCGCTGTTGTCAACAGGGCGAGCTGGGCTTCTGGAGCCGGGGCCGCGTGTCTTCGCAGCCGACGGACTGTCACGCCATGGAGGAGTCGAGTTCAGGCCGCGTTGACCTCGGCGACGGCCGGCATCCGCGTCGATCGTGCCCTCCGTGAACGGAAGAAGGTGTCGAGCCTCAGCCCGGCCCAGAGCAGGGCGACCGCCACGATGCCGTCGAGCCACCAGTGGTGACCGGTCGCTGCCACGACGAAGAAGGTGAGCGGCAGGTGCGCCACGAAGACCCACCGCCAGCGGCTCGTGGTCGAGGTGAAGATGCCCAGAGCGACCACGGCGGCCCAGGCCACGTGGATCGACGGCATCGCCGCGAACTGGTCGGAGACCCCCTCCCCGCCGGAGCCGTAGACCCTGAACCCGAAGCGATCGGACAGGTCGACGAAGCCCAGCTCCTCGATGAATCGCGGTGGCGCGACCCGCACGAACCGGATGACCAGGCAGCCGAGGGTGACGAAGGCCAGGCCGTTGCGCCAGTGCGGGAACCGGTCGCGGTGGCGGACGAACAGCCACACCAGGAACAGCAGCAGGCCGGGCACGTGGAGCACGGCGTAGTAGCCGTTCGTGAGGCGCGCCAGCCATTCGTCGGCCAGGACGAGCTGCTGCATCGAGATCTCGGTCGGCAGGTGCAGGGCGTTCTGCAGCCGGTCGATCTGCCGGGCACGGTCCAGGGCACCGGCCTCGTGCGTGAACGGGAGCTGTCGGGCGATCCGCCAGATCGAGTAGAGGCCGGCGATGAGCGCGAACTCGTGCAGCGCCGGCAGCGCCTCGGTGCGGAACCGCGTGGGACGCGCGCGGCGGAGCAGCAGCCACGCCAGGGCACTGATGGCGCTGGCGATCGCCGCGTGGTGCCAGGAGGGCCACGGAAGTCCGTCGCCGGTCATGACGAGGTGAGCCGGCGTCCGGTCGGGCCGAACCCCAGGCCGGCAGGTGCGGCCCCGGCGTGGTGGCTGCGGGGCACCCCGGTGACCCGCAGCTCACGATGCATGGGTCGAGGATCCCACGGTCCCGCGGATCCGCCAGCGGATCTCGTGCAGGGAGGTCGTGCGGTGACCGCCGACTCGTCACCGCCGAGGGGTGTGGTCCCCGGCTCGGGTGGGTACCCGACCGACGACCGTTGTCGAACGAGGAGCTCCCATGACCGACGAGGACCAGCGACCCGCCACCACGACCGACGGAGGCGTGCCCGTCGCCAGCGACGAGCGCTCGCTGTCGGTCGGCCCCGACGGACCGCTGCTGCTGCAGGACCACTACCTGATCGAGCAGATGGCGAACTTCAACCGCGAGCGCATCCCGGAGCGCCAGCCGCATGCCAAGGGTGGCGGTGCCTTCGGCACGTTCGAGGTCACACAGGACGTCTCGGCCTTCACGCGGGCGGCGGTGTTCGCCCCGGGCACGACGACCGAGGTCCTCGCGCGGTTCTCGACCGTGGCCGGCGAGCGTGGCAGCCCCGACACCTGGCGTGACCCGCGCGGCTTCTCCCTCAAGTTCTTCACCAGCGAGGGCAACTGGGACATGGTCGGCAACAACACGCCGGTGTTCTTCGTGCGCGACCCGATGAAGTTCCAGCACTTCATCCGTTCGCAGAAGCGCCGCGCCGCGAACAACCTGCGCGACCACGACATGCAGTGGGACTTCTGGACCCTCACCCCGGAGTCGGCCCACCAGGTCACGTGGTTGATGGGTGACCGCGGCATCCCGCGCACGTGGCGGCACATGAACGGCTACTCCAGCCACACCTACTCCTGGATCAACGCGGCCGGTGAGCACTTCTGGGTCAAGTACCACTTCAAGACCGACCAGGGCATCGAGACGTTCAACCAGGACGAGGCCGACCAGATGGCGTCGGCCGACACCGACTACCACCAGCGCGACCTCTTCGAGCACCTCGAGGCCGGGGAGTTCCCCAGCTGGACCCTGCACGTGCAGATCATGCCGTTCGACGACGCGAAGACCTACCGGATCAACCCGTTCGACCTCACGAAGGTGTGGCCGCACGCGGACTACCCGCTGCAGGAGGTCGGGAAGCTGACGCTCAACCGCAACGTCGAGGACTACCACGCCCAGATCGAGCAGGCGGCGTTCGAGCCGAACAACATCGTGCCCGGCACCGGGCTCTCGCCGGACAAGATGCTGCTCGCCCGCGGGTTCAGCTACGCCGACGCCCACCGGGCGCGCCTGGGCGTGAACTACAAGCAGATCCCGGTCAACGCCCCGAAGTCGCCGGTGCACGCGTACTCCAAGGACGGGGCGATGCGGATCGCCCACGCGACCGACCCGGTCTACGCGCCGAACTCCTACGGCGGCCCGGCGGCCGACCCGCAGCGGACCGACGACGGCGGACGCTGGGCCGCGGACGGCGAGATGGTCCGCACGGCCTACACGTTGCGCGAGGACGATGACGACTGGTCGCAGGCGGGCACGCTCGTCCGCGAGGTCATGGACGAGGCCGCCCGCGGACGGCTGGTCGACAACATCGTCGGGCACCTGCTGAACGGGGTGAGCGAGCCGGTGCTCCAGCGCGCGTTCGAGTACTGGCGCAACGTCGATGCCGACCTCGGTTCCGCGGTCGAGTCAGGTGTGCGTGCCAAGGCCGACGAGACGGACCCGAAGGCCGGTGAGCAGGCGAACAAGGCCCGCTCGAGCATGCAGGACAAGGCCTGAGGCCGGCGCGGGGCCGGCGGATCAGCCGGTCCCCAGCACGGTGAAGGGGACGCGGGTGGGTCGGCGGACGTAGGCTCCGTCGGCCCACGTCACGGCGTCGTGGTCGACGGCGAAGTCGGGGATGCGGGTCAGCAGCTCCTCCAGGGTGACCCGGCCCATCATCCGGGCGGCGGCGGCGCCGAGACAGTGGTGCGCACCGTGGGCGAAGGTCAGGACGTGCCGCGGGTCGCGGGTGACGTCGAGCTGCTCGGCGTCCGGCCCGTAGGCGTCGACGTCACGGTTGGCGGCTCCGTAGCAGAGCAGCACCTTGCGGCCGCTCGGGATGGTGGTGTCGTGCAGGGTGACGTCCCGGGTCGTCGTGCGGCACAGGCCCTGGACGGGACTGGTCAGCCGGAGCAGCTCCTCGACGGTGGCGCGGGCGTCGTCCAGGGCGATGTTCCGCTGGTCCGGGCGGGCAGCCAGCAGCTGGACGGCTCCGCCCAGCAGGCCGGTGGTCGTGTCGTTGCCTCCGGTCACCATGGTGAAGGTGAACGCGAGCACGCGCAGGATGCCGGCGTCGTCGTCGGCCTCGCCGGCGGCGACCAGGTGGGACACGGTGTCGTCGGCGGGGTGGTCGCGGCGGTGCTCGATCAGCTCGGTGAAGTAGCCGAGCAGGTCGCCCACGGCGTCGGCGACGCCCGCCGGATCACCGGTCGCGTTGGCCGCCACGATCGCCTCGGTCCAGCGGTCGAACCGTTCGTGGTCGGTCGGTGGCACCCCCAGGTAGTGGGCCACCACCATGCTCGGCAACGGCTTGAACAGGAGCTCGACGATGTCGCCGCCGCCGGCGCTGATGATCGACTCGAGCCGCTCGGTCACGAAGGCGCGCACCGCGGGCTCGACGGCCTCGACGTGGCGGGGGGTGAACCCTCGCGACACCAGGCGTCGGAACTCGGTGTGGCTCGGCGGGTCGGTCATCACCATCGGCGGGTTGTCGCGCATGCCGATGGCGTCGAGCTCGCCGTAGGTGGTCGTCAGGCCCTCCGCCGAGGAGAAGGTCTCGTGGTCGCGCACCGCCGCGAACACGTCGGCGTGCCGCGTCAGCACCCAGTAGTCGCCGCCCGCGACGTGGTGGACGGGATCGTGCGTCCGCAGCTCGGCGTACATGCCGAACGGATCAGCCCAGGTGTCGCTGCTGCCGGGGACGAACGCGGGCGCGGAGGCAGGGGAGGTGGGCACGGGACCACCGTCACACGCCGCGGCCGGTCCGTTCACGCGAATCGAGCAACTGGCCGGAGCGTCTCGCGGGTCGAGGCGGTCGTGGATCCGCCCGTCCGCGGGAGTCAGGAGTAGGGGCCGGTGAACGGCGCGGGTGCGTCCGGGTCGTCCGGGTCGGACTCCAGGTTCGGGTCGGTCGTCTTGTGCTTGGGGTCGTCGTCGGGGTCCTCGGACACCCGCGGATCCTCCGGGGGGATGTCGGTCATGCCTCCAGTGTGTCCCGCTGTCCGGGGCCACGCGCGCCGACCCAGCCGGAAGAAACGCGGTCGACCGATGCGCCGGAACCTGAACAGTCTGCCGCCGCGTGTGATTGGTTGGTCGACGTGACCAGTCGTGATGACATCGAAGGACTGACGGTCGGCGTCCTGGGCGGTACGGGGGCGCAGGGACGTGGCCTGGCGTTGCGCTGGGCTGCGGCCGGGGTCCCGGTGGTGCTCGGCTCGAGGGATGCCCAGCGTGCCGAAGCCGCAGCCGCCGAGGTGACGGAGACCGTCGTGGCCGCGGGGTTCGCCGCACCGAGCGTGACCGGCGCGGACAACGCGACGTGCGCGTCCCGGGCCGACGTGGTGGTGGCGGCGATGCCGTGGGACGGCCACGGCGAGCTGTTGTCCTCGTTGGCCGGCGAGCTGGCCGGCAAGGTCGTGATCGACTGCGTGAACCCGCTCGGCTTCGGCAAGACCGGTCCCTACCCGCTCGACGTGGCCGAGGGCAGCGCGGCGCAGCAGGCGCAGGCGGTGCTGCCGAGCTCCCGGGTGGTGGGGGCGTTCCACCACGTGTCGGCGGTGGTGCTGGCCGACCTGTCGCAGGCGTCGGTCGACATCGACGTGCTGGTGCTGGGCGAGGAGCGGGCCGACACCGACCTGGTGCAGGCACTGGCTGAGCTGATCCCCGGCGCCCGGGGGATGTTCGCCGGCCGGCTGGTCAACTGCGGTCAGGTCGAGAAGCTGACCGCCAACCTCATCGCGATCAACCGCCGGTACAAGACGCACGCGGGCATCCGCGTCACCGGTCACGGGCTGTAGTCCCGTGGTCGCCGTCCACCTGCCGTTCCCCGGTGTGCCGCCGGTCGGCTCGTCGCGTCCGACCGATGGTGAGGTGCGGCGTGCGGTGGTGCGGGCGGAGGCGGGCAAGAGTCTGGACACCTCAGAGGTGGCTGCGTTGCTCGCGTCGACCGGGGAGCACCTGGATCGGTTGATGGCGGTCGCGGCCCGGGTGCGGGACGCGGGGTTGGCGGCGGTGGGCCGGTCGGGGGTGGTGACGTTCTCGCCGAAGGTGTTCGTGCCGGTGACGCGGTTGTGCCGGGACCGGTGCCACTACTGCACGTTCGTGGCCACGCCGGGCCAGCTGGAGCGCGACGGGCAGGGGTTGTTCCTGTCGGTCGACGAGGTGCTGGAGATCTGTCGGGCGGGTGCGGGGCTGGGGTGCACCGAGGCGTTGTTCACGTTGGGCGACCGGCCGGAGGACCGGTGGCCGGAGGCGAAGCGGTGGTTGGCCGAGGCGGGCTACGACTCGACGTTGGAGTACGTGCGGGCGCTCGCGGTGCGGGTGCTGGAGGAGACGGGGTTGTTGCCGCACCTGAACCCCGGGGTCATGAGCTGGGCGGAGATGAACCGGCTCAAGCCGGTCGCGCCGAGCATGGGGATGATGCTGGAGACCACGAGCGAGCGGTTGTTCACCGAGAAGGGGCAGCCGCACCACGGCAGTCCGGACAAGGATCCGGCGGTCCGGTTGCGGGTGCTGGAGGACGCGGGCCGCCTCGGCATCCCGTTCACCACCGGGATCCTGGTGGGGATCGGCGAGACGTGGGTCGAGCGGGCTGAGAGCCTGTTCGCGATCCGCCGGGTGCACCGTGAGCACGGCAGCATCCAGGAGGTGATCGTGCAGAACTTCCGCGCGAAGGACGCCACCGCGATGCGATCGACTGACGACCTGGGTGTGGAGGAGTACCTGGCGGCGGTCGCGACCGCCCGGGTGGTGCTCGGCCCGGGGGTGCGGGTGCAGGCGCCGCCGAACCTGGTCGACCTGGCTGAGTGCGGGCAGTTGTTGGCGGCGGGGGTGGATGACTTCGGTGGGATCAGCCCGGTGACGCCGGACCACGTGAACCCCGAACGCCCTTGGCCGCAGATCGACGCGTTGCGCGGGGTGTGCGAGGCGGGCGGGTTCGACCTGCGGCCCCGGCTGACGACGCACCCGGAGCTGTTGGACGCGCCGTGGGTGGATCCGCGGTTGCGTCCGCACGTGGACGCGTTGCGCGGCCCCGATGGTCTCCTCGCCGACGGCGTCCGTCCGGTGGGGTTGCCGTGGCAGGAGCCGGACGGGGGCCTGGTGACGTCGGGCCGCTCGGATCTGCACGCCAGCATCGACACGACGGGCCGTCGTGCGGACCGGCGGGGGGACTTCGACGAGGTCTACGGCGACTGGGACACGATCGGTGCCCGGGTGCCGGCCGCTCCGGAGCGGTTGGCGGGTGACGTGGCCGCCGCGCTGCGGGCCGCCGAGCGGGATCCGGCGGGCCTGACCGAGGCCCAGGCGCTGGCGTTGATGACCGCCGACGGTCCCGGGTTGGAGGCGGTGTGTGCGCTGGCCGACGACCTGCGGCGCGACACCGTGGGCGACACCGTCACCTATGTGGTGAACCGGAACATCAACTTCACCAACATCTGCTACACCGGCTGCCGGTTCTGCGCGTTCGCCCAGAGGGCCACGGACGCCGACGCGTACAGCCTGTCGACCGACGAGATCGCCGACCGGGTCCGCGAGGCCGTGGCCGTGGGGGCGACCGAGGTGTGCGTGCAGGGCGGCATCGACCCCTCACTGCCCGGCACGGTCTACGCCGACATCGCCCGCACCATCAAGGCCGCCGGCCCCGACCTGCACCTGCACGCCTACTCCCCGATGGAGGTCATGAACGGCGTCGCCCGCACCGGCCTGTCCATCACCGAGTTCCTGCACAGCCTGGCCGAGGCGGGCGTCGACTCGTTGCCGGGCACGGCGGCGGAGATCCTCGACGACGACGTCCGCTGGGTCCTCACCAAGGGCAAGCTGCCCGCCAGCCAGTGGATCGAGGTGGTCCGCACCGCGCACACGATCGGTCTGCCCACGACCGCGACGATGATGTACGGCCACGTCGACCACCCGGGCCACTGGGTCACCCACCTGAAGGTCATCGCGGACCTGCAGCGCGACACCGGCGGATTCACCGAGTTCGTGCCCCTGCCGTTCGTGCACCAGTCCTCCCCGATCTACCTGGCCGGCGTCGCCCGCCCGGGACCGACCGTCCGCGACAACCGCGCGGTGCACGCGATGGCCCGGATCATGCTGCACGGGCTGGTCGACAACATCCAGTGCTCGTGGGTCAAGCTCGGCCCCGACCAGTGCACCCAGGTGCTGAACGGTGGCGTCAACGACCTCGGCGGCACCCTGATGGAGGAGACCATCAGCCGTATGGCCGGCTCCACCAACGGCTCCCGCAAGGAACGCGAGGACCTCGAGGCGATGGCCCACCTCGCCGGCCGTCCCGCCCGCCAACGCACCACCACCTACGGACGCCTCCCCGCCGCGAGCCCCGCATGAGACCCGGCGACGCGCTGACCCCGTTCACCGCCGTGGTGCCGGTCAAGCAGTTCGGCCGCGCCAAGACCCGCCTCAGCCAGGACCCCGCGCTGCGGGCGAGCCTGGCGCGCGCGTTCGCCGCCGACGTCGTCGCGTCGCTCCGCGCAGCGTCGATGGTCAGCGACGTCGTCGTGGTCGTCAGCCGCGACACCGACGAGCTCCCCAACTGGGGGACCGAGGTCCACGTGCTGCGCGAGCGCGCCTGGTCGGTCGGCAACGGACTCAACGACGCGGTGTGGCGGGGGGTCGCGTGGTGCCGCCGCATCACTCCCGACCGGCCCGTGGTGGTGGTCCCGGCCGACCTCGCGGCCCTCACCCCGGCAACCGTGGACGACGCGCTCGTGCTGGCCGGCAGCCACGAGCTGGCCCACGTCGCCGATGCCACCGGGCACGGCACCACGCTGATCACCGCCCTCGACCCCCGCCACCTGACGGGCCACTACGGGCCGGGCTCGGCCCACCGGCACGACGCCGCCGGTCACACCCGGCTGCCCGGCGTCGACCCTCGCGTTCGCCTCGACGTCGACACCGCCGCGGACCTCCGGGCGGCTGTGGCTTTGGGGGTCGGGCCCGCGACCGCCACCGTCATCGACCGCTTCGGGCTCCGCGACGCCCCCCACGGCCGTCTGCAACCCATCTGACCCCGCGGCCGCTCAGGTGAGGTGCTCGACCTCGACCCGCACGACGACGCGGTGGGCGGTGGCCAGGGTGAGGAGCCGTTGCTGCACCGCTCCTGCCGCCACGAGGTGGTCGGTGGGGGCCGCGACGCGGACCAGGTCGCCGTCGACGTCGACACCGATCCCCACCGGGACGCCGGCCAGCTCGACGAGGGCGGCCGGGGTGATCGTCGTCGGGGTGAACCCGCGGACCGAGGCGCCGTCCGCAGCCACGGCGGCGACCACGGCATCGCGGGCCCCGAGTCCGAACAGGTCGTCGTCCTCCGCCCGCACCAGCGCCGTGGCCCCCGGACCGTCGCCGGCGGTGAGCAGGTGGGCCGGGACTCCGCGGACGACCACCACAGGCCGGCCGCCGAGCTTGCCCGAGGCGAGCTCGGCGGCTCCGGCGATCTCGTCGGCGACGGCGGGGGCGGTCACGACCAGGCGGTTGCCGTGGGGGTCGGTGCGTCCGGCGAACGACTCCAGGGGCTCCAGCCCGGCACACCCGATGGCGATGTCGGTCTGGCCGTGACGCCAGGCGCGGCCGGCGGTGTCACTGACCACCACGGCGACACGGCGTCCGGTCAGCTCGGCCAGCCGCGCACGGATCGCCCGGGCATCGCCGTCGGGGTCCACCGGCAGCGGCAGCAGGGTGCCGGCGGAGGTGTTGGAGGCATCGATGCCTGCCGCGGCGAGCGTCAGGCCGTGATGGGTCCGCACGATGCGCGTGTCACCCCGGGTGGCGACGGCCCGGTCGGTCTGCTCGGCGAGCAGGTCCTCCCGGCTCCCGCTCGTGGCGAGGCCGGCGGCCTTGGCGACGACCTTCGAGGTCACCACCACCACGTCCCCGTCCGCCAGGTCCGGCGCCGCGGACGCGATGATCCGGCCGAGGTCGTCGCCGGGGACGATCTCGCCGATGCCCTCGACGGCGGTGAACGTCAGGCTCATCATCGGCCGCCGTCGCGCAGGTCACCGGCGAGCCCCAGGACGTCCGTCGCCAGCTGCCGGGTGGTGGCGGGGTCCCGCATCCACAGCGGGACCGCCCGGCAGCTGATGCCCGCCGACTCGACCCCGGCCACCTGGTCGGCGTCGGCCGTGTCGACCAGCCAGCCGTCCAGGATCCCGTCCGCACTCCTGGCCCCGTGGTGGCGCGCGACCGCGCCGGCCGAGACCTCCACCCCCAGCCCGGTCAGCAGCTGGTCGGCCATGCCGCGCACCGCAGCGCCGCTGATGATCGGACTCACCCCCACGACCGGCGCCGACGCCGACCGCAACGCCGCGGCGACGCCGGGCACCGCGACGACGGGACCCACCGAGACGATCGGGTTGGACGGCGGCAGCACCACGACGTCGGCCGCGGCGATCGCGTCGAGCACCCCGGGAGCCGGCCGGGCCGACTCGATGCCGCGGTACTCGACCGCCCGCACCGGCACCCTCGCGCCGTGCCGGATCCAGAACTCCTGGAAGTGGATCACCGTGTCGGTGCCGTCGACCGTGGTGGCGATGTGCGTCTCGACCTCGTCGTCGCTCATCGGCAGCACCCGCACCCGACCCAGGTCGGTGCCCGGACTCCAGCGGCCGACGAGCTCGTCGGTCGCCTCGCTCAGGGTGCGGCCCTCGCGCAGGCGCATCGAGCGCAGCAGGTGGGTGGCCAGGTCGCGGTCACCCAGGCCGAACCACGTCTCGTCCAGCCCGTAGGCGGCGAGCTCGTGCTTGGCGTTCCAGGTCTCGTCGGTACGACCCCATCCGCGACCGGTGTCGATCCCGTCGCCCAGGGTGTACATCACGGTGTCGAGGTCGGGACAGACCCGCAGGCCGAAGAGCCACAGGTCGTCAGCGGTGTTCACCACCACCGTGACCTCGTCGGCCGGAGCGACCGCGGCCACCAGACCCTGGAGGAACCGCGCTCCGCCGACACCACCGGACACCACGACGATCTTCACGCCCCCAGTGTCCCCGACCGGCTCGGCGCAGGAAGCGAGACTCCGACGATCCCGGGCGTGACCCTCGGGCGACGGCGGGAGGGCGTCCCCGTCGCTAGGGTGTCGCCATGCGAACCGTCCTCGTCACCGGCGCCGGTCGTGGCATCGGCCGCACCACGTCGCTCCGACTCGCCGCGTCCGGTTGGCACGTGTACGCCGGCGTCCGCAAGGTCGAGGACGGTGAGCGTCTGGTGGCCGAGTCGTCCGGCAGGATCGAGCCGGTCCAGGTCGACGTCACCGACCCGGACCAGGTCGCTGCCGCGGGGGAGCGGATCACCAGCCTGGACGCGTTGGTCAACAACGCGGGCATCGTGGTCGGCGGACCGGTGGAGGGCGTGCCGCTGGCGGACCTGCGTCGCCAGCTGGAGGTCAACGTCGTCGGCCAGGTCGCGGTGACCCAGGCCCTGCTGCCGAGACTGCGTGAGTCCCGCGGGCGGGTGGTCTTCGTGTCGTCGGTCAGCGGGCGGGTGGCGACCCCCATGACCGGGGCGTACAACGCGTCGAAGTTCGCGCTCGAAGGGCTCGCCGACGCGCTGCGGATGGAGGTCCATCCGTGGCGCATCGGCGTCTCGTTGGTGGAGCCCGCGCAGACCGACACCGACATGTGGCAGGACGCGGAGGCCGAGCTGGACGCCACCGTCGCGAGCCTGAGCCCGGAGCACCGCGAGCTGTACGACGCCCACATCGCCGGCTTCCGCCGGATGATCCCCTTGTCGCAGCGGATGGCGAGCCCGGCCGAGAAGGTGGCCTCGACCATCGAGCGTGCCCTCACCTCCCGTCGACCCCGGGCGCGGTACGTCGTCGGGGCGGGTCCGAAGCTGCAGGCCGTCGCGGCCGGAGCCACGCCGACTCCTGCTCTGGATGCGCTGCTGCGTCGGGTGTCCGGGGTGCCGAGGTCCCGGTAGATCAGCGGGGACGGGCAGCCGCTGACGATGGCATGATCGGATCCATGCCCGGCGCGCGACCGGACGAGGTGGGAGGACGAGCTCATGACGGATGACCACTGGTCGGGATCCGGGACGGCCGAGGATCCCTGGCTCCTGAGGACGGCGCCCCTCTCGGCGCAGTACTCCCTGTACCGCGACGACGAGAACGATCCTGCCCTGCTGGTCTGCCAGGTCGGCTCGACCCGGCTCACCTACCTCGCCCGAGCCGTCGAGGACCTGCATGCCGAGCTCGTGCGGCGTGGCGACTGGGTGCTGCTCGGCGCCGCGGACGAGAAGAAGGAGCCTGCTGACGACACCGTGGAGGCGTGGGGTCGGTCGCCGGGCAACCCGGTCGGCGGGTGGTACGGGCAGCGCAAGGGGTACCGGGGCCGGTTCGGGATGTACCTCCCGCCGCTGCTGGAGGCGTTGGGGCTCGCCGAGCTCGAACACCAGCCGCGCAACAACCGCGTGCGGGCCGTGACACCCTCATGAGCGCGGCGATGTTCAAGCCTGGCGAACGTGTCATCACCCCGCGGTCGCAGGGCATCGTCATCGACGTCGCCCCGACGCCGTCGGGTCAGTTCGTCTTCGGTGTCGAGGACGAGTCCGGCGAAGTCACCTACTTCACCTCCAAGGCCTTGCGGGGCGCCGAGTCCTGACGCCGGGAGGCTGCGCCGGGGCGCCCCGTTGGCCGTCGAGCCCGTCGGTGCGGTTGGATGAGGCACCCACACAGGAGGTGCACCATGGCTGCTCCGCAGCGCGTTCACGTCGTCATGGACTTCGAGTCCCCGCCCGAGGTCGTGTTCGAGGCGCTCGGCGAGCACGAGAACCTCGGTCCGGTCTTCGGCGCGACCGTCACCCGGGTCCGCGACGGCGACACCTCACGCAACGGCGTCGGTTCGGTCCGCCGACTCAAGATCGGTCCCCTGCCCGGCTTCGAGGAGACCACCACTGACCTGTCCCGGGTTTCCCGGACGGTTCTTGTGTGTTGATCATGCCGCTTGGTCGGTGGCGGTGTGAAGGGTTTCGTACTCGATTGGGCTGAGGTAGTCCAGGCTCGAGTGGCGGCGGGTCGGGTTGTAGAACGCTTCGATCCACTCGAAGATCCCGTTGGCCAGCTCGGCGCGGGTTGACCAGTTCCGGCGGTCGAGCAGTTCGATCTGCATCGAGCCGAAGAACGACTCC